>JAFVHT010000041.1 GCA_017474285.1 Acetobacter sp.
ATACAACCTATTCTATCTCGTTTGTTTTTTTATTGAGATAAACAGATTAAAAAAAGAAATAAAAGAAGAAACTAGGGCAAGTGAGGGGCTATTCTTTACTTTCTTTTTCAATAGCCCACCCAAGAGCAAGGATAAACCATGAAAGAATGAGGAGACTTCCACCTACGGGGGCTAAAATGGCGTGCTGTCCTGTAAAAGCCGTATTATAAACACTGCCACAAAAAAGCAATATGCCTAAAAGCACGCCACACCCGCCTATAAGCAACAAAAGGCTAGCACTTTTATGCATAAGCCCTAAAAGAATAAGCGCAAGCCCGTGCCACATTTGTATTTGCATCGCAACACGGGCTATTTCACGCCCACCATGAGCAAAATCTTTATCCGGTAAATGGGCAATAAGAGCGCCCATAATGGTGCCCGTTGCAAGAGCTAAAGCCCCGCAAACACGCCATAAACGCGGTAACCACCGTAACAGAGAAGAATTGGACATGGTGTTAATGGTGTTAAAGGAAAGAGAAAATTAAGGAAAAATCTTCCCCGGGTTCATCAGGTTTTTAGGGTCGATGGCTGTTTTGATTCGGCGCATGGTTTCTAACTCTACACCGCCGCGCCAGCTTGGCATCATATAGCTTTTAAGTTGTCCAACACCATGTTCCGCTGAAAAAGAACCACCAAGATCCCGAACAACGTCAGCGACAGCATGCATAAGGGCAGGCGCATGGGTAAGAAAAACAGAAAGATCCATTCCCTCAGGTTGCACAAGGTCGAAATGAATATTGCCATCGCCAATATGTCCGAAAGGCGCAACCCGTACCCCGGGTACAAGGGTAATACAGGCTTCTGTTGCGCGAGCAAGAAAATCAGGAATAGCGGCAAGAGGCACAGAAACATCATTTTTAACCGATATACCCGCGCGTTTTTGGGCTTCGGCTTGTTCTTCACGGAGTTTCCATAGACTTTGCCGCTGTTTTTCACTTTCCACAAGCACAGCGTCACGGACAAGCCCACTTTCAAGAGCTGCACCAAGCACATTTTCCATCACGGTGCGTATGGCTTGATCGGCACGTGGGCTGGTCAATTCTATAAGGATATAAGCAGGTGCTGGTTTATCAAAAGGCAAAGTAGCTCCCTCAATAAATGTGTTGACAAAAGCCATACTTGTACCCGACATAAACTCAAAAGCATAGGTCGCGGCAGGGTCTTGCTTTCTAAAAGCAGCAAATAACTCAAGAGCTTCTTTAGGTCCTGCAACAGCACATAACGCTGTTTCACGAGAGCGTGGTGCCGGTTGTAACTGAAGAACAGCCCGCGTAATAATCCCTAAAGTTCCCTCAGATCCGATGAGTAAATGACGTAAGGCATATCCTGTGTTATCTTTACGCAATTTACGCATGACATTGAGTACACCCCCATCAGGGAGCACTGCCTCTAACCCAAGAACGAGTTCACGCGCGTTTCCATAACGAATAGTGTGGTTTCCGCCCGCATTTGTGGAGAGTACACCCCCAATATTGGCTGATCCTTCAGAGGAAATAGATAAGGGGAGTAAAAGATCTTCTTTTTCTGCGGCTTGTTGCGCAGCTCTCAGTGTTACACCCGCTTCGATGGTCATCGTTAAATCGGCGTGATCAATATGCTGAACACGCGTCATCCGTGTTGTTGAAATAACAACCGCTTTTCCACTGGCGTCAGGTGTTGCGCCACCAACAAGGCTGGTATTACCCCCTTGAGGCACCATAGGCACGTCGTGGGCATAACAAAGGGCAACAGCTTTTGCACATGTTTCAGTGGTATCGGGGCGGAGAACAGCCGCACAACGCCCATGATGGGTAGAACACCAATCCGTACAAAAAGGCGCTATATCGGCGGTATCAGTGAGAAAACCTGTCTGTCCAAGAAGTTGTAAAAGGGCATCATGTAAAGAGGGAGGAAGTGCTGGGTGTGTCATGCTCAAATCTCAATTAATTGTAATAGGCGTTGAAAGGAAAAAGGGAGGCTCGTAACGATTGTACTTAAACTATTAACGTCGTGGTCTACTCTACCAATAAATGTGAAAAAACGTCACTATAAAATAATTTCAGGAGTATTACGTTATCCTCTATAATAAAGAGATAAAAGTTAAACATGTCCCATCATAGGGAATATAAAAAGGGCACAAGCAATAACGACAATTCCTGTGACACATCCCGAAAGAAAAACGAACGTCATAATAAGACGTTTTTTACGAGAAAGTGCCAATTCTGCTCCTGCGATACGGGATTGAAGCTCGGCACGGGATTGCCGTGTAAGGTCTAACTCATGTTCAAGAGAGGCGTTTTGAGCAATAACGGTTTTAAGTTTATAATCTAAACGGCTAATGCTTTCGCGCATTTCTTGTAATTGGGTACGGTATGTATCTGTATCAGATGCGGCTTGTTGTTTGGCGCGCGTGCTATTCCGACTACGGGAGGAGGCGGATGAAGCTTCCCGTGCTTTAGAGGGGTTGGTGGCTAATACTTGAAAAAGATTTTTAATAGCGCCCCCTGTTGTATTATTACGTTTTGCGCGGCGACGGAGAGTCTCTAATGCGGTGCTTGATTGCCCCGGGTGCTCTTCAAGCACGAGTGCTAAAATATCCGAGAGGATTTTAATTTCCTTAGGGTCGATGGTCGTCATGGTGTGTTAGGGGATGTATTACGGAGTATATGATGGGGCAAAGCGGAAATCGTCGAAAAATGAGGGGTAAAAGTAGCACGCATGCGGTGAAGGCGGTCATAAATCACTTGTCCTAACCCTGTGCGGGGGATAGGTTGTACCGCAATAGCGCGTAAATGGCGGCGTTGTCCTTCACGGTCTAAAAAACGCACTCCCGCAAAAAGACGGGCAGCCGCTTCTTTAAGGCAACCTTGTTCGCTCAAATTCCACGTTAGACCCTCTGAAGAGGGGGGATGTGGACCAAAGGCAAGCAGGGCTTCATCAGGCATAACGTGCGTTCTCTCAAGGTAGAGAGGCAAATGGGGCGTATAATACGACACGTTTTCACAAGAGGCGAAAGAAAAAGAAACGTTTTCTTCTGCTTTTTCTGGCGATTCTGTTGGAGTCTCTGTTGATAGGGGGGCAAGAGGACCACAAAAAACTTCAAGATCTTCTACCGGTATACTGCCCAACCGTAACAAACGCGGCTTTAATGGAGAGGAAAGATCTAATAACGTGCTTTCAAGCCCAAGTGGGCAGGCGCCTGTGTCTACAACAGCTTCAATAAGAGTATCAAACTCCTCAAGAACATGGTCGGCGGTAGAGGGGCTAATTTGCCCTGAGATATTAGCTGAAGGGGCAGCAATAGGCGTGTCAGCGAGTTCAAGCAAACGGGTTACAGCGTGCCCTTGTGGGACACGGACGGCTAATGTGGTTAAGCCTTGTGTTGTAAGGGCGCTTATAGGGCAAGACGGTGCACGGGGTAAAACGAGTGTCAGCGGTCCGGGCCAAAAATGTTTGGCAAGTTTTTGCGCTAAAGGTGAGGCGATAACATGACGAAAAGCAAGGTCAGCTTGCGGGAATAGACTTGTTAGCGGTTTAGAAATGGGGCGGCGTTTTAACGCAAAAAGACGATCAACTGCGTGCGATTGGGTCGCATCTGCCCCAAGCCCGTAAACGGTTTCAGTTCCAAAAGCAACAACTTTACCAGAACGCAAAAGACGCGCAGCATGCTCAAGGCTTTTTGGGCTATGGTCTAGGCGCTGTGTTAAGAGGCGTGTCATCGGGGTGATATGTGTTTTAAGGGTAAGTCAGAATAAATCAGAACGGCAGGTTTTAGGAGTCGTATCTGTTATATAAAGTTTAAAACATTATATTAAAAATAAAGCTAAATTTATACGATACCACGACAAATAAAAGGAGGATTTTTCCAGTCTGTTTTGCCATAAAGTAAGGCAGACCCATCAAACAATGTTACACACCCACCTGCGGCTTCAACAATGGCTTGCGGGGCGGCAGTATCCCATTCCATTGTAGGACCAAGGCGGGGATAAAGATCGGCAGCGCCCTCAGCAACGCGGGCAAATTTAACGGCAGAGCCAATGTTAGTGAGTGTGGCAATAGAAAAATGGTTTAAATACTGCGCTAAACGTTGATCATCTGCATAATGGCGCGAGGCAAGCACAGTCAGCCCATCAGCGGGTGTTTTGCGGGCATGAATCGTGTTAAGTCCGTGCGCATCACGTCGCCAAGCGCCAAGTCCAACACAACCCGTATAAAGTTGGTGATAAGCGGGTAAAGCCATGGCACCTAAAACAGCGCGCCCATGACGTACAAGACCGATATTAACGGTGAAATCATCACGCCCCGCGGCAAATTCCCGTGTGCCGTCAAGGGGGTCAACAAGCCAATAAATGTCTCCTGCTGTATTATGAATCCCTGCAGCGACTTCTTCTTCTGCAATAACAGGAATATGGGGCGTTTCAGTCCGTAAACGTTTAAGAATATAGTCTTCTGATTGTTGATCGGCTTCTGTGACAGGAGAGGAGTCGGTTTTGGTTTTTGTCTCGAATCCACGGGCACGAATAGTGCGGATCATATCGGCGGCGTTTTCGGCTAGTTCTGCCGCTAAAGCAAGGAGTTCGGTGTCAGTATGCTGAATCATGCGCTTTAAGAGGGGTGAGTTTGTTGTATATATCGGGCGATGGGTAAATTCTTTGAACAGACTCTTGCCAAAGAGGGAACGACGACGTACCTAAGAGGAAAGAGTACAATGAGTGTAACATACAACAGTGAGGAGAACATATGCTTCAAATTTCATTTTTACCTCAAAATCACTCCGATCAACACCACTCTGACGGGAAAACTGACGGGGAAACGTTAGAAAAAGGGGCTTTAGCTGTTTTGGTTCCTGAATTAACCCATGAAAATGAAGGGCATACGCTTACCTTTCATGGTCTAAAAAAAGAGCTTGCAGAGTCTCTCGCTCAAGCGGCTAAAGCCGAAGAGTTTACTGGCAAAGAAGACACACATTGTGTTATTTTAGCGCCTGCGCCTCATATTTCGCGCGTTGTGCTGATTGGTATCGGTAAAAAAGAGGCGTTTCACGCGTGGGAAGCTGAAAAAGCAGGGGGTTACGCCGCTTCTCTTTTAGGAAAAGAAAAAACAGCGTCACTTATAACAGGCGATATTTCGGGCATACTTGCTGCCCATGTTGCCCTTGGCGCGGTTTTAGGGGCGTATCATTTTAGTATTTATCATCATGAGCCGGAAGCGCTGAAAAACCATAAACTTACGGCGCTTTCTCTTTTAACGTCTCATGTCGATGAAGCAAAAACTCTATGGTCTTCTCTTTCAGCCGTTGCTGAGGGTGTTTTCTTTACGCGTAATGTAGTGAGTGAACCCGCTAATATATTAACCCCGAGTCATTTTGCCGATCGTCTTTCAGACTTAAAAAAACATGGGCTTGAGGTTGAAGTGTTTGACCGCGCTGCTATGGAAAAATTGGGTTTTGGCGCGCTTTTAGGGGTGGCGCAAGGAAGTATTAACGAACCCCGTATGGTTGTCATGCGTTGGAATGGCGGCGAAAAAGGCGAGGCACCTTTGGCTTTTGTTGGAAAAGGGGTTACGTTTGATTCGGGCGGTATTTCTCTCAAACCTGCTTCCGGTATGGAAGAAATGAAATGGGATATGGCAGGGGCTGGCGCCGTTGCCGGTCTTATGACAACGCTCGCCTTACGGAAAGCTAAAGTCAATGCTGTAGGGCTTGTCGGTTTGGTTGAAAATATGATTTCAGGCAAAGCCCAACGCCCGGGAGACGTTGTGAAAAGTGCATCAGGAAAAACTATTGAAGTTCTGAACACCGATGCGGAAGGGCGTCTTGTGTTAGCCGATGTGTTGGATTACACCTGTAAAAAATTTACGCCTCAGCTCATCGTTGATCTTGCGACATTAACGGGGGCTATTATTGTGAGTCTTGGGCATGAATATGCGGGCTTATTTTCAAATGATGATACTTTGGCACATGATTTGGAAAAAGCAGGCTTGAAAACAGGTGAAAAATTATGGCGTCTTCCTTTAGGGAAAGAATACGACAAATTATTAAAATCCGATATTGCTGATATGCAAAATATTAGCAACGGGCGCGATGCGGGTTCTATTACAGCCGCGCAATTCCTCAAGCGTTTTATCGGGGAAACACCCTGGGCACATTTAGATATTGCCGGTGTGGCTTGGGCAAAAAAATCACGTCATGGTCAGCCTAAAGGGGCAACAGGCTTTGGCGTGCGCTTGCTTGATTGTTTTGTACGCACAGGGTTTGAAAAATAACCTCGTCGTGTATGCGTCGAAATAAGGGGGAGGGGATTTTTCCCCTTCCCCTTTTTTATTTTTCCTTTTTTCAAGAGGAAAAGAGTTCCCCTCTAAAGAATGGGTTAAAGAAAAAACTAACGAGCGCGTTTCCAGCCTTGTTCTTCTTGTTTCCAATAATGAGGTGTGTAACCAGCGGTTTTAGCCGCAGTCCAGCGCGTACGGGCTGCTGCAACGGCGTCGTCATTATGCCCATCAAAAAGATCAAAAATACGCTCAAATAGGGCAAAATCTGTACATTGTCGGTTTTCTAGTAAAAATAAAAACCGGGCAGCATTTGGGCAGTCTTCTTCTGTGGTAAGCCAAATAGGCTGTATATCAGGGCAGAGAGTGCCTTGCCGACCATGGGGTAACCACGAGGGAGAAGAAACTTTCCAAAGTTCTTTATCCAACTCTTCAAGGAATTTTTTTTCAGTACACCATATCACGGCTTTTTGTCCGCTTGATAAGGTACGCGATAACAACGGCGGAAGCGCCTTAAAAACGTCTGTACGGGTGAGATGATAAAAATCAATCTGCGTCATGTTGAACCCGGAAATATAGAGAAAATATGCAAAGACTATAAAGTGTTCACACCTTCCCCTTTTAGTCCATCTTCATGAACTTTCTCTTAATTCCCCGCTGGGAAAATGGGGTTAAAATCTGCTGGTTTTGGCGGCGTATGCGGGGCAGCGGGTTTTGGGGGGGGAGAAAGTGTTGCGGGTGCCGCTGAGGGGTTTTGTTTTTGCGGCAACGTCAGAACAGAGGAATTTTGTCCCGTTAGCCTCGTTGGTGCATTATTGGGTGTGTTGTTGGAGGGAAGGCGTGTCAGGGCTTCTGCCCCTCCTGTTGGTGTTGTGGGTTGTGCTGCGGGTATGACGCTGTTCCCGATATTGTCACTCGCAGGGGGGGGAACACCTGCCTCCGGTGGTGTTGGCATTTGTTTTTGTGGCAATGTCAGAACAGACGGTCCGCCCGGCAGAGTGTTGTTGGGGGTGTTGTTAGATGTTGTAGAGGGAAGGGTTGTGAGTGCTGCTTCTGGTCCTTCTGTTCCTGTAGAAGGTGTTATTACTGAAGGTTGTGGTGTATCCCCCGCACCCGTTGCATTACCCTCTGCATTACTCATTTCTTGTTCCGTTTGAGTGCCCGTTTGAGAAGATGACGGTGTGGCGGAGGGAGGAGTATTGGTTATATTTTGGGATTGAACATTGTCATTTTCTTGTAAGCTGCCATCATTCACGAGCCATTTTTTCAACCCATGACGCACTTGATACTCAAATTCAACGTTAAGGGTTTTCATCATGTCACGGGTGACATTGTAAAGATTTTGTGGGCTTTCTATAGGTTGCGATGGGTCAGGGTGGAGGGTTTGGCTTGCTTGGGCGGAAACATATCCCACACATTGTGCATTTGGGTTAAGAATATCCAGATGCACGGCTACTTTTCCAACAAGATCTCCGCCTGGCTCATGTACAATAGAGGCTTGATCAATCACAAAGCGTGCGACTTTATCAGAACTTGTGCCCCCAGCTGCCACTAAACGATCTTCAGCCATTTGGTGTACCGCTTGAATCGGCTGAACAGGCGATTCATAACCAATATTACCCGCAACAGGGTTTAAAAGCGTGTGGTTCTCAATGACTAAAGAGCGGGTATTAAGGGCAATAGGACCTAAATAACCATAATGTAAAGGGGGATAAGAGGGAGGGGGCGTGTTGTCCGCGCAACCGACCACAAAACTCGCTAAAGCAACACTCGCTGTAAGACGCAAATATTTTGAAAACGTTGGAGAAGCACGCATAAGAGATCCCTGACTCCCGCAGAAAAATTAAAAAATCAAGAAATGAAATACAGAAAAGTGTACTCAAAAAGAGGCGCACAGGTCAAGCCCACAGGTCAAACCCTCAAACCTTGAGCGTGTTGATACTTCCCTTCTGTGTTGAGGGCGCTTTTTTATGAGTCTGTATTGTCCTCATCAGCTGAAAACTTCGGTGCTGTGCCGATACCAGAATATTTTTCGAAGAAAGTTTTGATTTTCGCAATGATGCTTTCTTTCTTTTGCATTCGGTTGCTTCCACCGAAACGGATCATTGTTGGGAGGATTTTATCAAGAGCAGTGCCAACATTTTAACTTCACCATCTCGGAAAATCATATCAAAATATTTGCGTGTTTCTTTTGGCTTTAGATTTTCTGCCTTAATGAGTTCGTTGAGTTCCTTTTCGCGTTTTTCTGCTACAAAGTCATTCCAGTCGTGCATAACATTCTCATGGGCATTAACTTGTGCAAGAAATGAGTCGATAAGTTCTTTTTTGCTTCGCAGTTCAGGGTTTGCACTAACGGCTTTTTGAATAGTTAGGCGCATCTCTTCTTTGGCTTGTCCTTGGCTTTCGCGATATTTTTGCACAAGCATGAAGATATGGGGAAATGTTCCTATAAAGAGGCGTTTTTTAAGGACGGTACCCTATCCTATTGGGTAAGGTATTGTTGAGGGCGTAGTTTTCCATATTGGCGTTTATTTCTGCTCCCATGAGGACGACCCACGCGGTAACAAAAAACCACATCATGATCGCGATAACAGTGCCTAATGGTCCGTAAGTCATATCATAATCAGCAAGATGCGCGACATAGTAGGAGAACACTTGGGAGGTTAGAATCCATATCAATGTGGCAAGAATAGCGCCTGGCATCGTCCAACACCATGAGGTACGTCTTGGACGATTAGGACCAAAATTATAGAGCCCAGAAAGCACGAGAGTCTCAAAAATAAAGAGGACAATAAAACTACTCCAATGGGTTAAATGCCTTAGTAAGCTGAGGGCATCGATAGGAATGCCTACAGGAATATGGAGTTCGCTGATCATATGGAACAACAAAGGGGCAGCAACCATAAGAGCGATCGTAAGTACAGCACCAATGACAACAGCTAATGTTAGGAAAAAAGCAATGATATGAAAGACGAGGAAATTACGTGTTTCATGCGTGTTATAGGTTATGTTGAGAGCATAAATAACAGAGCGCGTTGCCGCTGAGGCAGACCATAGAGCGACGATAAGAGAAATAACAAGGTTAGATGTCAACGACGTATGTGGTTCGTTGACAAGGGTTTGCACTCTATCTTGGATAAGGGTAAAGGCGGGCGTAGGTAAAAGGTGCTGAAGTACCATCATTTGGGGCGTTATGGTACGTACATCAAAAGCCAAACCGTAAATAGAAATAAGTGCACTGATAGCGGGGAAAAGAGACAATGTACTATAAAAAGCGCATCCTGCTGCCATCAGGGTTGTAGAACCAGCAAACAGATTATGGGTAATACGAGGGAGAATTCTTTTCCAACCTGTCCAACCTAAAGCTGCCGGGTGTAGAATTTGTTTGTTGTGAGGGAGATTTTGTTGATCCATAAGGAAGGATAAAACTATTTTAGAATAGAACAAGGAAACCTGCTTATAGAAAGCAAGGTATTTTTGACTATATTGTTAAGTATAGCAACATTAAGGAGAGGTTACGCGACTTTTGTTGGCGTTTTTGCGTTTTTCTTAAAAAATATCAATTTTTTGCTTGCTTTCATGCTCTATTTCGTTTCGTATATTGCTTTTAGCGCAGTAAACGCACGTGCCACTGGCCCTCTGAGGTTATGCAACGACGTCAGGCGTTCTAGCACTATGCCTCTCTAGTTTGTAACTTAGAAAGTCTCTATAGAGTGCTCGTCCGTTAGACTGTTTTGCAAAGTCTTTTCTCATTGTTATCTGTTAGAACAGATAGGAATTTTAAGCTAGTAAGCTCTAGGGAGGGAAAGTGAGGGGATGAATCCCAAAATTGTTCGTTTTATCACTCAAGAGAATCCGTCAACGCCTTGTTTAATTGTTGATGTTGATGAGGTCGAAAATCGTTATCGGTTACTCCAGAAGCTGTTGCCAAAAGGGCGTATTTATTATGCTGTTAAGGCGAACCCAGCTATGGCTGTTCTTAAACGTTTAGTTAAACTTGGCGCTTGTTTTGATGCTGCATCGTGGGAAGAAATTGCCCTTTGTTTAAAGGCTGGTGCGCAGCCAAACTCTATTTCTTTTGGGAATACGATTAAAAAAGTTTCTGCTATTCGTAAAGCGTATGAAGCAGGTGTTAGGTTATTTGCTTTTGATTGTCGCGAAGAGCTTGAAAAATTGGCGCAAAACGCGCCTGGGAGTCTTGTTTATTGTAGGCTTTTAGTGGACGGTTATAAGGCAGAGTGGCCGTTATCACGTAAATTTGGCACAACCGTTGAATCAGCCCATGATTTAATGTGTGAGGCGCGTGTTTTAGGCTTAGATCCTTACGGTTTGTCTTTTCATGTTGGTAGTCAACAGTTATCTGTTGAGGCTTATGAAGTGGCTATTGCGCGTGTTGCGAGTCTCTTTGAAGAATTAAAAACGGAAGGTCTAAACATGCGTATGGTTAACCTTGGCGGTGGTTTTCCCGTGTGTTATGCCGAAGACGTGCCTGATATTGATGATTTTACAAAAGCTATTTCAAATACGATAAGTCGGTATTTCAGGGAGGAATGGCCAGAGATATTGCTAGAGCCTGGTCGTTTTATTGTAGGGGAAGCGGGTGTTGTCTATACTGAGGCTGTTTTGGTTAGTGCACGAGGGGCACGCAATGGCACGCGGTGGGTTTATTTAGATATTGGTCGTTTTGGTGGGCTTGCTGAAACAGAAAATGAGTCCATTCGTTATGCTATTCTGTCGTGGCGCTATTTAGAATCTGACTTATGTCAATCAGATTTTGGTGGAAAAGAGGAATTGGCTTTAGGGTCTGTCGTGTTGGCAGGACCTACGTGTGACGGAGCAGATATTCTCTATGAAAAAACACATTATACCTTACCGCTAGATCTGGTGTCAGGTGACACACTCGTTATCTTAGGGGCGGGAGCTTATGTCTCAACTTATTGTTCAACTTGTTTTAATGGATTTCGTCCACTAGATGAGTATTACATCTAGCTGAATGTTATATTCATCTTTAGTGTTTTTCTTCTCTTTTTGTTTGGTTTGCTTGATAGGGTTATTTTGACAGGGTTATTGATGTGATGTCCAACATGTTATCGTTCTGTGCAATGGTACCACCATCAATATGAATGACGAGTGTGTGTGTATCAATACTAAGTGTTATGGACAATATGAGTTGTGTTAGGTAGGTCATAGAATGAGTAAAACTAGGAAAATAGGAAAACGCATTATGAAGACAAAGAAATGTTCTTTACCCCCCCCCATAAATTTTTATTAAGTATTAGCCTCGCTTTTTCCCTTTCTGGCTGTGCCCTTTTTGAACCTCAACGGTATTTCGAAAAAGGCTTTATTGAAATGACATCAGGGATACATACCCCTGAAAGAACAAGCTACCCTGTCCCCTCAAAAGAAACCTGTTCCGCTGCCTATCGCCAACAAAATAACCTGACCGTCGCCGATCTCAGAAACGCCATAGATTACGGGTTATTACAGAATGTTCTCTCCCAACAAACAGGCGGGAATTTATACGCTCCTTACGAAGTGCAAAAAATGAAGCTTATCCAGCTCTCTCGGGCGACAAATCAGGCACTTGTTGCCGGTCATTTTGCCGCAGCGACGAACAACATGGCACAAATTGACGCCATGCTCACCCCCAAATCTTTGGGCACTTATCTCACCGGCTGTTTTAGATATACACAAACAACACTGACAAACGCTGTCGCAAAAGGCGAAAACCTCCTCCTCCAAATGTCTACAGAAATGGCGTCAGGGATCAAAAATGTCAAAATCCCACAACCAACCCCAGAAACATGCGCAACAGGCTACTCGTATACTCACCCTGCCTTCGTAAATTTCCAAAATGCGGCTTTTGGGGAAATGGTGTTGAACGCCATGGGTGTGTATACTACTGGGCAGACCCCCCAAGAAATCATGTCTCAAGTCATACACTTGAGCGAATGCTGTGACCTCTATAGCACCGTTATGAACGTCAATAACACTTTTATGAACGCTGTTTCAGAAGCCCAAAATAATGCGAATTATACAAATATTATACCCATTTTTGCACAGCTTCACCCGCCACAACTCGCCAACTATTACGTGGGCTGTTCAAAGATTTGGCAAACAATACATCACAAAGCAGTAGTGTGGACGAAGTGGTCACAGTATTACAGCCAACGGAAACATTATTTAGAAACACATCATTTATTACTACAATAAATGTCAGCGGCACTTTTCTCCAGCGTTGAACAGGCGATAAAAACGTGGTCAGTTCGCCCGATTCTTATTACCGATCATCAAGAAAAATATGATGCTTTTGCCGCAGCTCAAGTCGCTTTAACGAAATCAGGGACTTCTACATTAGAGCTTGCCCTTGCCGGTGTGCCTATGGTGGTGACTTATCGAGTTCATCCTATAACGGCGTTTTTGGCACGGCGGCTCATTTGCGTGCCTTATGTTGCTATGATCAACGTGCTCGCAGGCACACCTATTGTGCCAGAGCTTTTGCAGGAAAATTGCCGTCCCGATAAACTCGCCCAAGCGTTAGAAACACTGTTAAGCCAACCACAAGCCGCCCAGCACCAAAAAGAAACTTTCAATAATGTTTTACCAACTCTCAAAGCCCCGCAAGGGCAGAAACCTGCCCAAGCCGCAGCCCTCGCCCTGCTGGATATTCTGTTAAAGAACAAAGCTGCCGAAGAATTGAACAAGCAGAGTATATGAAAGAGAGTACATTAAAAAGAGAGAAAAAAGAGGGAGATTTATTTTTTGGGAAGCAAACGTAATCTTTCTCCAAACTCTTCAAAAACGTCATCTGGTGAGAGTTCTTTATTTTCCTCTGCAAATCCCATAATAACCTCTATGTAGAGATTACCAATGAGTATGGTGACAGTGCTTGCAACGCCTGCATCTATGAGCCCGCCGGCAACACTGCCGATACCCGGAATCATTTTGAGAAAACCAGCAATGACAGTTTTACCGAGAAATTTTGCTAAAAGTGGACCAAGAATAACCGATAATATTGATTTTAGATTACCCTCCATAATGTTCATGCCGAAGAGAGATGAAATTTTGGCGATCATTGCCGCTTGAACACCCATGATGGCAACAGAACCCGAAAAGGGGATAGGTGTTGCCGCTGCAGTTGCTGCGGCAGCCGTTGCCCAATTAATGGCTTTTTTAGCGGCTTCTTTTTTAGCCTGCAGAGCGCACTGATACTGATAAGCGGCTTCTTTTTCTTTTCTAACCCGTTGAACCTTGAGAGCGGCTGTGAAAGCTTGTTTTTGTGAGTCTGGGATAAGTTTGAGGGAGGTATCGATAAGTTCATCAATACCCCAATCGGGTTTTGTTTTAATAAGGTTTCCGTCGTCATCATGGTCTTTTTGTTCGACACGTGTTCTAAGAACGGTACATCCCTGAAAGGCTTCTTTGGCTTTTTCTAAAAATTCCTTTGTTAGAGGGTCATTTGGCGAGTCACATTTGGTTAGGACTACGATGACACCGACTGCGGGAAGTTTTGTAAGTTCTTTGGCGAGGTTGATTTCTGCGTCTTCGAAGCGTGCACTATTGCGGGCAACACATAACCAGACGAGATGGATATAATCATCGGCATTTTCAGAGCTATTTTTGTTTTGGATAAAGCTAATAGTTTCTTCTTTGATTTTTTCGAACTCTTCAAGTTCGAGCCCTTTAGAGTCGTAAATAGTTAAAGGGTATTTTGGTGAACGGTATTCTTGAATTTTCTGTGTGACAGGCTCTCCTTCATCGACTTTAGCGACCTCTTGACCACCAAAAACAATATTAATGAGGCTGCTTTTTCCAACGCCTGTTTTGCCTAATATAAAAATATTGGCGTGCTGTTTTCCTCCTTGTATAAATTTGTTCCAATTTTCTTGAGCTTCCTTAAATTGTTCAGACGATAAGGTACGCTTTAATCGGTTAAATAATTTGTTAAAGAGATCATCAGAGGAATCGGACGGGGGGGGGGGGGGGGTAATTCATTTCTAATACTCCAAAGTTATTACAGTTTCTGAAAAACATATTATAACAAAGTAGCTATTGTAGTCAAATAATAATTATTATTATTGAATTCTATTCAAAGTTATTTTTATAGTGTTAGTGTGTTTATCATAGTTTAAGAGAATACTGCTTATAAAAATGTTCTTTTTAATAAGAGTAAAGACAAACTCAAAAAACATTTTTAAGAGGAAGTAAGATGCGGATAAAGTTCGTGCGGGTTTTTTCAGGCTGTGTGAGTGTGATGAGCCCTTTGGGGGTTAAAGCGCGATAAAAACAAGAACGGCGCACCGTATGGCAAGCAACTCCTGTGGGGTCTACCAAAAAAAGCAGGGCATCACCGTCACAATCAAGCCGTGCTTCAACGAGATATTGAATTTGCCCTGAAATTTCTCCTTTACGCCATAATTTTTGCCGACTGCGTGAATAATAACATAAACGCCCTGTGGTGAGGGTTTCTTGCAAAGCCTCATGGTTCATCCATGCCAACATGAGTACTTCACGTGTTGCGTGGTGTTGGGCAATGGCTGTGATAAGCCCGGCACTGTCATAGCGTATATGAGTGAGCATTTCTGCAAGGTGATCAGGGGAAGGCGGAGTATACTTAAATTATTCCTTTTCTCTCAAGTTGAGAATGTTACTCGGCAGCAATGCGTAACCCAGCTCCTGCGGCGAGCGGACAAAGTGGGAGAGCGATTGCTGCAAAAGCGCCCAATAACTCTATATTGGCTTGCCAAGAGAGACCTGTCATAGCGGAATCAAGGCTTCCTGCGCCAAAAATCAGCGCAGGTGTGATAAGGGGAAGTGTTAATAAAGAAAGAATCATGCTGCTATGACGTGCACCATGGACAATACAAGCACCCATACCGCCAATAAGCGATAAAATAACAGATCCAAGAAAAAGCCCGATAAGGAGAATAGGGAGAACCCTCATCGGGAGATTAAGCATGAGCGCTAAAGGACCTGACAGGATTAAAAGCGGTAAACCTGTTGTGAGCCAGTGTGTGAGCATTTTAGCAAGGGCAATAAGGGTAGGAGAGATTCCTGTCAGCAAAAGGTGATCTAACGTGCCATCGTCAATATCTGCCCCAAAAAGTCTTTCAAGAGGGAGGAGTGCTGCAAGTAATGTGCAGACCCATAAAATACCTGGTGCCATGCGGCGTAGAAGGTCAGGTGACGGACCAAGAGCAAGCGGAAAAAGGGTTGTTGTGACACATAAAAAAAGAACGGACCCCAATGTATCAGCGCCATGACGGAGGGCTAATCGTAAATCACGTAAAACAATGCCCCAAAATAAGATGTTGAGATGTGAGGAGTTCATGATGGTGGTGTATTTGTAGTTCCGAGTAAACTAAGTTGGATTGCTTCGGGCATGGGAAGAGGTGTGTGTGTTGCTGCTATGACAAGTCCACCTTGTGCTCTGTGTTGGGCAATAGCGGTCCCTAAAAAATCAATAGCCATATGATCTAGCCCTAAACTGGGTTCATCTAACAACCAAAGGGGGGCTTGTGCTAAAAGAACACGTGTGAGGGCAACGCGGCGTTTTTGCCCTGCAGAGAGCATACGGGCGGGTTTATCGACTAAAGGCAAAATATTCATAGCCGTAAGGGCAGCCTCAAGGGTGTTCGGCTTGGAATCTGTAACATAACCGCTATGATCTAACTTTTTGTACTCCGCGCTATGCTCTGGGCGAACAAAAAGAGCGAGATTTTCACGAACACTCAGGCTTGGCTTAAGCGCATCTTGATGACCTAGATAGGCAACACGGTGTGTATGGGCATGGGTATAGAGTTCAATCGGCTTGCCTTGCCAAAAAAGACAACCAGAATTTGGACGACGTAGTCCAGCAAGAACGCGTAAGAGCGTGGATTTTCCAGCACCATTGGGTCCTGTTAAAAGGAGCGCCTCTCCTGCGTTGAGTGTAAAACTCACATTTATGAATATAGGGGTTTCATTCCGATAAACGCAAAGTGTATCGGCTTTTAATATTGGTAAAGGGGCGTTGGTCAACACGGGGTATAAAGTGGGTAACGGAGTATGATGACAGGGTACGGTGATCGAAAAAACGTTGTGAAGACTCTATCTGAAATAGAGAGTTATGGGGAGAGGATTTCTCCTTGATTATCATAAGAGATATGTGATAGGAGTAAAGCAAAATCTTCCCGTGATCCGTGGCTGTCATCTAGCATGTGTATTAGTGTTACTGTGGAGTGGTTAGAAAAAACAGGGCATGGTGCACGTTAGGTCATTGGCAGGCGTGGGTGTGCGTGATAAAGCGCATGGAGGTATCCTGAGTCTATCACCAGCTTTTTGGCTGTGATCGGAGAGAAATAATTATGAAGTCTGTTGGGCACGATTCCCTTAAAACTGGCCGCACCCTTGAGGTTGACGGTAAAACATACCACTATTTTTCACTTGAAGAAGCAAGTAAGCAAATTGGCGATATTAGCCGTTTGCCTGTTTCTTTGAAAATTTTGCTTGAAAACGTTCTTCGTTTTGAAAATGGTCATTCTTATACACAAGACCATGCGAAAGACGTTGTCGCGTGGCTTAAAGAGGCTAAAAGCACAAAGGAAGTGCCTTTTAAGCCTTCACGTATTCTGATGCAGGATTTTACAGGCGTTCCCGCTGTTGTTGACCTTGCGGCTATGCGCGATGGAATTATTAGCCTGAAAGGTGATCCTAAAAAAGTTAATCCGCTTGTGCCCGTTAACTTGGTTATCGACCACTCCGTGATGGTGGATTATTACGGAACAAGCGATGCTCAGCTGAAAAACAGAACGCTTGAATTTGAGCGTAATGCAGAGCGTTATGCGTTCTTACGTTGGGGGCAAGAGGCTTTTGAAAACTTCTCTGTTGTGCCGCCAGATACAGGTATTTGCCATCAGGTCAATCTTGAGCATATTGCACAGGTTGCTTGGACAGCTAACGTTCACGGTAAAGACTATGTCTATCCTGATACGCTCTATGGTACAGATAGCCATACAACCATGATTAACTGCCTTGGTGTGCTCGGTTGGGGTGTTGGTGGTATTGAAGCCGAAGCCGCTATGCTTGGGCAACCCATCGTTATGTTGATCCCTGATGTGATTGGTTTCCGTCTTACAGGGAAACTCCCAGAAGGTGCGACAGCAACGGATTTAGTGCTGACAGTAACCCAAATGCTGCGTAAAAAAGGCGTGGTTGGTAAATTTGTTGAGTTCTTTGGTCCAGCTCTTGATCATTTGCCTGTTGCAAACCGTGCAACAATTGCGAATATGGCACCAGAATATGGCGCAACATGCGGCTTCTTCCCTGTTGATGCCATGACGTTAGATTTCTTACGTCAAACAGGGCGTGATGAGCACCGTATTAAACTCGTTGAAAAATATCTGCGTGCGCAGGGTATGTTCCGTACAGCTGAAACGCCAGAACCTCGCTTTACAGATACGTTAGAGCTTGATATTGGCACAGTTGTTCCGTCAATTGCTGGTCCGAAACGGCCGCAAGATCGCGTAGAACTGAAAAACGCAAAAACAGCCTTTGAACATGAGTTAACGTCTTCTTTAGGTGTTTCTAAAGAAGAAGCTCACAAAAGAGTGCCTGTTGCCGGTGAGAAGTATGAACTTGGTCATGGGGATATTGTTATTGCAGCGATTACCTCATGCACCAATACTTCAAACCCAGAAGTGCTTATTGCGGCTGGCTTGTTAGCCCGTAAAGCGCGGGCACTTGGTTTACACCCCAAACCATGGGTGAAAACATCTCTCGCACCCGGGTCTCAAGTTGTTACGGAATATCTGAACAAAGCTAACCTAACGGCTGATTTGGATGCGCTCGGCTTTAACACTGTTGGGTATGGCTGCACGACATGTATCGGTAACTCTGGTCCATTAGCGCCGCACATTGTTGATGCTATTGAAAATAATAGCCTTGTAGCGGTTTCTGTTTTATCAGGTAACCGTAATTTTGAGGGGCGTATTTCACCCAACGTGCGTGCGAACTATTTAGCAAGCCCGCCGCTTGTGGTGGCTTACTCCATTTTGGGTACTATGCGTAAGGATATTCATACCGAACCGCTTGGCACCTCTAAAGATGGTAAACCTGTGTATTTAAAAGATATCTGGCCTACAAATAAAGAAATTCACGACGAGATTGCAAAAAATGTCACGCGTGAAGAATTTATTAAGCGGTATCGTGATATCGGTAAAGGCACAAAAGAGTGGCAAGAGCTCAAAGTTGCAACAGGTTCTGAAACCTATAAGTGGGATGCCGAATCAACTTATGTGCAAGATCCGCCTTACTTCAAAGGCATGAAAATTGAGCCAGATGCTCTGCGTGACATTGAAGGGGCGCGTATTTTGGCGCTGTTTGGAGATAGTATCACAACAGATCATATCTCTCCGGCGGGGAATATCAAAAAAGATTCTCCAGCAGGTCGCTACCTCATTGAACATGGTGTTAAGCAGGAAGACTTTAACTCCTATGGGTCACGCCGTGGTAATGATCGTGTGATGGTGCGGGGCACTTTTGCCAATATTCGTATCAAAAACGAAATGCTTCATGGTAAAGAGGGTGGCTATTCTAAACATTACCCAGATGGCAAAGAAGACACTATCTACGATGTCGCTATGGCGTATCAGAAAGAGGGTGTGCCATTGGTTGTCATCGGTGGTAAAGAATATGGTACAGGCTCTTCGCGTGACTGGGCAGCAAAAGGCACACTCTTGCTTGGTGTGAAAGCTGTCGTTGCTGAAAGCTTTGAGCGTATTCACCGTTCTAACCTCGTCGGTGTTGGTGTTCTCCCCTTAATGTTTAAAGAAGGTACCACACGCCAGACACTTGGGCTGAAAGGTGATGAAGTGATCAGCATTAAAGGGCTTGAACACCTCAAACCGCGTATGGATGTCACCATGGTTATTAAAAGACATGATGGTTCTACGCAAGAGGTACTCTTGCTCTGCCGTATCGACACTTTCGATGAAGTGGAATACTACAGACACGGCGGTGTTCTCCAATACGTCTTACGGGGTATGGTCAAAAACGCCTAAAAACACTTTATAATAGGGTGTTATGAAAGAGACCGGTTCAGAAATTCTGAACCGGTTTTTATTATCTTTTGTTTAAGAAAAAATCTTGTTTGTATGGGGAATAGATTCTTTATGAAAAAAGTTATAATTATTTGTGGTGTTATTGGTATTATCGCTGTGGTACTACTGATCATGTTTACCGGGTCAGGGAATAACACAGAAATTGTTCGAAAAAATTTTGATGCTAGCGCCTGTAAAAAGCAAAAGCCTTTTGAAACGGCTCTTGCTGCTTTGAAAGAGATTTCAAAAAATGCTCCACCCCCTACAGCTTGTACATTATTTGTTATTACGCCGATTCATACCTCTCCAAATCCAAACAATTTAACCGGATCAATATCGCAATCGTCTGTAAATCTCCGAGATCTCGTAATGCCTTTAAAACTAGAAAAGGTTTCACTGATAGCTTTAGAGTTTGTTTCATTACCTTTGACGACATCAAATTTTACAGTCAATATGCCAAAATCTCTCTCTCTTAATCCTCTTTTTTCCTATGGTTTCCATATACCCTGTATTTTTACTTCTGATACTTTGTGGTGTGACTCTCCATTTGATCAATTTCCGCACGAACAACCAGTAATTAGTTCTTCTAATGGTCAAAAAGACATAGAGTTTGTCTATACTTCAGATGGAGGTCAAACTTGGTCCTTTTTCAGAGATGATAATGCGGAAGATTTGAAACCCTCAACTTGAACTCTGTCCAAGAAGTTCAATATAAAAGCTAATTTTATAAGAAGAGGGTGTCCTACTTTTTAGGCTGATGCCCTATTCTTTTAGGTAAACAACGAATGGTATATGATCAGGAGAGTGCTCTATCGTTAAGTAAATTGTGGCGAGTTGTTTTTTTGTTATTTCGTCTTTTTGAGGACTCTCAATGATTTATAACCTCCGCCGCCATATATCCCGCAGCAGCACCGATGATACAGAGTATAACAGTTAAGCTAATGTGAAGTAGGGCATGAATGGGGTGACCATCTTTTAATTGGTTGATCGTTTGCAGGCTGAACGATGAAAACGTGGTATAACCGCCGAAAAAACCAACCATAATAATTGTTCGCATTGTTTCTGAGAGGGGGAATTTACTTTCTAAAGCTGTTAAGTCTCCAAAAAAAACGATGAGGAACGAGCCGGTAATGTTGATCAGCATCGTTGCCCATGGGAGAACACCGTTCCAGTGCGCTATTGCCAATCCGATCCAATAGCGGAGTAATGTGCCAAAGGCACCGGCAAGACCGATGAGCAAAGAAGGCATAAGCTGTGCGAACATGGTGAGAAGAAAGATAACGTAATAGAGTTAAAAAAGTTAAGGCTTTTGTGTGTTCTGTTTTAATTGTGATAAGAGATCTTTAAGATCTTCTAAAGAAACAGCACCGGGAACGATGTTTTGTTCTCCGATAATAAAAGTAGGTGTACCATCAAGTCCAATAGAGCGAGCAAGGGCAATGTTTTTAGCAAGTTCTGAAGTAATAGCAGGATTTTTCATATCGCGGATTAAGCGATCGGGGTTAAGACCCGTTTTTAAAGCTACTCTGCGGATACGTTCTATACCAGGGGGAGTGGTATCAAACATAAGGGCTTTTTGAAATTTAAAATAAGCGTGTTGAAGTTTAGCAGCTAAAATAGCTTCTGCGTCTATTATACTATTAGGGCCGAGAACAGGAACAACCTTTTCAACAAGCCGAAGTTGTGGTTCGTCAGCAATAAGTGTCTCTAAATCAGGAAGAATTTTGCGACAATACGGGCAACGTGGATCATAAAACTCTATAAGGCTCAATGTTCCATGAGGGTTGCCTAAAACGATGTCTGTTGTGCTTTGGCTGAAGTGATGGGGATTGTTATGAATAGTTTCTAAAGCAGACTCTGTTTTTTTGGCAGACTCTTTATCTTGTAAGGCTGTAATAGCATCAGATAAAATCGTTGGGTCTGTTTTTAGTGCCTCACGCACAATAGAAATAATTTCAGCCCGTTGAGCCGGTGTAAAATGGCTATTATGCGTTTGTGCTGAAGAGGTTTCTAAGGTGAAAAGAAATGTTATTGATGTTATAAAAAAACGTACGAGAAACAATCGAGCCATGTTGCGTATCCACAAATAGGGTATTGAACAGATGTTGAGATAAGATAGAAGTCGTAGTATGACTGTTTTCACAAGTTTTGTCATGTATGAGTCTTCATGTATTAACATTTTTTGTTATTTTTTACGAAAACAAAAAAACGGCGATTTGTGCAGGTAGAGTATTGGAGATGTTGGGCTATGGAGAAGTTAGTCCGTGTTAAGTAGATTTCAAAAAAAACTTTTTATTATATGGCGTCGTTCGCTGTGTTTTACACCACGTTTGTTGCGTATTGTTGTCGTTTGTTTCGGAAGTGGGGCTTTAACCGCCTGTGGTGAGCAAAACGTTGTAACAACCAAACCCGTTGAGAGTGGCTTTGTAGGGAGTGTTGCTGCTGATGAACCACATGCGGCTCAAATTGCGTATAATGTTATGGAACGAGGGGGTAATGCTGCTGATGCCGCTACAGCATTAGGGTTGGCTTTGGCTGTAACCTTGCCTTCACGTGCATCATTAGGAAGTGGTGGCGCTTGTTTAGCATGGCGACCAGGAGAATCTACAGGACAAGCTTTTGAATTTTTGCCACGTAGAGGTAGGTATGCAAACAGTGGGGCGGATCGTCCTGCAGCGGTACCGATGTTAGCCCGTGGTTTGTTTTTGCTTCAGTTACGTTATGGTAGTGTTCAACTGGCCGATTTGTTTGTGCCTGCACGGGATTTAGCCGCTCGGGGTGTGCCTGTGAGTCGCTTGTTGGCGTCTGATTTGGCAACGGTAAAAAATGCATTGTTGGCTGATAATAACGCACGCACTGTTTTTGCACGGCGTGACGGTACACTGCTTAAAGCAGATGATATTTTGGTACAAACACGTCTGGCCGGGGCTCTTGAACGCTTACGTATAGCGGGTGTCGGTGATCTTTATGGCGGTGCTCTTGGGCAGGCTTTTGTAACAGGGACCAATGCAGCGGGTGGTGCTCTGACGATTCAAGATTTACGTCGCTCTCTTGTACAAGTAGAAAAACCTCTTACAGCGCGTCAAAATGGTGTTGATCTCAGTTTTTTACCACCGCCAGCTGATGGTGGGTTAGGTATGGCGGCACGTTATCTTTCTCATGGGAAAATAATATATGCTGATCAGGTTGTGGCGGCGTGGCGTCAGCAGAATAAAGGTCAAATGAGGCCTATTGCTGAGGCACAGCATATATTAGACTCTGGGCGTTTTCCTCAAGGGATGTCTTTACCGCCATTACCTGCGTCAACGAGTTATGTTGTCACAGATCGTTCTGGTGAAACCGTTGCTTGTGTTTTAACGATGAATAATCTATTTGGTACAGGTCGTATTGCTGGTTCTACAGGGATTGTGCTGGCTGCTTCTCCTTTAAGAAGGCCTCAACCTCTTTTACCGGCGGGTATTGCTCATATTGGAAACCAGCAATTGCGCGCTGTTGCAGCTGCTTCTGGTCAAAATAGCGCTGCGGATGCAGCAGCTCTTGCGTTACGTGCAGCCGTGGCAGGTGTTAACCCGAAGCCTATTAAAGGAGGGAGTGGTAGAGCGAATAGTGTGTCGTGTCCTGCGGGTCTACCGGGTGATGCAGGGCGTTGTTTTGCTTGGACAGATCCTCAAGGAAAAGGGCTAGCTTTGCCTATTGTCCATAAGCATTAAGTGTGTTTTCTTTGTGGCGTTGGTTGGTGTCAACAGGAACGTTTTTAATGTTGATTATTCTTGATACGAGAATAAGAAAAAGCGTGATACTTTAGACGGGGTGTGTGTAGATTTTGTAACTCTGCTATATGTAGGGAAGTGATTAGATTAACAAAAAAGAGGGATAGGCAATGGATAAGGCAAAAGCGCTTGAGGGAGCACTCAATCAAATTGAACGGGCTTTTGGTAAAGGGTCTGTTATGCGTCTTGGGCAGCGCCCGAAGGAGCAAGGTGACGTTATTTCTACGGGCTCTTTAGGGTTGGATATTGCACTTGGTATTGGCGGTTTACCCCGTGGGCGTGTGGTGGAAATCTATGGACCAGAAAGTTCTGGTAAAACAACGCTTGCTTTACATGTTATTGCTGAAGCCCAGAAAAATGGAGGTACTTGTGCTTTTATTGATGCGGAACATGCGTTAGACCCGGGCTATGCTAAAAAATTAGGGGTCGATGTTGATAATTTGTTAATCAGTCAGCCTGATGCAGGTGAGCAAGCACTTGAAATTGCAGATACACTTGTGCGTTCTGGTGCGGTTGATGTTTTGGTAGTGGATAGTGTGGCTGCCCTTGTTCCTCGTGCTGAACTTGAGGGTGATATGGGCGATAGTCATGTCGGGTTGCATGCACGATTGATGAGCCAGGCACTCCGTAAATTAACAGGTACGGTAGCTCGTTCCAATACATTGATGATCTTTCTGAACCAAATTCGTCAAAAAATTGGGGTTATGTTTGGTAATCCTGAAACAACGACGGGGGGAAACGCACTTAAATTTTATTCTTCTATTCGTATGGACATTCGTCGTATTGGTTCTATTAAAGATAAAGATGAAATTTTAGGAAATCAGACGCGTGTTAAAGTTGTAAAAAACAAGATGGCACCGCCGTTTCGGCAGGTCGAATTCGATATTATGTATGGTGAGGGGATTAGTAAAGTAGGTGAATTGATTGATTTAGGCGTCAAAGCAGGGGTGGTTGAAAAATCTGGGGCATGGTTTTCATGTGATAGCCAGCGTATTGGACAAGGGCGTGAAAATGCGAAACAATTTTTACGTGATCATCCAGAAATGGCTGCATTAATTGAGCATAAAGTGCGTGAACATGCAGGTGTTGTAGCTGAAGCCATGATGGGGGTAAGTGATCACGATATCGTAGAAGACGATTTCTCATAATATATGATTTGTACAACGTGAGCAGTCACTAATCTCTGTGAAATTCGGTATCACTATCCGGTCATGGATTATATGGGGTAGTCTGTAGTAGGAGGTTAAGGGTGTCAGTAAAGGTGCAACGGCGCGATATTATCAGGGCGGGTGTAGGGACAGCACTGCTTTCTATGGTAGGGGGGGTAGTACATGTCGCACACGCTGAAAATATGAGTGGAGCAACGGGGGCATTTGATGATAGTACCGTTATCCAGATCGCGCGTAAGCTCTCCACCTTACCTTATCGGGCACCAGAGCAACATTTACCTAAAGCGATCGAAAATTTGACCTTTGATCAATATCGTAGTATTGTATATAAACATGAATGTGCTTTATGGGCAACGGATAATCTTGATTTTGATGTAGAGTTTTTCCCTCGCGGGTTTCTTTATAAACCACGTGTTGCGATCTATGAAGTGGTCGACGGTCGATCAAGTGTTGTCCCGTATTCGTCTGATTTATTTACTTATGCTGATCCAGCCTTAAAAGTTGATAGTGATTTAGGATTTGCAGGTTTTCGCTTACGTTCGGCTATCAATACGCCCGGTGTTAAAGAGGAATTTTGCGTTTTTTTAGGGGCTTCTTATTTTCGGGCTGTTGCAAAAGGGCAGAATTATGGTCTTTTTGCCCGTGGTTTTGCCAATGATACAGGGGATCCAAAAGGTGAGGAATTTGCTATTTTTCGCGCTTTTTGGTTAGAAAAACCTCACCCCGATGTTCAAGCCATGGTGCTTTATGCTCTGTTAGATAGCCCTTCGTTGACGGGGGCTTTCCGATTTACTATTCGCCCTGGTGATCCTACGGTGTTTGATGTACAAACGTCATTATTTCCGCGTACAGTGATTAGCCAATCAGGTATTGCACCGTTGGCAAGTATGTATTATTTCGGTGTTAATGATCATAGCCATGTAGATGATTGGCGACCTGCTGCCCATGATAGTGAAGCTTTGCAAATGTGGACGGGTTCAGGGCAACAACTTTATCGTCCGCTTTATAATCCTTTAGATTTACAAATTTCGACGTTTTCTGATGTCTCACCACGAGGGTTCGGGCTCGTGCAACGGAGACGTGCTTTTCATGACTTTGAAGATCTACAACTTCATTATGAAAAACGTCCCTCTTTATGGATTGAACCTGTTGGTGATTGGGGTTCTGGTTGGGTGGAATTGGTAGAGATTCCTACACCTAACGAAGTTAATGATAATATTGTCTCGTTTTGGCGACCAAAGGAACCTTTACGTGCGGGACGGGAATATATGTATACCTATCGCATGTATTGGGGATGGGATGTGCCGTTCCCGACGACATTGGCTAGAATCGGTGCAACGCGTGTAGGTACTGTGACGAATAATGGGGATGCTCGTTTCTTTTGCATTGATTTTACGGGGGATATCTTTAGCCATTTATCAAAAGAGACACATTTTCATATTACACCTAAAGCTTCTGCTGGTACAATACGAAATATTGTGCTTGAACCAAATCCTGATATCAAAGGTTGGCGGGCGACGTTTGAATTTGCACCTGGTGATGCCAAGGTATCTGATCTGAGTGCTACATTGGAAACAGACTCAGGTCCGGTATCTGAACAATGGTTGTACCGGTGGACACCGTAACTGAAAACAAACTTCCTACAAAGGGGGTACACTTTCCTGCATTGCCATTAGAGGCACCATTGGACATGCCAGTACAGGACTTGCATGTTCCTCCTGATATGAGAGGGAGAAAAGGTAAGCCTGTTACTTCGCCGCATAGTATTGTTTTACGTCGTGCAGCCGTGATTGGCTCTGCCCTGTTGATAACAGCCTATGGGGCATGGCGTACACGTAAAGTAATGGATGAGGCAGGGGTTTCAACGCTTGGTATTATTATACTGCTGTTGTTTACTGTGTTGTTTATGTGGATTGCTCTTGCATTTACATCAGCTGTTGCAGGATTTTGTTCGTTTGTTACGCATGGTGGTCGAGGGCTTGGGATTCAGTGTTCTGGTGCTTTGCCCCATTTAAAGCATAAAACAGCTCTTTTATTACCGACCTATAACGAACTGCCACACCGTGTTATGGCAGGGTTGCAAGCCATTTATACGAGTTTGGAACAAACAGGTCAGCTTGAGGCTTTTGATATCTTTATTTTATCAGACACGACAGATCCTGATATTTGGGTACAAGAGGAAGCAGCTTTTCTCAAATTGCGAGAGAAAACAGGAGGATATAATCGTATTTTCTATCGCCGTAGGTATAAGAATATCGAACGAAAGGCAGGGAATATTAGTGAATGGGTTCGTCGTTTCGGCGCTGCTTATGAGTGTATGGTTACGCTAGACGCGGATTCTGTTATGTCTGGTTCAACACTTGTTCGGTTAGCCGATGCGATGGTGCGTAACCCGGGGGTAGGTCTTATTCAGACTTTACCGATTATTGTGGGGGGAAGCACGCTTTTTGCACGTCTTCAACAATTTGCTGGTCGGGTCTATGGACCTGTTATTGCTTTTGGCATTGCATGGTGGCATGGTTCAGAGGGGAATTATTGGGGGCATAATGCGATTATTCGCACACGTGCTTTTGCAGAACAAGCAGGGTTACCCCATATATCGGGGCAGCCTCCATTTGGTGGGCATATTTTGAGTCATGATTTTGTTGAAGCTGCGCTAATGCGCCGTGGTGGTTGGGCTATTCATATGATTCCAGCTCTTGACGGATCATATGAGGAAAGCCCTCCGACGCTAACAGATATTGCTATTCGTGATAGACGGTGGTGTCAAGGTAATCTTCAACATATGAGAGTATTACCAACGCGTAAGCTTCATTGGATCAGTCGCTTGCATATGATTATCGGTATAGGTGCCTATGTTACGTCGCCTTTGTGGTTAATTTTTTTGCTTGTCGGTGTTTGTATTTCTATACAGGCACATTTTCAACGTCCTGAATATTTCGGATCTACTAAACTCCTTTATCCAAATTGGCCGCATATTGACCCTATACAGGCGAGAGATGTGTTTATTGGGACGATGGCTGTACTACTCGCTCCTAAACTATTGGCATACATTGCTATGCTCTTTAATCATAAAATAACAAAGGAAAGTGGTGGGGCATGGCGACTTGGAGCCTCTGTTTTGTTAGAAACGTTAATAGGAGGGTTAATTGCGCCTATTTCAATGATGATTCAAACGTCGGTTATTTTCTCTATTATGAGAGGGCATGATTCAGGTTGGAATGTTCAACGACGAGATGATGGTCACGTTCCGTTAAGAGAGGTCATTAAAAATTATTGGTTTTTTACGGCATTTGGTTTGGTATTAAGCGTTGGTGCGTGGATGGTTTCACCTTCTTTGTTTTTGTGGATGACACCCGTCCTTTTAGGTTTGATGTTTTCTATTCCTCTTGTGGCGTGGACGAGTAGCCGTGCTATGGGGCAAAAACTTCGTCAAGCAGGTTTATTACTTATTCCAGAGGAAACAGAGCTTCCGGAGGTGTTAGATCGGCTTAAACATATACAGCATAAACAGGAGAGGCAAGAAACCATTAAAGAACCCTATGAAGCTATGCGTGCTTTACGTGCTGATGTGGCATTACAAGAGGCCCATATGGCTATGCTTCCACATGAGCGTAAGGCAGGAGATCCTATAGATGTTGAACAACTTGTCGGTCTTCTGAAATTATCAGAATCTTCGACATTAGAGGGTGCAGAGCGTAGTTTAACAGTAAGAGAAAAAGCTGCTGTTCTGGCGACACGTAAAGGGGTACAGATGATTTTAAATCTACCTGCTACATAAGATAAATTAAGACGAAATCAAGAAAGTATAAAAGAGTTTTGAAAACTCTTTTTAGAGAAATAATCAAAGCATTGAGAACATTGTGAATAGAAATTAGTCACTTTCTTCAGGGAGAGTATCAATAGGGAGAGTATCAATTTTTGCACAGGCTTTAAGAATTTCTTTTGAAGATTTGTGATCCTGACATATAGCGCGTACATCAACAGCACAACGTTCGGAGGCTACTTCAAAATCGGATTCTAGAACGTCTTCAACAATAGCAAGATCTGGGTTCTGATAGTCGTCTTCATTTTCTTTTAATAAATTTTGTGTTGTGTGTAATTTTTTAAGAGCATTGACGCAAGGTGTACTTGTCGTTTTTGAGGAGAGACGTAAAACAGCGAGTTCTTTTCGAAGGAGAATATTAACGGAATTATCGCGTCGTGCAGGTTGCTGATCATCACCATCTGCCCACGAGACAGTGGGTAAAGCACAGAGCAGAGTAAGAGCGATCATCGCTATAGTAGAAGAACGAAAAACGGACATAGAAAACACTCCTGAGTATAAATAGATTATAAATTTATCGTTTCTTACAATCTTATGTAAATTCCTAACATTGAAGTGGCAAGAGGTAAAGAAAGAGAAAGTAATGCTTATTATGTGCTTGACATAAGGGATAGTTTGGTGCGAAATAAAAACTTGGAAAGTTGGTAGTGGACGAATGCCCTTTCAAACAGGTCAGGTCTGGAAGGAAGCAGCCATGGGAGGTCTCATTCGGGTTATTACCAGCTTTCCAAATAAATTTTGTTCACTCTCTATAAAGGGGTGTTTCAAAGGGTGTCTGTAGGAGTTTTTTCTCTGGTATTTCTATTTTTGGGTGAGGTATGAATCAACACCAGGGGGAAGATCTACAGCTTGAAGAACCGTCAAGCCCCGAACCAGAAGGTCCCTGTTTATTTGATGAGAGTGACTTGCCTTCAGATCAAGTTTCTTCTCAAAGTCACGCCCAAAATCACGCAGAGTATCTTGTTTTAGCACGTAAATACCGCCCTCTTACTTTTGAAGATCTTATTGGTCAAGAAGCAATGGTGCGGACATTACGGAACGCTTTTGCGTTAGGGAGAGTCGCACACGCCTTTATGCTAACCGGGGTGCGTGGGGTTGGTAAAACGACGACAGCGCGTATTATTGCTCGTGCCTTAAATTGTGTTGGGGTTGATGGCAAAGGAGGACCTACGCCTGATCCGTGTGGTGTCTGTCTGAATTGTCGCGCTATTCTGAATGATCGACATCCTGATGTCTTAGAAATGGATGCAGCATCGCGTACAGGTGTGATGATGTGCGTGAAATTATTGAAGCGACTCGCTTTCGACCTGTGCAAGGACGAATGAAAGTCTTTATTATTGATGAAGTGCATATGTTATCACGCAATGCGTTTAATGCATTGTTAAAAACATTAGAAGAGCCTCCCGAACAGGCAGCCTTTATTTTTGCAACAACTGAGTTACGGAAAGTGCCGGTGACAGTGTTATCACGGTGTCAACGGTTTGATTTACGTCGGATTTCTCAGACAGAACTTGTAGATTTATTTCGTTCTATTACAGAAAAGGAGCATGTTCATCTCTCAGATGATGCGTTGGCTTTGGTTGCGCGTGCTGCGGATGGTTCTGTTCGTGATGGGCTTTCGTTACTTGATCAGGCGATTGCGCATGGCTCTGAACATACTGGATCAGACGGCGTTATTGGTGCGCAAGTCATTAGTGACATGCTTGGGCTTGCGGATCGTGAGGTTGTTCTGGATATGCTGGAAGCGGTATTGACAGGAAAGACGACACAGGTTCTAAACCTTATGGATGCAGCATATAGTCGTGGGGCAGATCCCAGGCTTGTGTTAGGTGATATGCTAGAATTAGTGCATACGATTTCACGCTTGCGGGTAGATCCTGGGTTAATAAACGCTGCTGAGATGTCTGAGGCTGAGCGTGTGCGAGGGGGGCAAATAGCCTCTGCGATGACAGTGCCTGTGTTAATGCGTACATGGCAAATGTTGCTCAAAGGCGCGCAAGAATTAGAATACGCTCCTGATCGTCGAGCAGCGGCTGATATGGTGTTGATACGTTTGTGTTATGTGGCTGATTTACCCTCTCCCGAAGAGGTTGTTCGTCGTCTTGTCGACGAAGGGGAAACCCATAATGAGGCAATTCCGCCTATTGATTCTCCTCTTAAAGAACAGAAGCAGACAACTCATATAATATCACAGGCTGTGCCCGATAAAATCCAAGAGCGTGAGCATGTTTGTTTGGAAGAGCCTCGTGCAAGTGATTCTGTTCTTCTTCCTTCTTTTAAGCCAATGCCTAAAACGTGGCGGGAGGCTGTTGCGCTTGTGCAAAATAGCGCACCAATTTTGCATGGACATTTACGTTGTGCAGTCCATGAGGTGAGTTTTAAGCCTGGTGAAATTGTTATGCGGGTTGAAAAATCTGTGCCAACAAATATAGCGCGCCAGTTTTCCCAAATCCTTGAAGAAGCAACAGAGAGACCGTGACAGGTTATTTTATCAAATGCTTCCGGTAAGCCTACTCTTGATGCACAAGGGGCAGAAATTATTGAGTTTCGTCGTAAGGAAGTAGAAAGACATCCTTTTGTACAGGCAACCTTAATGGCGTTTCCTGGATCTGAAGTATATGATGTTTACGATAAGGAACTTGATAGTTATGGTTTGCCACAAGAAGAATTATCAGAGGGGTGTTTTCCCTTACCTGATGAGAACTTTTTCAATAGTGAGGAAGAAGAGACGCTAGAGGTGCTTGTTTGAAAGTATAGAGGATAGGCATTATTATAGTGGTTGTGGTGTGGTATGGTTTTTAACAAGAGGAGAGTATTATGAAAAATCTTGCATCCTTAATGAAACAGGCTTCGCAAATGCAAGCTAAAATGGAAGCAATGCAAACCAAGCTTGAAGGGATGACTATTGAAGGGTCATCTGGCGCAGGTAAAGTGACCGTAGTATTGAGTGGTAAAGGGGATATGCGTTCTATTCGCATTGATCCTGCATTAGCTGATCCTGAGGAAATGGAAATGTTACAGGATTTGATCGTCGCAGCCAGTGCTGATGCGCGTCATAAATTAGATGAAAAAGCGGCAGAGGAAATGCAAAAAGCAACAGGTGGGCTTAACTTACCACCCGGTTTTAAGCTACCTTTTTAAGCTGTTATTCTAAAATAGAAATAGTTATCGCTTTACGGTATGAACAGCCAAGAGATAGACGATCTCATTCGTATGCTTGCGCGTTTACCAGGGTTTGGTCCACGTTCGGCACGGAGGGTGGCACTCTATCTTTTACGTGATCCACAAGCCCGCTTGTTTCCTTTAGTGCATGCTTTGGAACGAGCGGGCTCCTCTGTAGGGACATGTTCTACGTGCGGAACATTAGATACGACAGACCCCTGCCATATTTGCACCGATACAGAACGTGATCAAAGGTTGATTTGTGTTGTTGAAACAGTAGGGGATCTTTGGGCGTTAGAGCGGGCTGGTGTCCATCGTGGTGTGTATCAGGTATTAGGTGGAACATTGTCGCCTTTAGCAGGGAGGGGACCAGAAGATTTAAATGTGACTTCGTTATTGCATAGGGTTGAAACGGGTAAAGTGAGAGAAATTATTCTCGCATTGGGCGCGACTGTAGAAGGAACGGCGACGATGCATTGGCTAACCGAGACTTTAGCACGTTATACGGGGGTTATTGTGAGTCGGGTTGCGCGTGGCATGCCTATAGGGGGGGCACTTGATATGCTTGATGATGGCACATTAGCTGCAGCTTTAAGTGCGCGTCACCCCATTTCATCGTAATACACAGAAGGACTTTTTCTATGACATGGACTGCTGCGCTGCCGATTGATCCTGCGATAGCCCGTCGTGCCCTTGTCACGGGGGGAGGAGCTCGTTTAGGGCGTGCTTTGGTACTCATGTTGGCAGAAGCTGGCTTTGACGTGGCTATTCATTATAAGGAAAGCGTTGATGCCGCGACTCAGACTTTGGAAAGTGTTAAAAGTCGTGGGCGACATGGGTGTATTATAGGTGCTGATTTGGGCGATGAAAAAGAGACGCAAGCGCTTATTGTTGAAGCGCAGCGTCTTTTGGGCGGACCTTTAGGTGTCTTGGTGAATAATGCCTCTGTTTTTGAGCGAGATGAATGGAACGATGTTTCGTGCGAAACTTGGGCAAAACATATGTTGCCTAATGTAAGAGCTCCTTTTATTCTTATGCAGGCTTTTGCAAAAGCCATGCCCGCGGAGGGGCGGGGTATGGTGTTAAATATGTTAGATGAACGCGTTTGGTCACTGACGCCCCATTTTGTGAGTTATACAGTTTCTAAAAGCGCTTTGTGGACATTAACGCAAACCATGGCATTGGCATTAGCACCGCATGGGATTCGTGTGAATGCTATTGGTCCCGGTCCTGCCTTGCCGAGTGTGAGACAAACGGCGGAACAATTTGCACAACAATGTGCGTCTGTACCTTTAGGACATGGAACATCAGCGGAAGAAGTGGCACGGGCTGCCTTGTTTTTATTGGCTTTACCTGCTGTAACCGGTCAAATGATCGCGCTTGATGGGGGGCAGCATTTGCAATGGTCTCCAGCACTGCCGGGCAGTGTTGCTTTGGAAGAGTAGGTTATGTCTATTTTTGTACCTTGGGCAGAGGATCCTCCGTTACGTTGTTTGTTTTTACGGAATATGGTGCTTGATGCCCATATTGGCGTTTTTCCTCATGAACATGGTGTAACGCAACGTATTCGTGTCTCTGTCTATTTTGGGGTCGAGGAGGCAAAAGGTCCTGAAGCGTATGTTGATGATCTGAGTAGCACTGTGTCATATGAACCTGTTGTGCAACTTGTGCGCCGTATTGTGTGTGAAAAGCATGTAAGACTTGTGGAAACCTTAGCCAATCAGATTGCGAATGAAGTGTTATGCCTCGATCAACGCGTGTGCGTGGTACGGGTGCGGGTAGAAAAACTTGATGCCTTTGAAGAAATCGAGGGCGTCGGGGTGGAAATTGAACGACGTTCTGTGAAATAAGAAACAGTTTTTTAGAAAAAATTCGTGACGATAAAATGGCCTCATGATTGGGGCATTAAAGTGATACCATAGGAAAAAGCATGACAAAATCCTTTTCTTCTCCTCGTCCATTATGTGTAAAGCATGCTCGGCAGCCTCTTAAAGGCACTCTTTGTGTGCCAGGAGATAAATCTATTAGTCATCGTGCTTTGATGTTTGCGGCTCTTGCGCAAGGTCAAACGGGGATTACAGGTTTGTTGGAAGGGGAAGATGTGCTCCGTACAGCTGCAGCAATGCGTGCTTTAGGGGCAACGCTTGTAAAAGATGAAACAAAAAAATGGTGGGTTACAGGAAGAGGGGTCGGTCATTTACTAGAACCTGACGATGTGCTTGATATGGGAAATTCTGGCACGGCAGCGCGGTTACTCTGTGGTATTCTTGCGACACATGGGGTAACGTCTGTTTTAAGTGGCGATGCTAGTTTACGCAAAAGACCAATGAAACGGGTTATGGATCCTCTTGCAGCAACAGGGGCTGTATTTTTGGCACGTGAGGGCGGGTTATTACCTCTAACTATTCGAGGTAACGCACACCCTGCACCATTACGTTATCGTCTTCCAGTGGCTTCCGCACAGGTTAAGTCCGCGGTTCTGTTAGCAGGCTTAAACGCAGAGGGGGAAACATGTGTCGAGGAATCTGTGGCAACGCGTGATCATACAGAAAATATGTTACAGCATTTTGGCGCAGAAGTTGCTGTTGAAAAAACCTCGACGGGCGGGCGCATCATTCGGTTAAAAGGGCGATCCTCTTTAATTGCACGAGATGTTGTTGTGCCCGGTGATGTGTCTTCGGCATTATTTCCGTTCGTTGCGGCGTTATTGGTACCTGACTCAGAAATACACATAAAAGGCGTAGGGCTTAATTCTTTACGGACAGGCGCTTTAACAACGATTATTGAAATGGGCGGATTGGTGAGCATAACAAATACCTATACAGAAGGTGGGGAGCCTGTCGGTGATGTGTCTGTCAGGGCTTCTGAACTACAAGGGGTCGATGTTCCTGAGGAGCGTGCCCCGTCTATGATTGATGAATATCCTATTTTAGCCGTAGCGGCGGCGTATGCACGCGGTGTGTCACGTTTTCGTGGGCTCGAAGAATTGCGTGTTAAAGAAAGCGATCGGTTAAGGGCTATTGTGTCTATGTTGGAAAAAAATGGTGTTCGTACTGCAGTAGAAAACAACGATCTCATCATATGGGGGACAGGGGGCAATATTCCGGGCGGAGGGCATGTGGAAACCCACATGGATCATCGATTGGCGATGAGTGCGTCTATATTAGGGTTAGTTGCTAAGCAACAAGTCTCTCTTGATGATACGTGTTTTATTGATACGAGTTTCCCGGGTTATTTATCTTTAATGAATAGTATTGGTGCGGGGTTTGACCTATGAAAATCGGCGGACCTGTTATTGCTGTAGATGGACCTGCTGCGGCAGGAAAAGGGACATTGGCACGTCAATTAGCAGAGGTTTTGAAATTACCCTATCTTGATACAGGGTTGTTATATCGCGCTGTAACGTGGAAAGTGCTTGAGGCAGGTGCAAAGCCAACGGATCCAGCAGAAACATTTGCCCGTGCATTGACAATAGAAGATACACGTCGATCAGGTTTGCGTAGTTCAGAAGTCACACAAGCGGTAAGCAATGTCGCCGCACAACCAGCAGTACGTGAAGCGTTGATTGATATTCAGAGACATTTTGCTGCAATACATGGTGGCGTTCTTGATGGGCGTGACATTGGCACCGTTATTTTTCCTGAAGCCGATGTTAAGTTTTTTATTACAGCTTCATTACCGACACGGGCTTTAAGACGTTTTCTCCAAATGGGCGGGGATATGACAGCTCCAGACGCTTCAGAAAAACTCCATATAATAGAAGACTCTTTAAAAACCCGTGATCATGTTGATACTAACCGCGAGAATGCGCCTTTGTGTCAGGCACACGATGCTTACGTCATTGAAACAGACGCTATGGATGCGACGAGTATATTGTCTGAAGCCTTACGTATTGTCAGGGAGCGACTCGGTACGTCTCTTAAAACAATATAACAACAATATGTAAGGTTATGTAACGTTACATAGGGTTCATGAGAGAGCGGATGAGTGATCGTGCCTTTGAAAAAGTGCTTTTTGATAATTTTTTCCTGATTATGTTGAGTTTTGGTTGACAAAGTCACTGCTATAGTTTTTCTACCTGATATAAGTCTTCCGTTATTTTATAAGCGGGAGGTTTTGAGCAATTTTGTGAATAGGGTTCAATCGTATGATATTTTTACGCATGGGGTTGGAAAGTCGTGTTGCAGGGTGCAAGGCGCAGGATAAGTCGACATGAGCTGTGTAATTTTTAAGCACAGGTCAGCGCAGGGTTAATAATTATAATATGACTTCAGCCACAACTCAGAATACGGATCATTTCCGTGGCGAAGATTTTGCAACTCTTCTTGATGAAACTTTAGGGTGTGATAGTAGTTTCGAAGGGTCTGTGATTCATGGACGTGTTGTTCGTCTCACCGATAGTCATGTCATTGTCGATGTTGGATTAAAAAGTGAGGGGCGTGTTGCTTTACGTGAGTTTGCACCTCTTGGCGTTAAGCCTGAAGTAAAAGTTGGCGACGTTATTGAGTTATACGTTGAACGCTACGAAGACCAAGATGGTAATGTTGTTCTTTCGCGTGAAAAAGCACGTCGTGAGGAAGCGTGGAACAGCTTAGAAAAAGCCTTTGAAAGCAACCAACGTGTTAACGGTACAATTTACGGACGTGTTAAAGGTGGCTTTACCGTCGATTTGGGCGGTGCTATGGCGTTTCTTCCCGGAAGTCAGGTAGATGTTCGCCCTGTGCGCGATGTTGGCTCTTTAATAGGCGTGTTGCAACCGTTCCAGATTCTGAAAATGGATCGTGCGCGTGGGAATATTGTTGTTTCTCGTCGTGCTGTTTTGGAAGAAACACGTGCTGAGCAACGTAGCGAGTTGATCCAAGGCTTGGCGGAAGGGATGGTTCTTGATGGTGTTGTCAAGAACATTACAGATTATGGTGCGTTTGTTGATCTTGGTGGCGTTGATGGTCTGCTTCACGTTACAGATGTTGCATGGAAACGCATTAACCACCCGTCTGAGGCGTTACAGATTGGTCAGCCTGTGCGGGTGCAGGTGATTCGGTTTAATTCGGAAACACAGCGCATTTCTCTCGGGATGAAACAGCTTGAAACAGATCCTTGGGAAAATGTAGCCTTGAAATACCCATCCGGGGCGAAGTTTACAGGGCGTGTTACCAATATTACCGATTACGGTGCTTTTGTTGAGTTAGAGCCAGGTGTTGAAGGTTTGGTACACGTTTCTGAAATCTCTTGGACGAAAAAGAACATTCATCCTGCTAAAGTTGTTTCAGCTTCTCAAGAAGTAGAAGTGATGGTTTTAGATGTGGATAGTGCTAAACGCCGTATTTCTTTAGGTCTGAAACAAGTACAACGTAACCCATGGGAGCAATTTGCTGAAGAGCACCCTGTTGGGTCGACCATAGAAGGTACAATACGCAATATTACAGAATTTGGTCTGTTTATTGGTTTGTCACCGGATATTGATGGTATGGTTCACTTGTCTGATCTCTCTTGGGATGAAACAGGTGAAGAAGCTATCAAAACCTATGAGAAAGGGCAACTTGTACAAGCTAAAGTTTTGGATGTTGACGTCGAGAAAGAGCGTATTTCTCTTGGTATCAAGCAGCTTCAGAAGGATCCTGCAGCTGATGCTTTAGCCAATATTCAGAAAGGGAATATTGTTACTTGTACTGTTATAGCCGTTCAACCAAATGGTATTGAAGTTAAAGTAAGTGATGTTCTTACTGGTTTTATTCGCCGTACAGAGTTAGCGCGTGATAAAGCCGAGCAAAGGTCAGATCGCTTTTCCGTTGGGGAAACGGTTGATGCAAAAGTTGTCTCTGTTGACCGTGCCAATCGTAAGGTAACCCTCACGATTAAAGGGCGTGAAATAGAGGAAGATAAGCAAGTTATCAGTGATTATGGTTCGACAGATAGTGGTGCATCATTAGGGGATATTTTGGGTGCTGCTATCCGTCGTCGTAACGATGGTAATGGTGACGAGTAAATTCGTTTTTTGCGTTACGTGCTAGTTACTTGGGTCCTATCTTTAGGGATAGGGCTCAAGACAGCTGGTGCGGAATGCATTAAAGGCTTGGGCGCGGTGGCTAATACTATTTTTTTGTGCGCTCGTCATTTCAGCAAGAGTTTGTGTAGCGCCTTTGGGTTGAAAAATGGGGTCATAACCATGACCATGATCCCCTCGGGGTGGCCATACAATTTCACCATCTATACGTCCCTCAAAACACCATGTCTGCCCTGATGGGAGTGCGAGACATAAAACACAGATGAACCAGGCAGTAGGGTCTTCATCTCTCGTAAAATAGTTGATGTGCCTCATAGCGGCAGTAAAATCTTTATTTGGTCCAGTCCAGCGGGAGGAGTAAATCCCGGGGGCACCGTTAAGAGCCGCAACGCATAAACCAGAATCATCGGCTAAAGCAGGTAAATTTGTTGCGAATGCTGCTGCTTGTGCTTTAATAGTAGCATTGCCAGCAAAAGTTTTTGCTGTTTCTTCTGGTTCAGGGAGGCCAAGATCTCCTGATGAAACAACGGTTATACCAAAAGGGGCTATAAGGTTTGAAAATTCTTCAAGTTTGTTGGCATTATGTGTCGCAATGACTAATCGGCTTCCACGCGCCAGATGATACCCTGTCATAAGGTGTGACTCCTCATTATTGTCATAGATTTAATTTTGTAGAGTTTATTAGAAATATAGAGAGAAAACCTCCTTATTGAAAGACGAAGTTTCGTGTCATTGTGAAATAATTTAAGAATTAAAAGTGACTTTATTAGGTATATGATCATGACAAAAGACAATAAGAAACCATCAACAAGATATAGTGCACTTTCCGACGATCCACGTCCTGTTTCATCACAACGCATTGTTCTCTCACGTTTGCGTTTTCGACAATGGCGCGCTGCTTTAGGAGGGATAGCGGCAATTTTCCTTGTTGGTGGGGGTGTCGTGGGATGGGAGGTGTGGACGCAGTATCGTGACATCGTTTCAGGTCTGCCTACTGTTAGTGGGTTACGTTCTTATCAGCCGCCTGTGATGAGTCGTATTTACGCGGGTGATGATCATCTTGTGGCGGAATTAGCGAGTGAACGGCGTGTTTTTATACCCTATACAGCGATTCCTGATAGAGTCAAAAACGCTTTTCTTGCCGCAGAGGATCGTAATTTTTGGGTTCATAAAGGCGTTGATCCGTTTGCAATTATGCGTGCTGCTTTAACAGATCTTGTACGTGGACGCGGTCATAGACCAATTGGTGCCTCTACAATTACACAGCAAGTCGCACGTATTATGTTATTGGGGAGTAATGAGGTCTCAATCCGTCGTAAGGCTAGGGAGGCTTTTTTAGCTTTGCGCATTGAACAAGTACTCCCTAAAGAAAAAATTCTCGAAATTTATCTCAATGAAATTTATTTAGGCAATGGTGCCTATGGTATTGAGGCAGCGGCGGAAACTTATTTTGGTAAGCCGCTTGATCAATTAGACAATGCACAAGCGGCTTTTCTTGCAGCACTTCCTAAATCACCGACAAATTATAATCCAGAACGTTTTCCTAAGGCAGCAATCAACCGTCGTAATTGGGTGTTAGAACGTATGGTGGATACAGGGGCGCTCTCTTTACAAGAGGCGCGTGCAGCAGAAGCAGAGCCGTTAGATGTGCGTCGTTTTATAAGAACAGGTCCAGCGCCTGGTTCGGAGTGGTTTGCTGAAGAGGTCAGGCGTGAACTGATAAATCGTTATGGGCAAGAAGTTACCATGCAAGGCGGGTTAAGTGTACATACAAGTCTTGATTTATCCCTTCAACGATCGGCACAGGCTATTTTACGACAAGGACTCATGGACTATGATCGTGTTCATCGTGGCTGGCTAGGTCCTGTGTATCATTTTTCTGGTTTTCACTCTGGTGTTGCTGTTTCGGCTTGGACGCATGCTTTATCAAGGCTTACGCCTCCATTGGGTATGCTGGATCAATGGCGACTGGCAATCGTTCTTGATGCTGCACGTGGTCAAGTAGGCTGGAGAGAAGGGGTTCTTGCGCGTAGAAATATAGGGGGAACAGCACAAATAGGGATTATTCAAGCAAAAGACATGGCTTGGGCTAAGCGTCAGCATCCATTGCATGATGGTGATGTTGTCATGATCGAACCTCAAGCCGTAGGTGGACATGTAGCCTTGAGGCAAATTCCTGAAGTGGAGGGGGCAGTAGTTACCCTGAACGCACATACAGGGCGTGTTTTGGCTTTGGTAGGAGGTTGGTCTTTTCGTGAGTCGCAATTTGACCGAGCAACGCAAGCTATGCGACAGCCCGGCTCGTCTTTTAAGCCGTTTGTGTATCTTGTAGCCATGCAGAGGGGTTTGTCGCCTTCACAGGTATTTGATGACGCACCTGTTTCTTATGGAACATGGCACCCTAATAACTATGAAAAGGATTTTTGGGGTCCGACAACTTTACATGATGCGTTAAGAGAATCTCGTAATCTGGTTACAATACGTTTGGCAGCTTTCTTGGGTATGAAAAACGTAGCGGATATGGCAGAGAAATTAGGGTTGGTGTCGTCAATGCCTTTAGTGTTGCCTGCTGCCCTAGGCGCGGTAGAAACAACAGCTTTGAAGGAAGCAGGGGCTTATGCAACGTTGGCGATCGGAGGGCGCCGTGTAACACCGACTTTTATTGATGATGTGCGTGATCGTACAGGACGTGTTATTTGGCGTGCTCAAACAGGGCTTTCACTAACGTCCTCTGTACCGCAAGCTTCTGGAGGAGGGAAGCAAACAGAGGCAAAGACTTTAGGAATTTCTAGTGCTTCTCTTAATAAAAATGATTTACTAGAAATGCGTGATGATAGACCAAGTGTTGCAACACCACAAAGTACGTTTCAGGTGACAACAATGCTGCAAGATGTTATTCGTCGAGGTACAGGACGGCGTGCAGGGGAGGGGATAAATTATCCCATTGCAGGGAAAACTGGCACAAGTCAGAATTTTAATGATGCTTGGTTTTCAGGCTATTCCCCAGACATTGTTACTATTGTGTGGATTGGTTTTGATACGCCTCACTCTTTAGGAAAACACGAAACAGGTGGTATTATTGCAGGTCCTATTTGGAATAAAATCATGAAAGTGGTTCTTAATAGTCAACCACAACTTTCTTTTATTCCGCCAGAGGGAATTACTTTGGTGCAATATAATACAGGGAGAGGGGTCACGGTAGATGCGTTTAAAGATGATCAGGTACCAGGTCGTAGTAATACTCTTTCCTATGGTTCACAGGAATTAAGTGCCCTGGATACTGGTGCTGAAAACGTACCCGATTCCGAAAGTGACATGGTGGAGGGGGATAATAATATAGGGGGAAAATCTGTTATGAGTGAGCATGTAACGGTACCGCAGAGACCCTCTAATGATGGCATTGGTATGGGTGGTCTTTACTAAAATCTCATTATGTTAAAATAAAGAGGAGAAAATTCTTATGTCTGCTGAATCAGAATCTCTTAACGAACAAATTAGAAAATCTGTGTTATTGCTTCGGAGGTATCTTTAACTGGGATATTGCAGAAGCGCGATTAGCAGAATTAAACAATCGTACAGAAGATCCAGATTTTTGGAATGATACAGAAAACGCTCAAAAACTCATGCGGGAGCGAACACTTCTTGCTTCGCAAATAGAGGGGGTTTTGACTCTTGAGTCTAACGCAAATGATGTTTCTGAACTCATCGCGTTAGCAGAAAATGAGGGTGATGTGGATTTAGTGGCAGAGGGCATTGCCACATTGCGTGGATTAGCAGATGAGGCTAAACGTCGTGAAATTGAAAGTTTATTATCTGGTGAGGCGGATAGTAACGATTGTTATCTTGAAATCAATGCCGGCGCTGGAGGTACTGAAGCGCAAGACTGGGCAGAAATGCTCTTGCGTATGTATATGCGTTGGGCAGAAACACGCCATTATAAAGTAACACTTATTGAGAGTTCAGAAGGGGAACAGGCAGGGCTAAAATCTGTGACTATTCTTGTTACGGGTATCAATGCTTATGGTTGGCTAAAAACAGAGGCAGGTGTACACCGTTTGGTAAGGATTTCTCCTTTTGATGCTGCGGCTCGGCGTCAAACATCTTTTGCGTCTGTTTGGGTTTATCCCGTTATTGATGACTCTATTGAAATTGAAATCAACGATGCTGATCTTAAAGTGGATACTTTCCGTGCTTCTGGTGCAGGAGGGCAACATATTAACAAAACAGATTCAGCAGTGCGTATAACACATATTCCGACGGGGATTGTTGTGGCTTGTCAAACAGATCGTTCACAACATCGTAATCGTGCGACGGCTATGCAAATGTTGCGGGCGCGTTTGTATGAAGTTGAACTTCAAAAGCGTGAAGCTGCTACGGCTGTTGCTGAAGCTGCTAAAACCGATATTGGATGGGGGCATCAGATTCGTTCTTATGTTTTAACGCCCTATCAAATGGTTAAGGATTTACGTACGGGGGTAGAAACAAGCAACCCAGATACTGTTCTTGACGGTGATTTAGATTCTTTTATGGCAGCAGCTTTAGCAATGCGTGTGGGAGCAACGCGTTCAGAAGCAAGTTCAAATGCCCGATAAAAAATAAAAAATAATTTGTATTTTTACTTAGGGAATATGGTAAAACAAAGACTTTCTAAAATACTCTTGATGTTTAGAACAAATAGGGTTATAGGATAATAATACTAAGTTCGTTGATGTGTGGTGTAGTAAACAGATATCGTAGATCTCTGTTACTTTTACTTTATTTTGTTTTTAATATTTTTTAATACATATCAACATATGGGAAGGAAAGTTGGATACAGATGACTGAAGAAGAGTCACAAAACGTGATACAGTGTCCCGTTCGAACGAGTACTCTCTTCAGGGCTGGTGTGTTTCTGTTTGTTATTGCCCTGCATATTCCGGTTATCATTGCTTTGGCGTATGGGATGAGGAGTAGTGCAAAACCAATTGTACGTCTTCCTCCTGTTCGGGTGACGATTTTACCGCCACCGCCCCCGCCACCACC
>JAFVHT010000042.1 GCA_017474285.1 Acetobacter sp.
GCGTGAACCACTCGATCCCATCCCGAACTCGACCGTGAAAAGCCCTAGCGCCTATGATACTGCAGCTCTAAGCCGCGGGAAAGTCGGTCGCCGCCAAACCATCCTATACACTCACTCACTTAAATAATAAATACTACTTAAAAATACTTAAAAAAATATTTGTGCTTCCTCCTCTCCAACAAAAATAAAAACACAAAAACATTAAACTACATCCCACATCTTAATAAAGTCCAATACACCCTCCCCCTCCCACTACTTTGTCCCATTTCGATGATGCCGCCTGATAGCGTGTGCTTATAACATCTACAAACCTACAATAAACGCCTCTCATAGGCTCACTTTTTGTTTGAAACAACGTCTTTATTTCTGTAGTATTGGTATAGCACACGTTAGGAATATAGCAGAGATTTAAATTAAAGATTATTATTGCGATCTTTATATATTTAACACATACTTTCCTTAAAGTGTTATTATTATAACTCATGTATTTTTATTCAACCACTTATCTTTTTCGTTTTTTATACTTTCGAAGTGATTAAAAAGATTATGTACATTTGTATAAGGAAGATCGCTATTATGTTCGTTTTGATTAAGATATTTTGCGTGTTTAATTGCAGTGTTTAAATGTTCTTTTGTTTTTTCAAAAACTTTAGAAACTCTTTTGTTGCTTTTATCGTAATCTGGTAAGCGGTTTGGGTATTTGAGTAATTCTATAACTTTATCATTATTTATATTCTGATTATATGTAATTTTTGTGAAGTGTAAAAGTAGCCAAAGTTCAAAGCAAGGGGTAGACCTGATAACAATAACTTTAGGATGGTGTGTACAGAAGTCACGTGCTTTTTTATAAGTTTCATGATTATCACAATCAAATACAGCAAATAGAAAGTCATAATTTTTAGATTCACTTGCAGCGAGTTTCATAATTTGATCAGGTGCAGTTTTGTGTTTATGGCACTTTATTCTTACTGTTATGCCACGATATTTTTTTCGGGCCTCATTAAAGTACGACTCCTCGGTTTGACCTTCGGTGGCAATGAAAATTGTAGGTAATTTTCTTTTTGATGGTTTATTCCTCTCAAATGATCTTTCCTGAATCATTATTTGTAACTTTCCAGTTATTACGAAAAGAACGGTATTGCACCATAGCAACCTAGCAAATAGTCACGTATTAGACATTCATTTTTATCACGAGACTTAGATTTATCATGAGATTCAAAGTCAGATAAAGAGTAAAGAGTTGATTCTTGTGTTTGAAAATTTTTTTCAACAAACCAAATTTGGTCGCGACGAAATAGATCATCTGTATCAAGAATTTTTTTACTAAGTAATAATACATTATGTGTAACAAAAATAAGTTGGGCGTTATTTTTGTTCTTTTCAGGATCATGGAACATTTTCACAAGTCTATGCGCAAGCAATGGATGCAGATGAGTGTCAAATTCATCAATAACTAAGACACGACCTTTTTCTAGAATATCCATAATAGGTCCTGCAAGGCTTAAAAGCTGAAGTGTTCCCTGAGATTCATCAGAAACATTAAATTTTTCTTTGCCGTGATGCGGATGTTTATGGATAAATTCAGGTTCGTTAACCTCTTGTAAGCCTTGTTGAACTTCTATTTTGTGTTCTTGAGGATTGACTTGAACCCTGTGTGCGGGTTTTTTACGCGTATCAATTGGAATATCTATAATACCCGTATCTGAAGAAGTTATTAAATCAAGAATTTTTTGTCGTTGTTCGCTTTCAGCTTTGAGTGTATTGATTGAATATGCAGGGTGGAAAGGTGATCTGATAACGAGAAGTTTTTCTCTGAACCATTTAGCGATTGGTAAAAACCGTTTGTCTCCTTCTGGATTATTGCAAGTTTGTATGGCAGTCGATAAAAAAAGAGTATCCTGACCTGCCCTCTCAAACCATACTTCAGGTTTTGTTTCTTGGTATACAAGTAAACATTCATTAACGATTTGTTCTACCTTGAAAAAGTTGCTATTTTTTTTTCGAAACAAGGTTACAAGTAAAGGAAAAATTATATTGATATCGTATTCTATCAAGAATAAAGGTCATCTCAAAAGTAATGGGTGAAGAAAGTGATTCTTGATCCAGACGAAAGGGTTGTATATCTAAAGGAGGTTTTGCTTCTAAAGCAGATGTTATTATTAGACGATGCATACAGTCTATAGCTTTTATAACGTTCGATTTACCGCTGGCATTTGCTCCGTAAATTACAGCACTCCGTAAAAGGAAAGGAGGTTTTTCTATAAGGGATGGGAACTTATTATCTTCGAGAGTTGTATCCTCGGTCGCAACAAGGCTCAAAACTTGTTCTTCTTTGAAAGAACGGAAATTTTTAACACGAAACTCTACAAGCATTTTATTTCTTACCAAAGTTTAAAATAGGAAAATAAAGGAATTAAGAGATAAAGAAAATTTATAAGAGGATTATAGAGAAATCAACACCCAATTACCCCCTCATCGTGCAAACAGGTTGTGAGGGCGTGGATTATGTCGTCGATCATGATGTCTGTATGATGACAAGGACCGGGGGTAATGCGTAGGCGTTCGGTGCCTTGGGGGACGGTGGGGTAGTTAATTGGGGTTGCGTAATGCCCAAATTCATGTAACAGACGGTGACTAATACGTTTGCAGCGTTCAGCTTCCCCGATAGGAATGGGGATAATATGGCTCGGTGTGAGGGTAAACGGAATACCTGCCGCGCGTAATCGTTAAGGATATAAACGCTCTGCTAACTTAGAAATCTTGCTTATCGCACAGCACCCTGATCGTTTCAGTCTTAAAAAATATTCAGATTTTGTAAAACGCTTATCCACAGTCTTATCCAAAATGTTATACCAAAAATCTGGGGATATCTTATTATGTGCCTTAGTAGGTTGTACTCTACTTCTTTTTAATCCTAAAATTAAACGTTACTCCATTCTTGAACGGAAAAAATCTGTGGCAAAAAAACAAGCTAAAAAGCCCTCGAATCATTACGTTTGTAGCGCTTGTGGGGCGGTGCATGTCAAATGGGCAGGGCAGTGTGACGCTTGCCATGAGTGGAATACCATCGAAGAAATCAAAGAGGCTTTAACCGCTGCTTCTGCCCTTCCTATAAGACAAAGGCGGCAAATTTGTTTGGAAACCTTGGAGGGAGAAACACCTCTCCCGCCGCGTATTTGTTCAGGTATGGCGGAATTAGATCGCGTTTTAGGGGGTGGGTTTGTGCCTGCTTCTGTGGTTTTGCTCGGCGGCGATCCGGGAATAGGAAAATCAACATTACTTTTACAAGCTGTGAGTAAACTTGCGGCACAAAAAAAACGTGTGCTTTATATTTCTGGGGAAGAGGCGGTTGAGCAAATCCGTTTGCGGGCGAAGCGTTTAGGCGTTTTGAATCAGACACAGGTTGAATTAGCGGCGTCTATGAACGTTGCCGATATTATCGCAACGCTTGAAGTTGAGTCTGATGTACGTGTTGTTGTGATTGATTCGATTCAAACCATGTGGCTAGAAACGTTAGAAAGCACGCCCGGCACTATATCACAAGTACGCGCCTGTGCTTTTGAACTGATTCAGGTGGCGAAAAGGCGTGGTTTTGCGTTGGTTTTAGTCGGGCATGTGACAAAAGAAGGATCTTTAGCAGGTCCGCGTGTGTTAGAGCACATGGTTGACGCGGTTCTCTATTTTGAAGGTGATCGCGGGCATCAATTCCGTATTTTACGGGCGGCTAAAAATCGGTATGGCGCTACTGATGAAATTGGCGTCTTTACGATGACAGATCACGGTTTAGCCGAAGTCGACAACCCTTCAGCGCTCTTTTTAGCCGAACGTCGGGGGCATATTGCAGGCTCTTCTGTGTTTGCGGGGCTTGAAGGCACGCGCCCCGTTTTATTAGAAATACAAGTACTTCTTGCCCCTAAAAGCGGGGACGGCGCCCCTCGGCGTGCCGTAGTGGGGTGGGATAGTGGCAGGCTTGCCATGTTGTTGGCGGTGTTAGAAACACGCGGGGGGTTAAAATTATCGAATATGGATATTTACCTCAACGTGGCGGGCGGGCTACGTATTGGAGAACCTGCGGCGGATCTTGCTGTGGCAGCTGCGTTGATTTCCTCTGTTACAGGCGTGCCAACAAACCCTGACGAAGTTTATTTTGGTGAAGTAGGGTTATCGGGGGAAATTCGGCAAGTGCCACAAGAGGATATGCGACTCAAAGAAGCGGCTAAATTAGGCTTTGTACGCGCCGTTCTGCCCAGAAAACTCAAGCGCGCGAACGCGCATACACGCTCATTAGACAATGTGGGGATTGCTTTGCATGAAATAGGGCATATTGCGGATTTGCTCACTATGGGGAACGCCTCTCTTTAAGCCCATGAAAAGAAGAGAAAAGAAAGGCAAAGAGCGAAAAGAGACTATAAAAAGAACTTGCCAAGAGCAACAGAGCGCGCTAAAAAGAGAAAAAAGAAAACGTCTTGAAGTGCCTATAAACGCCTTAACCTATAAAGTGCCTTAAGCGGATGTAGTTCAATGGTAGAACGGCAGCTTCCCAAGCTGCATACGGGGGTTCGATTCCCCTCATCCGCTCCAAATATATCCTGCTTAATTTTTATTGTCTAAAACAGGTTTTCCCTTGTATTTTCTTTATAAGTAGAGTATATTATAAAAGTGATGAGGGGGTAATGATCGTAGTAAGTTACCTTTCTTTTGTTGCGTCTATTTTTGAGGTATTTCTTTTATAAGTAATCCCTATCCTCCTTCATACCC
>JAFVHT010000043.1 GCA_017474285.1 Acetobacter sp.
AACTCAAAGAAACGCTCTCACCAGACATCATCCGCGTTGTCTTTCGAGATCATTGCTTTGAAAACGACGTCATCAAAACAAACGCTCTCCTCACACTCAAACAACGTTACGCTATCACAGATATTAAAAGCCTGTAAAAAACCTATAACGTAAAAAACTATGACCCACACCCCTCCTAACACCCCAAAAACTGCCCACACAAAAATGCATTTTCAATTTGACGCCAACCAACCCCATCAAATACGTGCATTAGAATCGGTTATTAGCGTTTTTGAAGGACAAGATCTCAATAAAACCACGTTTTCTATGCCCTCTTTTGCCTGCACTTTGGGCGGACTTGAAGAACATTGGGCTTCTGACACGTCAGATTTAGGCATTGGTAACCGCCTTCGCCTCTGTGAAGAGGAATTATTGGCAAATGTTCAAAAAATACAGAGCAAAAACGCGCTGAAGCCGTCACGCACGCTCCCAACGCGAGATTTTACCCTTGAAATGGAAACAGGAACAGGCAAAACATACGTGTATTTACGTTCTCTTTTTGAGATGCATAAACACTATGGGTTTACAAAATTTGTGATTGTGGTGCCCAGCCTTGCCATTAAAGAGGGCGTTCTCAAATTCCTTGATATGACAAAAACCCATTTTAAAGAATATTATGATAACACGCCTTATGAGTATTTTGTTTATGACTCAAACAAACTCACACAAATTCGGAATTTTGCTGTCAGCGACCATTTGCATATTATGGTTATCAATATTGATGCGTTTCGCAAAAGTTTTAAAGACCCTACCAAAGAATCCAGCGCGAATATTATTCACCGCTATAATGATTCCATGCAGGGCACGCCGATTGAGTTTATACGCGCCACAAACCCGATCGTGATTATTGATGAACCCCAAAGCGTCGATACCACCGAAAATTCCGCAAAAGCTATAGCCTCTCTCAACCCGTTATGTACGTTTCGCTATTCGGCAACGCATACGAATAAACACACCATGCTCTATAAACTCGACTCGGTTGATGCCTATAACCAAGAGCTCGTGAAACAAATTGAAGTCGCCTCACTCAAAGTAGAGGATAGTCATAATAAGGCGTATATAAAACTACTCTCTGTGGATAATACCAAATCCCCTATTACGGCAAAAATTGAGATTGACGTACAACAAAAAGACAATGTCAAACATAAAACCGTCATAGTCAAACAAGGAACGGATCTTTTTGAAGCCTCTAAAGGGCGGGCACTTTATGAGGGGTATATTATACGCGATATTTTTTGCGGCAAAGGAAACGAATATATTGATTTTACCAGCCAAGAAGACGTTCTTCGTTTGGGCGAAACTATTGGCAGTATCAATAACGATGATTATAAACGCCTTCAAATACGCAAAACTATTGAAGAACATCTTGAGAAAGAACTGCACCTAACCCCAAGAGGGATTAAAGTGTTAAGCCTGTTTTTTATTGATCGGGTTGCCAACTATCGCGATTACACTGCCCCCGACCAAAAAGGAAAATACGCCCATATTTTTGAAGAAGAATATACAAAAGCCATTAAAAAGCCTAAATATGCCTCTCTTTTTCAGGAAGTCGATACCACCACGTTAGCCCAAGAGGTACATAACGGCTATTTTTCGGAAGATAAAAAAACAGGGCGAGCCAAAGATACCACAGGGGTCACGAAAGATGATGAAGATACCTATGCCCTGATTATGCGCGACAAAGAAAAATTACTGAGTTTTGACTCAAAATTGAAATTTATTTTTTCACATTCTACCTTAAGAGAGGGGTGGGATAATCCGAATGTTTTCCAAATTTGCACCCTCAATGAAACGAGTTCAATTCTTAAAAAACGTCAAGAAATTGGGCGAGGGTTAAGGCTTTGCGTCAACCAACAAGGCGAACGCATAAAAGGGTTTGACGTCAACACCCTCACCGTGATGACGAATGACTCTTACGAAAATTTTGTTAAAGACTTACAAAAAGAAATTGAAGACGAAGAGGGGATTAAATTCGGTCTTGTAGAACCGCATATTTTTACTAATATTCCCGTTCAAAACGCAGACGGAACAACAGAACCGCTAGGGTTAGATCAGTCTGAAGCGCTTTATCAGCATCTTGTAGAAAAAGCCTATATTACCCATTCCGGGAAAATATTAGACGCCCTTAAAAAAGACTTAAAAGAGAATACACTTGATTTACCGCCTGTTTTTGAACCTTTGAAACCAGACATTAGCGCGTGTCTGAAGAAAATTGCCGGTGGGTTAAACATTAAAAATAACGATAACAAGCGCACCATTAAAATCAATAAAGCTGTTTTTGAAAGCCAAGAATTTAAAGAACTTTGGGATAAAATCAAATTTAAGACGCGCTATAACGTTGAATTTAAGCCTGATGAACTTATGCAGTCTTGTTCAGAGGCCTTGAAAAAAATTGTTATTGGAAAAACGAAATTTGTTTATGACACGGCAAAAATCAAAATAGAACAGAGCGGACTCACCCCTGAAGAAGAAAAGAAAACGTCTCACACCTATGAAGCAAGAGATTATCTCTTACCAGACGTCATTACTTACCTTCAAGACGAAACGAACCTCAAACGTCAGACGATTGTTGATATTCTTCGCCGTTCGGGGAAGTTAGAGTCTTTCAAAAACAACCCGCAACAATTTCTCAAAGAAGCGCTAATCAGGTTACGCGTGGCAATGCAAAAATGTTTGGTTGACGGGATTAAATACCACAAAATCGGCGATCATATGGTCTATACGCAAGAACTTTTTGAAAACGAAGAATTGATCGGTTATCTCGATAAAAATATGCAAGAGGCAAAAAAATCTGTTTATGACCATGTTGTCTATGATTCAGAAAGTGTGGAAGCACAAATTGCGAGCGATTTTGAAAAAGACGAACGGATAAAAGTTTACGCCAAATTACCGAGTTGGTTCAAAATAGACACGCCATTAGGGTCTTATAACCCAGATTGGGCGGTTCTTTTTGAAGAAGACGGGCAAGAACGCCTCTATCTTGTGGTTGAGACCAAAGAAACACCCCACGAAGATTTATTACGCCCCGAAGCCAAGTATAAAATTAGCTGCGGTAAAGAACATTTCAAAGCCTTGAAGACAGGGATACAATACCATGTTACCAATTCTCTTGACCACTTAATCGCTCAATGTGAGAGCAACACAGACGGACAACAAAGCACCAATAAGCTATAATAATAACAAAATAAAAAAATAGAGAGGGGGAGGAGGGAGAAATGACAGAAGATCAACCACAAAACAACGATAACAATTCAGAAACAGTACCGTCAGATCCGCCACCTTTTTCTGTTCCTTTTTCTTTTCGGAAAGGAGGAAAAGACATTTTAGAGGATATTTTAGAGAAAAAATCTGATCAACAAAACGCTACATGGAAAAAAGACGATTGGCAAAAAGCCATAGAAGTAACACAAGAGTACATAAGCGCTGCACTCAACGCCAAAAGAGTTTCTTTTCTTCTCGGAGCAGGCTGTTCGTCTTTTAAGGAAGATAATAAAGAACTTGGCATTCCAACTATGGTACCTATGGCTCAAGAATTTATTAACTCAAAAAAAATAACTCTAATTTTAATTTATTAAAAAATTTAGGCATTGATATTCAAACATATAATCGAAATTTGGAACCTCTTATGGAGGTGCTTTTTAGTGCACAAAAAGCTTTACAAAACACCCCTAAACAAAAATTAAAAAATATTGTAGACAACGCCATAAAAGACGTTAAAGATTTTATTTTGAACTATTTTCAAGACAACACGAATAAGCACAACACTGTCATAAATTTATATCAACAGTTTTACCAAAAACTTATTTTTCGTGATCGAGCGTTGCCACGTCCATGGATTTTTACAACCAATTATGACCTCTTTAATGAGCAAGCTATGGATAGACTAGGCATTCCCTATTGTAATGGGTTTTCTGGTGTTATAGAACGTTCTTTTAATCCGTCTGTTTTTCGCTACTCTTTAGGGCAACAACTCGATATATCAAGCCGCCATTGGGAACCCGTTGATCATTTTGTTTATTTATGCAAATTGCACGGCTCCATTAGTTGGCAAGAAAGCCAAGAAAACACCTCTCTTTTCTCCATAAAAGAAATACAACCCAGAGAAAGTGACATTTTTCAAGAAGGTGACACTTCAGCCGATCCCGCCCCTGTTCTTATCTACCCAACCCCTATGAAACAAAGTGCAAGTTTGGGGTCTCCCTACGTGGATTTATTTAGAGAATTTCACAAACAAATTGTTTGTGAACAAAGTGTTCTTTTCACCATTGGCTATAGTTTCGGCGATGAGCACATTAACAACATTATTTTTCAAGCCCTCACTATTCCGAATTTCCGCTTAATTATATTGATAGACAAAGACAACTTTAAAAGTGGCGTCGTCAAAACATTATTTGGGCTCAATGATCCGAGAATTTGGATCATTAGCGATAATGATACCCAAACGAATCAAGGAACTGACGAACAAAAAGCCTATTATTTTGAGACGTTTATTAAGCATTTCATGCCTGTTCAACCGAAAGAAGACTCAATAGATGAAGTAATTCGACACACCATCGAGAGATTGCTAAAAGAAAGCAAAAAAAAGCAAAAATTGAGAGCCAACACAATGCGAACAGATGACAGCTATCGTTCCATAGGAAGAGTCACCTCTATGACGGCTGATGAGTTTACGATTGAACTTCATCACCGTCTTAATCATTTCACCACCGTTGGCTTTGACGATATTCACTACCTCGCGCAGATAGGATCTTTCGTGATGATCCCTCTGCTGTCGGATTATATCGTAACCGAAATTGTTGCATTATTGGAAAAAGACCCTACCAATAGATCCTCTATTCAAGAAGAAAATACCCACAAATTCACTAAAACCACCTCAACAAAATATCTCAAGGTCGTACCGCTTGGCACATTACCTAAAGATATTGAAAAAGAGTTTTGCTCTGGCATTTCTGCTTTTCCCTCTCTTTACACTGAAGCTCTTTATGCCCTTGATAAGGAACTAGACCGTATTTTTAATGTAAAAGATGAGAAAAAAGGGCAACAAGAGGAAGCAAAAAAATATATCACCATTGGCACATCAACAGTTTTTGAAAAATATGACATTAAAATACGCCTAGACGATTATTTCGGCGGGCATAGTGCGATACTAGGCAACACAGGCAGCGGCAAATCTTGCACAATGGCAGCAGTGCTACAATCCCTTTTTGAAAAGGAACCGCAAAACGCCACTTTTATTATTTTCGACGTACACGGGGAATATAAACAGGCTTTTTCAGCCCATTCTTACAAACGCATTACAAGAGATCATCAGGATCAGGGAGACGATATTTTTATACTACCGCCCTTCTTTCTCTTGAAGAATGGGCGTCATTGCTCCGCCCTAGTTCGCAGAGTCAAAAGCCAGCTCTCGATCCAAAATCATTTCATAATGTTGGAACGCTTCTAACAAAAATTCAAGAATTAAAATCTAATAAGAAATTCCTACTTCCAAACAATGGTCACAATAAAGATTTCTATAATCGCTTAAGCAATATTCAAACGTCTAGGAACTTTTCTTTTTTAAGAAACAACGAGAATCTATCACAAAACAAGAAAGAAGAATATATTGAAGAATATATTAAAGGTCTATTAGGCTTCGAGACTAAAAATACAGAAAAGACTAAAAAACAACACCAAATTATTATTCTCGATTTACAGGAAGCCAGCGACGAAGCTTTAGGGTTGATATCTGCTGTATTAGCGAGGCTGATTTTTGAATGGATCCGTAATAGTGACAAAAAGGATCGCTGCCCTATTCACTTCATACTCGATGAAGCGCACCGATATATTCCAGAAAAATTCTCTTTCAATTTCAATAATGACAGTAGCCCCCAAGGCACTCATATTCATACATATGACACATATGACACGCTAGAACGTCTGGCAAAAGAGGGTCGCAAATATGGAATATTTTTACAGGTTATTTCTCAACGTCCTAGTGAACTTTCAAAAACGGTGTTATCACAATGTTCAAACTTTATTATTCATAAAATCCAAAACCCTGATGATTTACGTTATATTAGGCAAATGACCCCATATATATCAGAGAGCATTACAAAACGCCTTCCTTCTTTACCACAACGACATGCTCTTGTTTTTGGTAATGCCATTAATCTTCCTGTTACAGTAAAAATAAGAGAGGCAGATCCTCCCACTGCCAGCGACGATGTCAAGGTGAGCCAAACTTGGTTTTCGACTCAAGAAAAAGCAAAACAATCAAATTAAATCAAATAAATCAAATGAACAGAAATGCGAGTAGCTCGGAATTTTAGTATTAGGTTATTAGATTTTCAAGACATAATTTAATGGTTGCGGGGGCAGGATTTGAACCTGCGGCCTTCAGGTTATGAGCCTGACGAGCTACCGGGCTGCTCCACCCCGCGGTGGTGTGTGTTGTGTGTGTGGGTGGGTTTTGTTGAGTGTGAGTGAGTGAGTGTATAGGATGGTTTGGCGGCGACCGACTTTCCCGCGGCTTAGAGCTGCAGTATCATAGGCGCTAGGGCTTTTCACGGTCGAGTTCGGGATGGGATCGAGCGGTTCACGCGCTGCTATAGCCACCAAACCGTCTTATACACTCTTTTGTGGTTGTGTGTGAGAGAGTAGATGGATTATTTCTGTGTAAGGGAGGAGAGAGGATATGGGTGATTAGGACCAGTTAGCTGAGTATGTTACCAC
>JAFVHT010000044.1 GCA_017474285.1 Acetobacter sp.
AAAATCTATTTTCCCCCCTGTTTTCCCCTCTCTCACAATGTCAGGAAAAAGACGCTTCAACGTTTTAATATTCTCCTCAACAAGGTCCAAACTCTGACCCTCTTCTCTCCTCAGTCGTTCCATCATGTTAAACTCCTTTCCTTTATCTTTTACGGTGTGCTTCTTTATGGCATGCCGCGTTTTGACGTTTTCTGTGTTTTCTTCCCTTAAAGCACTTTCTCATAAAGGCGGTGGCGTTTATAGGGTTTAGGGGTAATACGCTCAATAAGATTTCTTAACCCCTCATGGGTTTCTAAAATCCACCCTAATTCTATGGTATGGTAAGGCAAAACATGCCCCCTTTGCATGAGTTCATCAATAATGCAGGCGGGTAATAAAGCCCGTAAGGCAGTAGCGAGATATTTTTTTCTCACCCCAAGTAAAATCACGCGGGCAGAGTAAAACTCATGATGCAAAAGGCGGTTGGCAAGGGTAAGCCAGCCTAATGGCGTGGGGGCACCGCCTAAATCTCCGCTGACGTCAAACATATTTGGTACAACAAAAGCAACAGCGGCAGGTTCCCCATTGACTTCCGCTAAAACATATTGCTCTGCCCGTAAAACGGGTTTCATGGCTTTGAGCATGCTTTGTACTTCCCCTTTTGTGAGGGGAATATTGCCCCATGTGCCCTCCCATGCGTCGTTATAAATATCACGTAAAATTTCAGCGTCTTCGTCAATATGATCAAGACGTAAGCCCCGTAAAGTAATATTTCCCATACGCTGTTTAATGTCGGAAGGCAAGGCGTTCGCCTGTTCGGCGGCGGGTCCTGTTTCCATACAATAGGAAAGGAGATCCATCGCTTTGGTGTAACCAGCATTTTCAATCGCTTGCCCGAGAAAAACAGGGTGCCAAGGGGTGTTAATCATAGGAATTTCATTTTGCCCCTCAATCATCACACCAGATTCCCCGTTGCTATTAAGGGACCATGGTCCACGGATCCGCTCAATAGCGCGGCATTTTAACCAATGTTCTGCTGCAGCAATAAGGGGCGGAACACATTCTGGATCAAGGGTATCAAGAGCACCAAAAAATCCCGTTCGTGGTCCCTCTTGTTTGAGGGCTAATGCATCAATATGCGCTGAAATACGCCCGACGGCTTTTCTTCCCCGCCAAGCGAGAAAATAGCACCCAAAGCCATGGTGAAAAAATTGAGATTTCCGCGGTGAAAGAAGATGCTGTTCTTGCATATCCAGAGGAGGTACATACCCGGGAAGACCATCATAAAGAAGGCGAGGGAGTTTTATAAAAAGCGCTTGTTGTCGTAATCCCGAAACAGGTAAGACAGTAATATCGTGTGAAAAAGAGTGTGCAAAAGACATTGTTATTTGACCTTATGAAATATAAAGGATCTTTTATCCTTGAAGAGTTTCAAGAGTTTACCCTTAAATGGGTTCAATATTGAAGTGTTCTCTTAATAACAGGGGAAAAAAGTGACTAACACACCAACAAATACACGTGTTTTCCGTTCGATTCTGATTACAGGTGCAAGCGGTGGCATTGGCATGGCGCTTGCTGCCTATTACGCTGCGCCTCATTGTACCCTTATTTTATGGGGGAGAAATCCTCAACGTTTAGAAGAAATTTCGATGCGGTGTCGTGCTTGCGGGGCACAGGTTGTGACACGAGAAATTGATTTACAAAATGGGCAAGCCGCTTTAGCCGCTTATGCTGAGGACGATCAAGCCCATACGCCAGACCTCGTTATTTTAGGGGCAGGTCTTGCCGATATTCAGGGACATGATAGCCTAACAGAAGACCCTGAGAAAGTTTTTGAACTGGCTTCGGTGAATTACGCGACCCCTATCAGTATGGCGACCGCTGCTGCGCGTGCCATGATCACGCGTCAAGGCGGGCAGATTGTATTGATTGGATCTGTGGCAGGATTTTATGAATTGCCGTTTGCGGCAGCTTATAGCAGTTCAAAAGCTGGGCTTGCTTTTTTTGCTAAAGCGGCGCGCTTGGCATGGCAACGTTATGGGGTGTTTGTAACATTGATTGCGCCTGGCTTTGTGGATACGGCTATGAGCCAACGGCTTGAAAGCCCCCGCCCTTTCCTTGTTTCTCCACGCGATGCCGCGCGGATTATAGCGCGTGCTATTGCAGAACGGCAAGCGGAATGCGTTTTCCCGTCCCCCTTTAAGGTTTTGAATGTGTTGATGTGCTTTATGCCCAAAACTTGGCGGGAATATATTCTTTTACGTTTGGCAGTGGGGCAAAAAGGAAGAGAATAATAAGACTCTGTAAGACTACTTACAGGGAGCAGGGGATTTTAACCGAGTCAGAATCAGGAAAAGAGAAAACGGGGGGGGTGGGAGAAGAAAAAGGGAGAGTTCAAAAGACTCGTTAAATAAAAAGAAAAATGTCGATTTTCAATAATTTTTTGACGGACGACCTTGGAGGTCTGGGCGGGAATCGAACCCACGTTCGCGGATTTGCAGTCCGCTGCATCGCCATTCTGCCACCAGACCTTAACTGAATAGTTGTACTTTCCCCTATCCTATTTCACAAAAGGAGTCAAGATATTGTATAAAGAGATTTGAAAAAGAGTGTTTTATACGAAGTGCCTGATGTGAGGCGTATACGGTGTGAGAGAGGCAAGAAAGAGCCCAAAGAAAGCCTAAAAATGGAGCGGAGAAGTGTTGAAATATGAGATATAAAGATGAGATACGTTGAAAAATTTAGATAAATCAGCTTAAAATTCAGACTCAAATAAATTAAAAAAGGTTAAAGGAAAATTTTATGATAGCACACATAAAGGCACAACACGTTACGGCACAGGAGAATCCTCCATTGGAAAAAACAGTGATGGCGCATATGACCCAACAAACGCAGGCACAACTTTGGGAAAAAGCCCGCTATTTAATGGTTGATGACCAATTACGCCCGAGTGAAATTACCCATCCCGCTCTTTTAAAGGCAATGCGTCTTTTACCGCGGGAATTGTGTGTGTCTGCACACCAGCAAATTGCGGCTTATGCTGATTTAAGTCTGCCACTCACAAAAGGGCGCGTTTTTTTGCAACCTCTCTTTACGGCGCGTCTTTTGCAAGAGGCAACACCTCATGAGGGAGAGCGCACTCTTGTGGTGGGGGCGAGTACAGGATATGCGGCAGGTTTGCTGGCTTCATTAGGGCTTTCGGTAACAGCGTTAGAATCGGATGCAGATTTAGCGAGACAGGGAAAAGAATTTTGCCAAAAACTCGGTTTTCCTGTGACATGGCACGAGGGTTCACTTGCTGAGGGGGTTGTAAGTAGCGCGCCTTATGATCTCATTTATTGTGATGGGGCGATTGCAAGGATTCCAGAATTTTTCACGCGTGACCTTGCCGAACAAGGGCGGATTGTTGGCTTTTTACAAAGACAAGGTCATTTGCCGGAACTTTTTCGTGCACAAAGGGCTTCGGATCAAGAAACAGGGCTTATGTTTGTGTTCTTGAGTGAAGCGCGTATTCCGCTTTTACCCGGATTAGGACCGCAAAGTCAGTTTACTTTCTAAAAAAGGGAAAAAGGACAAAGACAAAAAGGAGCTTTGGCTTTTAGAGTGTTTGTTGTTTGTGGTGTGTCCGAAAACTCTCCAAAAAACCCTTACAACTTTTGTAAACCCTTGAAGGTCCTTTAAAGCCTCTAAAGTTCTGTAAATGCCTTAACCCCAAAAATGGGTAAAAATAAAAACAGGCAGAAACATTTTAAGAGTTGGTTTCTCTTAAAAGAGTAAGGTTTGACAATAAAATTTAAGGGTTTCCCGATTTCTCTCATTTTCTAAATCATGGTTATCATCAATGTTAAATAAAACTTTTGATCCTGCCGCTATAGAAGGTCATTTATACGCTTTATGGGAAAGCCAACAGGCTTTTTCGGCACGTCCTCAGGGTGAGAAAAAACCTTTTACCATTATGATCCCTCCGCCCAATGTGACGGGTACGTTACACATGGGGCACGCTTTAACAATGACGTTACAAGATATGCTCATTCGTTGGAGGCGTATGCAAGGCTACGATACTTTATGGCAACCCGGTACAGACCATGCGGGTATTGCCACACAAATGGTAGTAGAGCGTCATCTCGCGGCAGAAGGACAGATACGCCAAGCCATGGGGCGTGAGGCTTTTATCCAACGTGTTTGGCAATGGAAAGAGGAATCAGGCGGCGGGATTACACGCCAATTACGCCGATTAGGTGCCTCGTTAGATTGGTCGCGTGAGCGTTTTACAATGGATGAGGGGCTTTCTCAAGCGGTCAGAGAGGTTTTTGTAAGCCTGTATCGTGAGGGAATTATTTATCGTGATCGGCGCCTTGTGAATTGGGATCCAGCTTTTCGTTCGGCTATTTCTGATCTCGAAGTAGAAAGTAAAGAGATTGCGGGGCATTTGTGGACCATACGTTATCCGCTTGAGGGCGAAGAATCTTTAAGCATTATGGTCGCCACAACGCGCCCCGAAACCATGTTAGGGGATACAGCTGTGGCTGTACACCCTAAGGATGCGCGTTATACAGCGTTCATAGGGCGTTTTGTGCGTCTGCCATTGACGGGACGACGTATTCCTATTATTGCTGATGACTATTCCGACCCTGAAAAAGGGACGGGTGTCGTTAAAATAACGCCGGCGCATGATTTTAACGATTTTGAGGTAGGGCGGCGTCATGGCTTACCTATGTTTTCTGTTCTTGATGAAGAAGCGTGTATAACGCTTGAAGAACTCGAAGACTTTGAGGCACAAGAAAGTCAGGAAAACAAAGTTGATGGACTTTCTGACCCTGGTTTTGTGCGTTCTTTGGTTGGGGTTTCCCGTGAAAAGGCACGGAAAGCCATTGTTGCTTGGTTAGAAGAAAAAGGCTGGCTTGAGAAAATAGAGCCACACAAGCATCAAGTACCCCATGCTGTGCGGGGGGGCACTGTTATTGAACCAAGATTAACAACACAATGGTATTGTGACGCGCAAAAACTTACACCTGCAGCTGTTGAGGCTGTTACAACAAGGCGCACGGCTTTTATTCCTAAACAATGGGAAAATACGTTTTTCGCATGGATGCGCGATATTCAACCGTGGTGTATTTCGCGCCAATTGTGGTGGGGGCATAGAATACCCGCTTGGTATGGACCTGATGGGCATATTTTTGTTGCCTATGATGAGGCAGAAGCGCTCGAACAAGCAGCGTCTCATTATGGGCAGTCAACACCCCTAACGCGTGATGAAGATGTGTTAGATACGTGGTTCTCTTCGGCATTGTGGCCTTTTTCAACATTAGGGTGGCCCAAAAAAACACCCGAGCTTGCTCGTTATTATCCGACAGACGTACTCGTGACGGGGTTTGATATTATTTTCTTTTGGGTTGCCCGTATGATGATGATGGGGCACCATTTTATGGACGATGTGCCTTTTCGTCATGTGTTTATTCATGGTTTGGTGCGTGATGAACACGGACAAAAAATGTCTAAAAGTAAAGGGAATGGTATTGATCCTCTTGAATTGATCGAAGAATACGGCGCAGATGCCCTACGCTTTACGATTTGCGCCTTAACAGGGGTAGGGCGTGACATTAAACTCAGCCATAAACGGGTTGAAAACTACCGAACATTTATCACCAAATTGTGGAACGCTGCGCGTTTTTGTGAAATGAACGGTGTTGTACCTCAACCAGATTTTAAGCCCGAACAGGCGCAATCAGCACTCTGTCGGTGGATTTTAGCGGAATTGGGGTCAACTATTTGTGAGGCAACCAAAGCTCTCGAAAATTATCGGTTTGATGACTATGCGTCAATTTGTTACCGCTTTGTGTGGAACCGCTTTTGTGATTGGTTTTTGGAATTTGCGAAACCTATTTTTACGGAAGAATCTTCTCCAGAAGTCACAGAATTGCGTGCTGTTGCCGCCTATGTTTTAGGTGGGGTGCTCCGTCTTCTTCAGCCTGTTATTCCTTTTGTAACCGACACATTATGGCACTCTTTTGGGTTTGGTCCGCAAGCAAGCCTTATTAACACTGCATGGGTGGAAGCCATTTTTCCGCCCCAAGCCGAAGAAGCCTGTGCCGAATGTGAGCATATTATTCGCATGATTACAGATATTCGGGCAGTGCGTTCGGAGTTGAATATTCCGCCAGCGCGTTTGGTGCCAGTGATATGCCGTGATGTCAATCCATGCACACAAGCACGTATAGCACGTTGGGAAAAAGCGATTCTACGCATGGCGCGGGTCTCTGAAATAACACCTTTAAAAGGCGAAGCGCCACGCGGTGCCATTCAATTGGTTGTAAATGAAGCGACGTTATTATTACCTTTAGCAGGTGTAGTCGATATAGAGGCAGAAAAAGCTCGTTTACACAAAGAACACGCTAAAGCCTTAGAAGAGGTACAAAAAACGGCTAAAAAACTTGAAAATGAGAATTTTGTTAGTAGAGCACACCCTGACATTGTGCAAGAAATGCGCGATCGCCTGAAAAATCAGCAAAATGTGTGTGAACAACTTAAAACCGCTTTAGCACGTCTACAGGCGTGTTAAAGCATCAAGAGGCGTTAAGCATATCCTAAAGGACATTTTTTTACTCTCTTCCTCTTTGCAATTCTGCAGTTTTGCCTTATTCAAGCCTTCTATCACTGCAACTTACAGGGCTATAAGAAACAAAAAATAAAAGGACAATCTGCCTGCTTACCTGACGGAAGCGGGGGCGGCTGGTGGCTACCTGATTAACAAAAAACCCGTCTTAAAACCTGATTAAATCTCATGACCAAATACACGATAGAACAAACAGATACTTTTGAGCAATGGTTTGACGACTTACGCGATAAGAACGCTCGTTCTCGTATCACTAAACGTCTGAGAAGAGTAGAAGAAGGGAATTTCGGTGACCATAAAAACCTTGGTGGTGGTATTTCTGAATTGAGGTTCAAAAATGGTCCGGGTTATAGGCTGTATTATACAGAACGAAAGGGTATAATTGTTATATTGCTCGTCGGTGGTGATAAGTCAACGCAAAGCCGAGATATTGAAAAAGCAAGAGAACTCGCCAAAGAATGGTCAGAAGAGTAAAAGGATTAAAGCCATGACAAACGAAAAAAAAGGACTTAAAACAAGTCCATTCGATGCAGCGGAATACATTGCTGGTCGTGAAGATATGCAAGAATATCTTAATGTTACTTTTGAAGAAGACGGGGATAACCTTAAGGAAATTTGCTCCTCTCTAAACTTTCTTCTTCGTTCGTGGGCTTTAACCCAGCTGGAGCATAAAACGAAAATACGTCGTAAAGAACTCTGCCGTATTCTTTTAGGCGCTGGTAATCCCACGCCAGAGGCTTTAACGAAAATAGCCGAAGCGCTGGGGCTTGAAATGCCTGCTCACTTTGGCAAAACTCTCCCTCTGCAACCTCAAAACATACCTTACACTCATCGGCAAGCTGAACAACTGCACGCTCACGCTGGGTAATCTACCTTACAAGTAACAAAAAAGGCGCGTCATTTCTGACGTGCCTTTTTTGTGCATAGGTATGTTATGTTTCCTCTTGGGGAATTAAAGGAACTTATAAGTTTTGAAGTTCTTTAAAGATTTCCTTTTTGCAATTCTGTAGTTTTGCCTGTTCTTCTGCGCTACGTTGTTCTGTTTTTTGTGTACTTTCGTCAATAGCGTGTTTATATTGATGCACGCCCTCATCAACCATGTTTTGAACCTCTTTGGAAAACGTGGTGACAAGCGTTTTAACATAGGTTGCAATATCATGAAGCACATGGTTCATACTGCTACTATTCCAAAGGAATTTAAATACTTCTCATAAATCAGGAACCCGTATTCCGTTGACATCAACGTTTTCCTCATACTCATAATATTCTTTCTTTTTACCCAGCCAAAGGGTATACTACGTACGCTTTTCACGGGATCCTATTCTTGTACGTGTTTCTATTACCGTATCTTCTTCAACTTTATAGGTAAATGTCAGCGGTTTACTTTGAAAAAGAGGATATGTAATATCTTTTTGGAACGTGACTTGTAAGCCAGAGAACTCTCCAAAATTAAGTTGGGCACATTCTAAACTTAACTGTTCTAAAAGTTTATTGGAACATTCTGTAAACGCGGCTTGAATACGTGCTCCAGAGTAATTGACATTACGCTCAACCATTTGAGTCATCATGTGAGAAAAGGCGTTGACAAATATATCCATAGCGGACTCTATTTTTCGTGCATCGCCATTATCTTCCCTAAAAAATCCGCCGCTTTCATAACGCCACCCGTATGGGGATTTTCTGAGTTTTTCAACCGCTTGCTGAAATGTTCCAAGATAGGAAAGTCCCATTATTAAATCGGATTCTTCAGGGTCTTCTCCGTTCATTAAAGCCGCTGTATAGTCTTTTAAAACTCGATAAGGGGCGTGAATGACATCATCCATAATGTTTTGAATCGGGCGGAGGAGATTTTCAGAACCAGTTTTATTTTCAATCTCAGGCAAAAGAGGTCTTAACTGATATAATAGGGTTTCAATGTTCTCTCCTTGAGAAGATTCCAATCTTTCAGTAAGAGGTTTCATCACTTCGAGAGTCTTCAGTGCTGCTTCACGGAGTTGTTCTTCAGCGTTCTTTAAACATTCTTTAGCTTCTTGGGCTTCTGCCTCTGTACGTTGTTGATGCTGGACGAGGGTAGAATCAAGAGTTCGTAAAAACTGCGCACAAGCGCCTTTTACGATATTAACAGGACCGCCTACCACAAGCTCTGGCAAATTGCGAGCGATATAGGAGGAGAGGTATTTTTCAAACTCTTTACTGTGAGAAGACTCTAACGCTTGTGTAATAAGATCTTTACGTTGGTCTTTTGTGAGTTGTTCAAATTTACGAGGAAACTCATCAAAATACCCTTTTGGAAAGATATCTTGAAATTTTTTATCAAGTTTTTTTAAAATTTCAGTTTGTTTTTCTGGGTCTTCCCACAAGCGATCGGCTTCAACCGCTAGCAAAGCAGGTAAAGAACAAATTTGGGTAAGTTCTATGTTCTCAATAACTTCTTTATGCTCTGGTAAGGCTTTTTCTAGTCTCTCATGCAGTTGTTTTGTAATATCACTTCTGAATTTATTGAGGCTTGCTATAGGATCTTTATCCCGCCAAAAGGCATCAACGCGATTAAGTAAAAACAACATACGCTGGAGAGAAGAAACATTGCCCTTGGTATAACTTTCTTTTTGTTCCTCTTGTTCCTCGTCTTTGCTGTTGCCATAGCTTAACGCCATGACTTGTGTAATGACTTAATTGAGAAGTGTTTTTTGTTTCACTTTATCGGTTTCTTCTGCGTTATACGCCACAAGGCAAAAGGCTTTAGCAATATTTGCCCGAATCACTGGTCCATTACGCTCGTCATTAACGGCTTTAAGCCCGGGCAGATCTAAAATTGTAAATTGTGTCCCCTCAGGCAGACCAAGTTCTTTTTTCCTTTCAGCTAAACGAATAGGCCACTCAACGTCAAAAAGAACGGGTTCAATGTTTTTATTCTTTTCTTCCTCTACACGAAAAGCGTTCATCGTTGCTTCAAGACGATCACGCACATCGCTTGCCGATAAATTCTCCCATGTGCCTGTTTCCCATGTTGCCCCTTGTGTTTGGGGAATAGTCAGGCGGCGTTTGTCACTATGTGTAATTTTAACAAGTCCTGCACTCATTTCCTGCACAGCAGAGGGAAGAATACTCTCTCCAATAAGGAAATTAGCTAAAGTGCTTTTTCCTGAACTTGTTGTGCCTGTTGTCGCTAAAGTTAATTCTGGGTGAGAGGCTTGTTTTTGCAAAAAGGCAAAAGCCTTCTCTAGATCATAAAACCCCTCTAATATTTCATGACGTTGTTCTTCTGTAAGATGTATCCCTAACACCTCTCCGATAGTGTCTTTTAAGTGCTGAATCGTCTTAACACGATTTTCCCAATGGTTTGTCGCTTCGGTAAAAAATTCTTCGAGAGTGTTATGAATGCCTAAGATTAGGTGTCATCACGTGTTTTTTCCTTTGTCATAAAGGGATTGGCAAGATATTGAGCGATAAAATAAGTCAAAAATTGAGAGAGAAAATCGTCGGGAATAAGGCTTTAACATTTCATAATCATTACCCCCCCCTCATCATTTTGATATATACTCTACTCATAAAGAAAATGCAAGGGAAAAGAAGGGAACGAGCAGCGTTATAAGCCATATTAAAATTTAAAATCACGCTAAAAGAGTTCTATACTCTACTTTAGAGACAGGGTAAAGATTGCTCTTTGTTAAAGGTATATGGTAGGAAAAGTAAGAGCATGAAAATTGAAGCAATTGAAAGAGTAGTGAGGGTAAAAATCCGATGACAGCATTCAATAAAAATTCAGAGAAAAAACAAGAAATAGATCTCAAGCACTATATTCGCCATGTTCCTGACTTTCCAAAACAGGATATTCTCTTTTACGATATTTCAACATTGATGCAAAATCCCGATGCGTGGCAGGTGGCTATGGGGCGTGTGGCGCGCCAAGTAGCACCCTTTAAGCCTGATATTGTGGCGGCTGTCGAGTCACGCGGGTTTTTAACAGCGGCGCCTATAGCAGATCGACTTGGGTGCGGTATGGTTATGTTGCGTAAACGTGGCAAATTACCGGGAAAGACAATTTCTCATACATATGATTTAGAATATGGTTCTGATACGCTTGAAATTCAACAAGAGGCTATTTGTGCCGGTCAACGCGTGGTAATTATGGATGACCTCTTAGCAACAGGGGGTACATTAGCGGCGTGTGTAGCATTGTTACAAAAAACAGGGGCGGAGGTTGTCGCGGCGTCTGTTTTAATAGAATTAACGGCATTGGGAGGACGGTCTCGTTTAGGCAATGTTCCTGTCGTCACACTTTTATCGTATGACCAATAGCTGTTTATTTGTTGATGGGTAAAGGGTTTTTGGGCTTTGATGATAGGTCTCAAAATACCTCTTAAAACATGTGTAAAATACCCTAAAAGGATTCTGTAAAACGTTAAGAAGTAAAGATTTGATGAGGGAAGAAAAAAATATTTCTTCATATGTTCACAAGCAAATTTGTGGGCAAACTTCTCCCCGTATAACGTTGTGGGGTGTGCCCGAAGGGTATCGGGCTTTTTTATTGGCAGAGCGTGTTAAAGAACAAGCCTGTACGTCTATGTCTGAACAGGCTGTTTCTCTCTCTTTTCAAACACGAGGGAAAAGACAATCCCAAAATATAGCTATAGCGCCTGTTGTTTACGTAGCAAGCCACGAATCTTCTTTAGTTTCTATGGCGGAAAGTTTGGCACTTATAGCCCCTGATATTGAAGTGTTACGTTTCCCTGCGTGGGATTGCTTGCCTTATGATCGTGTGTCGCCCAATCCTGCGGTGTTGGCGGAACGTGTGGCAACATTAACGCGCCTTGTAGAACCCCATTATAAAAAACCACGGATTGTGTTAACCACGTTAGAAGCAACTCTGCAACGTGTGCCCCCTCGTTCTGTCTTTGAAGGACAATCATTGACGATTCGGACTGGGGAAAACCTTGATCAAGAATTTCTTATAGATCTTCTCATTGCTCAAGGTTACACCCGCACTGATACCGTGATGGAGGCTGGGGAGTTTGCGACGCGTGGGGGAATTTTTGATTTATACCCCGCTGGTGCGTCTGACCCTGTTCGGCTTGATTTATTTGGTGATGAAGTTGAAAATATCCGTGTTTTTGATCCGGGCACCCAATGTTCTACTGAAAAACGTGATACTCTTGTGTTGTGTCCTGTTTCTGAATTATCGCTTGATCCAGAAAGTATAACGCGCTTTCGTACAGCGTGGCGGGATCATTTTGGCTCAGCGGCTATGACAGACCCTCTTTATCAACATGTTTCTGAAGGGCGAAAATATCTCGGGTTGGAGCATTGGCTCCCTTTATTTCACCCTCATCTTGAAACATTATTTGATTATATGCCGCAGGCAACCGTAATCCTAGAACACCAAAGTGAAGAAGCCATCGCTCCTCGTTGGGAAATGATAGAAGATCATTACCAAGCACGGCGTTTACCTGTGCGAGAAGGAGAGGTGCCTTATCGCCCTTTGCCACCCTCTCTTTTATATCTTGACCGTGCGGGGTGGGAGGCTGTTTTAGGACGTTTGCAAGTTGTGGTGTTAAGTCCTTACGCTAAACCAGAAAATGGGGCAGGCGTTGATATGGGTGGTCGCCCTGGGAAACAATATGCCAAACTTGTGCCTAGCGCTGAACGGGAACAGGTTTTTAATCTCTTGAGAGAGGACGTGCAAACATGGACACAACAAACGGGTGACCAAAAGCATACGAAAAAAACTGGAGTAAAAACAGATATATCCATAATGCCTATAACAAGGCGTCAAATTTTTGTTGCAGCATGGAGCCGTGGCTCGCGTGAGCGTTTGGGAACATTGTTGAAAGAACACGGCATAACAGCGACAGCGTGCGATACATGGCAGGAGGCATGCAATCTGCCTTTTACTTCTCTTGGTTTGCTGGCTCTTGGGTTAGAGCGCGGTTTTGTAACAGAGACCCTCGTTTTTATTTCTGAGCAAGATATATTGGGAGAACGCATTGGTCGTCCACCACGCCGCAGGCGCCGTGTTGATGAACTTATCGCCGAAGCCAGTGAAATGTCTATCGGTGATTTGGTGGTGCATCAAGATTACGGTATTGGGCGTTATGACGGGTTAGAAACCTTAAGCGTGGGTACCGCTCCGCATGAATGCTTGCGTTTGCTCTACGAGGGGGGGCAAAAATTATATCTTCCTGTTGAAAATATTGAATTGTTAAGTCGGTTTGGTTCTGATCAAGCGGGAGTGGCTCTTGATAAATTAGGGAGCCTTGCGTGGCAAAGCCGTAAAGCGCATATGAAGCAGCGTATTCGTGATATGGCGGGGGATCTTATTCGCGTCGCAGCGGCACGTGCTTTAAAGGATGCGCCTGAATTTACGCCACCTGAAGGTATGTGGGACGAATTTTGTGCCCGTTTTGCTTTTGTTGAAACTGACGACCAATCTCAAGCTATTGCTGATGTGCTTGCCGATATGGCTTCTGGGCACCCTATGGATCGGCTGATTTGTGGTGATGTTGGTTTTGGTAAAACTGAAGTGGCTTTACGGGCAGCCTTTGTTGTGGCTATGTCGGGTGGGCAAGTGGCGGTTGTGGTGCCTACAACACTTTTAGCGCGGCAGCATTACAGAACTTTTGAAACGCGTTTTAATGGATTTGGGCTTAAAGTCGCGCAGTTATCACGTATGGTAACGGCAAAAGAGGCGGCTGCTGTGCGTAAGGGGTTAGCCGAAGGGACTGTGCATGTTGTGATAGGGACGCACGCATTACTGGCTAAAACAGTGTCTTTTTCAGCGCTTGAGTTGTTGGTGATAGATGAAGAACAGCATTTTGGTGTAGCGCATAAAGAAAAGCTTAAATCGTTAAGAGAAGGGGTGCATGTGCTTACCCTCTCGGCAACGCCTTTGCCACGTACTTTACAAATGGCGTTATCGGGTGTGCGGGAAATGAGCCTTATTGCAACACCACCAACAGATAGGCTCGCGGTGCGAACATTTATTATGCCGTTTGACAGGGTCGTTATTACAGAAGCGATTAAGCGTGAGCGTTTTCGTGGAGGGCAAATTTTTTGTGTCGCTCCTAAAATCGAGGATTTAAATCATTTAGCAGAGAGATTGAGTGAACTTGTACCAGATGCACGCGTGATACAAGCGCATGGACGTTTGTCTGCGGCAGAACTTGAACGCGTGATGACAGAGTTTTCAGACGGTCAATACGATATTTTACTCTCAACAAACATTGTTGAAAGTGGGCTTGATATGCCTGCTGTCAACACATTGATTATTCATCGTGCCGATTTGTTTGGTCTAGCGCAACTCTATCAATTGCGTGGACGTGTAGGGCGTGGGAAATTACGCGGTTATGCTTATCTTACATGGCCCCAAACACATGTGTTATCAGAATCAGCCCGTAAAAGGCTTGAGGTCATGCAAACGCTTGATACATTAGGGGCGGGCTTTACATTAGCTTCACATGATTTGGATTTGCGTGGGGCAGGGAATTTATTAGGAGACCAACAATCGGGGCATGTGCGTGAAGTGGGGATAGAACTTTATCAACACATGTTAGAAGAGGCTGTCGCGGAATTACGTTCTGAGCATACTCTCACAGAGCAAGAAGACACTGAATGGGTGCCCAATATTGTTATGGGGTTACCTGTTTTAATTCCAGAAGACTATGTACCTGATTTACCTATTCGGTTAGGGTTCTATAGGCGGATAGGAGGGCTTGCTTCGGAGGCGGAAAGAGAGGCTTTAGAGGCAGAATTCGTTGATCGTTTTGGTACTGTACCACAAGAACTAAAAAATCTTTTAGACACAGTTGACTTAAAAAGACTCTGCAAGAAAACAGGGGTTGAGCGGGTTGATGCTGGTCCTAAGGGGCTTGTATTGCAGTTTCGTAAAAATATATTCTGTAACCCTGAGGGCTTGGTGCGTTGGATGGGGGGATGGCGTGATGGAGAGGTTCGCCTTCGTGCAGATCATAAATTAGTGATCGCACGGGAACTTACTAATAACCAACGTATGGGGTTTGTGCAAAAAGTCTTAAAAGAATTTATCTCTTTATGTGACAATGTCTGACTAATCTGAAAGTGAACGTTCTAATGCGTAGAAGTATTAAATATAGTAAATCTGAACACGTTCGTAAAATGTTCGTCAATATTAAACAAATATTAAGGCAAGAAAAAGGTGTTGTGATATGATGAAGAAAATCAATCGCTGTGCGGTAAGGAAGAGCGCGCATGAATAAGGCTAAAATTGCAACTGTTTTTGGTAGTAACGGGTTTGTTGGTCAGTATGTTGTACAGCAACTTGCTTTAGCAGGGTATAGAGTACGGGCAGCAAGTTGTAGACCTGATTATGGCATGTTATTGCGTTATTTAGGTCGTGTCGGGCAGGTTGCTCCTTTTTATGCTTCTGTGACAGATGAAAAATCGGTTGCATGTGCCGTAAAGGGGGCGGATCTTGTGGTCAATCTTACCGCAGTGCTTTCTATGTCTGATCGACACAGTCTGAAAACTGTTAATATTGAAGGGGCGGGGTGTGTCGCACGATTAGCAGCTGAGGCAGGGGTAAGGCGTTTTATCCATATGTCAGATTTGGCGGTTTCGGCATCAACGTCGGTGCATTCACTTTATATTAAAAGCCGATTAAAGGGGGAAGCACAGGTACACCACTATCAGCCAGAAGCGGCGATTATTCGTCCCTCGGTTATTTTTGGTGCTGAAGATAAATTTTTTAATTTATTAGCGGGGTTTGCTCGTTATTTACCTTTTTTACCGATTTGTCAGGGGAATACCAAATTACAGCCCGTCTATGTGGGTGATGTTTCTCGTATTGTTGTCGCTGTAGCGCAAAAGACTGAACATGTTGGGGGTATTTGGTCTGTGGGTGGTCCCTCAATTATGACAATGAGAGAAAGTGCTACTTTTGTGTTGAAAGAAACGCGCAGAAATAAATCTGTGATTGAGGTGCCGTCGTGGATTGTAGGATTAGGGGCTTCTCTTTGTCGGTATTGGCCTGGTGTTATACGTACGCGAAATATCATGCAAGCTTTAACAATAGAGAGTATCGTGCATGAGGAAAACAATGCTTTTGATGCGTTTGGTATGACGCCAAGATCAGTTGTTTCTTGTGTGCCCTCTTATTTGGAACGCTATAGAAAAGGGGGGAGTCCTTTTGGTGTGATTATTGGAGAGTTATGAGAAAAATTATAAATTAAAAAATCATTAAAAAAGTATGCGTGAGAAAATCTTTCTGAAAGAGATTTTTTCGGGTAAAATACTTTTTAAGTGCTTTCGTGCATAGTGATGTGTTGTTGTTTGAATAGGGCTTAAAACAAGCAGGGTGAGAATTTTGTTTTATGGACGGCGAAGAAGTGTATTTTCTGAAGTCGCTAGAATCTATAACAGGGTCTTTCTAAAGCGTTTTACCCTTGGGGCTACCCTTTAGGCTTTTGGGGATTGATATGACAAACAAAATGTTAAAATTTGTCTCGGTCGCGCAAAAACAACCAGAGAAACGGTCAGCAGAAATTCGCCGTGCTGATTTTGATGAAATTTACAAAAAATTTACGCCAGAACGTGCAGCTGAACAGGCAAGTCGTTGTTCTCAATGTGGGGTACCTTTTTGTTTGGTACACTGTCCACTTGGGAATAATATTCCAGATTGGTTAATGTTAACCGCACAAGGGCGTCTTGAAGAAGCGTTTCGTGTTTCTTCTGCAACGAATAGCTTTCCCGATATTTGTGGTCGGGTTTGCCCTCAAGATCGGTTGTGCGAGGGGCATTGTGTTATTGAAGAAACAGGCTTCCAGAGTGTTACGATTGGTGCAGTAGAGCGTTATATTACAGATACAGCTTTTGAACAGGGATGGGTTAAGCCGATTGTTCCTGTCTGTGAGCGTAAACATTCTGTTGGGATTATTGGTGCAGGTCCAGCAGGCTTGGCAGCAGCGAGCCGTTTACGTGCGGAAGGGTTTCAAGTCCATGTTTATGATCGTTATGATCGTGTCGGTGGTCTTCTTGTTTATGGTATTCCGGGTTTTAAGCTTGAAAAACATTATGTGGCACGGTGGCATAAATGGCTTGAAGAGAGCGGTGTTATTTTTCACCTTGGGCGCGGGATTGGCTCGCGTGAGGGAGAGCTCTCTTTTGAAGCAGTGCGTTTTCGTCATGACGCGTTGTTGATTGCAACAGGTGTTTATAAACCGCGTGAGTTATATATTCCTGGGAATTATTTATCAGGTGTTGAACATGCATTGGCTTATTTAACAGCTTCTAATAAGCGCAGTTTGGGAGATCATTTACCCTCTCATACCCATGTACTTGATGCCAAAGGGAAATCTGTTGTGGTGTTAGGGGGGGGCGATACGGCAATGGATTGTGTCCGTACAGCTATTCGACAGGGGGCAGCCTCCGTTAGATGTTTATACCGCCGTGATAAAGCCAACATGCCAGGATCTCGCCGTGAGGTACAAAATGCTGAAGAAGAAGGGGTTATTTTTGAGTGGCTTGTAGCGCCAGAAGCATTTTTAGGAAAAGAGTATGTGAAAGAAGTGCGTGCTGTGCGTATGATGCCGGGCTTGCCTGATGCCTCGGGGCGTCAGTCTGTAGAGCCGATTGAAGGGTCTTCTTTTACCATAAAAGCGGATCTTGTTATTAAGGCTCTAGGTTTTGACCCTGAACCCTTACCACAATTTTGGCAACAACCAGAATTAACAGTGACAGAACGAGGGACATTATGCGTTGATCGTTCTTCCTTTATGACATCGTTGCCGGGTGTTTTTGCTGCGGGGGATATTGTGCGCGGGGCTAGTCTTGTTGTTTGGGCTATTCGTGATGGGCAAGAAGCGGCAGCGTGTATTCAACAATGGATGGAAGCAAATGTCACATCATCGGTCACAGCGGAGCAGGAATAAAGACATGGAACAGGTTCCAGAAATTGCGGGTAAAGAAAGCGGCGAAGATTTTTTAAAAGCATGGGAGGCGAATGTTGCAGCGTTAAAGGATGTGTACCGTCCTTCAGATGAACATGATGCCTGTGGTGTGGGAATGATTGCGGCTTTAGATGGGCAGCGTAGGCGTGATGTTGTTGAAATGGGTATTGCTGCTCTTCAAGCTATTTGGCACCGAGGGGCTGTTGATGCTGATGGTAAAACGGGGGATGGTGCTGGTATCCATGTTGAAATTCCTCAAGCTTTTTTTGCAGATGTTATTAGCCGTTTCAGTGATCGTTTAAGTGATGGGCTCATTGCGGTTGGACAGGTATTCCTGCCAAAAACAGATTTTGCTGCCCAAGAGCAATGTCGCCAAATTATCGAAACCGAAATTATGGCGTTTGGTTATGGTATTTATGGTTGGCGTCAAGTGCCTATAGATACTTCATGTATTGGTGAAAAGGCAAACGCCACACGCCCTGAAATTGAACAAATTCTCATTCGTAACTTACCAAGGCATGATGAAGCAACATTTGAGCGTAATCTCTATGTTATTCGTCGGCGCATTGAAAAAGCAGCAATTGCTGCCCAAGTGGATTTATATATTTGTTCTTTGTCGTGTCGTTCAATTATTTACAAAGGTATGTTCTTGGCAGAACACTTAACAGTGTTTTATCCAGATCTTCTTGATGAGCGTTTTATCAGTCGTTTTGCGATTTATCATCAACGTTATTCCACGAACACATTTCCAACATGGAAACTTGCACAACCTTTCCGGCGTTTGGCTCATAACGGTGAGATCAATACTCTTTCTGGCAACGTTAATTGGATGAAGAGCCATGAAACACGTTTATCGCATCCTGATTTGGATCCGTGGATAGAGGATATTAAACCTCTCGTGCAAGCTGGCGGGTCTGATACAGCAATACTTGATAACGTTTTTGAATTGCTAACGTTTGGTGGTCGTGATGCTCCTGCTGCCAAGGCTTTAATGATTCCCGCAAGTGTTAATTTTTCTATGAAGCCTGCGCATAGAGATATGTTTACTTATTGTAATGCGGTTATGGAACCGTGGGATGGTCCGGCTGCTTTGTGCGCAACAGATGGTCGGTGGCTTGTGGCAGGGCTTGACCGTTCTGGGTTACGACCGCTGCGTTACACAATAACGACAAATGATTTACTGATTGTTGGCTCCGAAACGGGTATGGTGCGGGTACGTGGGAGCAATATTCGCAGCCGTGGGCGTCTTGGTCCTGGGGAGATGCTTGGTGTTGATCTTGATACAGCAAGATTTTACGGGAATACAGCATTATTAGATCTTCTTACTTCGCAGCAGGATTTTTCTGGTTGGGTTGGAAAAACGCAAAAGGTTGGGCACATTATACGTTCTGATGTAACAGAACCCGTTCTCTATTCTAACGAGGAACTATGTCGCCGTCAGGTTGCAGTGGGTACAACCTTTGAAGAGTTAGAGACGGTTTTGCATCCTATGGTTGAAGATGCGAGCGAAGCCATCGGGTCTATGGGAGACGACACACCTTTAGCTGTATTTGCAGCGCGTTATCGTGGGCTGTCGCATTATTTTCGCCAAATGTTTAGTCAGGTTACAAATCCGCCTATTGATTCCATACGCGAAGCACGGGTGATGAGTCTCGTTACACGTCTTGGGAGTCTTGGAAACATTCTCGACCAGTCTGCCCAACAATGTAATTTATTACAACTGCCTAGTCCGGTTTTAACATCGGGTGAGTATGATGTTTTACAGAAATTTTGCGGGGAATCTGGGGTTCTCATAGATTGTACTTTCCCTGCTCATGAGGGGGAATTCGGATTGCGGCAGGCCATTGCACGTATTCGGCAAGAGGCAGAGACTGCTGCACGCAGTGGGTGTGTGCATATTTTTCTCACAGATGAAAAACAATCTGCCGAACGGGCGATGATTCCAATGATTTTGGCGACAGGTGCTGTGCATACGCATTTGGTGCGTACGTCGTTGCGTACGTTTACTTCGGTGAATGTGCGTATTTCTGCGGCGTTTGATGTGCATGCTCTTGCTGTGACGATAGGTGTTGGCGCAACGACCGTAAACCCCTATTTAGCGCAAGAAAGTATTGCTGATCGTCATCGTCGCGGGCTTTTCGGGAATCGCACTTTGCGCGAATGTATGGAGCGTTATCGTAAAGCTGTCGATAAAGGGCTGTTAAAAATTATGTCCAAAATGGGCATTTCTGTTATAGCTTCCTATCGGGGTGGGTATAATTTTGAGGCGATTGGATTATCACGCGCTTTAACCGCTGAATTTTTTCCTGGTGTGCCGTCACGTATTTCTGGGATCGGGTTATCAGGGATCTCTAATCAAGTGCTAACGCTTCACGCCCGTGCTTGGGAAACAAGTACAATGCCAACATTATCGGTGGGTGGTTTGTATAAGCTGCGTCGCAAAGGTGAACAACATGCTTTTGACGGTACAGTAATTCATCTTCTTCAAACAGCGGTAGCAACCGATAATTTTGCGGCTTATTGCCGTTATGCTGATGCGGTACGGGCGCAACCTCCTATAGTTTTGCGAGATCTTCTTGATTTTCGTGAGGGGCGAACACCTGTTCCCGTAGAAGAAGTAGAAAGCATTACACAATTACGTCGTCGATTGGTGGCGCCAGCTATTTCGTTGGGCGCTCTTAGCCCTGAGGCACATGAAACATTATCTATTGCGATGAATCGTATTGGGGCAAAATCTAATTCAGGAGAAGGTGGGGAAGATCCTGCCCGTGCAAAACCACGTCCTAATGGAGATAACACCTCTTCGGCAATTAAACAGGTCGCTTCTGGTCGTTTTGGTGTCACAGCACAATATCTTAACGATTGTCGCGAGCTTGAAATTAAAATTGCACAAGGCGCTAAACCTGGTGAGGGTGGGCAACTTCCTGGCTTTAAGGTAACAGAACTTATTGCAAAATTACGCCATGCAACGCCCGGGGTAACTTTAATCTCACCGCCACCTCATCATGATATTTATTCGATTGAGGATTTGGCACAGCTTATTTACGATCTTAAGCAAATCAATCCAGAGGCTACGGTTACAGTGAAACTTGTTGCGCGTTCTGGGATTGGTACAATTGCAGCAGGGGTCGCTAAAGCGAAGGCTGATGCTATTTTAATTTCTGGGCATAGCGGTGGGACGGGAGCAAGTCCGTTAAGTTCTATTAAATATGCAGGTTTACCGTGGGAAATGGGGTTAGCAGAAACGCATCAGGTGTTAATGCTCAACCGTTTACGTCATCGTGTGCGTTTACGCGTCGATGGGGGGATTAAAACGGGGCGTGATGTCGTTATTGCTGCTATGTTAGGAGCAGAAGAATTTGGTATAGGGACAGCGAGCCTCGTTGCGATGGGGTGTATTATGGTCAGGCAATGTCACTCTAATACCTGTCCTGTAGGGGTTTGTTCGCAAGATCCTGTTTTACGGGCAAAATTTGAAGGAACGCCAGAAAAAGTTATCAGTTTATTTTCTTTTATTGCTGAAGATGTGCGTAATATTTTGGCATCATTAGGTTTCCGTACCTTAAACGAAGTTATTGGTCGTGTTGATTTGTTACATCAGGTCTCTCGAGGAACAGATGATTTAGACGATCTCGACCTTAACTCTCTTTTATCTCAAGTAGATCCAGGTCCTTTTGCGCGGTATTGTACTCTTGAAGGACGTAACGAAGTAGCAGATACTCTTGATGCTCAAATGATAGGAGATGCGCGTCCTCTATTTGAACATGGGGAGAAAATGCAGCTCTACTATAATGTTGAGAACACGCAGCGCGCTATTGGCACACGTATTTCTTCCATGATTATGCGTCAGTTTGGCATGAACACATTAACGGCTGGGCATTTAACGGTTCGGCTACGTGGTTCGGCAGGACAATCATTAGGCGCTTTTGCTGTACAAGGGTTAAAATTAGAGGTTTTGGGTGATGCCAATGATTATGTCGGAAAAGGCTTGTCGGGGGCAACAATAACGGTTCGTCCATCGCCATCTGCAACACTTGTGACGCGGCAAAATACTATTATCGGGAATACAGTATTATACGGGGCGACTTCGGGTGAACTTTTTGCTGCGGGGCAAGCTGGAGAACGTTTTGCTGTTCGGAACTCTGGTGCGATTGCTGTTGTTGAAGGGTGTGGTTCCAACGGGTGTGAGTACATGACAGGTGGTACCGTTGTTATACTCGGAGAAGTTGGTGATAACTTCGGTGCGGGGTTTACGGGGGGGGTGGCTTTTGTTCTTGATGAAGATCATGATTTTGAAAAAAAGGTCAATCCTGAAACGCTTTTTTGGACACGGATTACAGATCAAAAATGGGGAGACACTTTGCGGGGGTTGGTAGAACGACACCTCAAAGAAACAGATTCGGCTTATGCGGAATCTTTGTTGCAGAAATGGGACGAGTATTTGCCACTATTTTGGCAAATTGTTCCTCGTGACTATGCGCCTGTTATAGGCTTTACTGTGCCAGAGGCAAAACCTCATTTTCAATCCCATTAGGGTCTTCTAACGCTTATTAGAGAGGTAGGTAAAATGTTGTGAAGCATTTTTAGTGTTTAAGGGGTTTCTAAAGTCTCTTTTTTATAATGAAAATAGGTGCGTGGTAAAACAATATGGAACAGAAAAATTTTGACTTTTCATCGTGTTGTCATGTTGTGTGGAATGCTGTAAAAGCAACATCTTCCTCGACAGCGGAAGTGCAAGCTTTGCCTCGTTGGGATCTTTCGGCTTTGTATACCGAAATGGATGATCCAACTTTGACAGAGGATAAGCTTGAAGCGGAGCGTTTGGTGCAGGCTTTTGCCCATGATTATCAGGGAAAAGTTGCGGATTTAACAGCTTCTGAGTTAGCAAAGGCTTTGGATCAATTTGAAGTTATTGAAGAAAAACTCGGTCGGTTGAGTTCATATGCGTCGCTTTTATTTGCACAAGATTCTTTAGATTCTGTTATAGGTCGTTTTAGCCAATCTATAAATGAGCAGCTAACGACTATTTCGGTAGGTCTGTTATTTTTCCCGTTAGAACTTAATCGCTTAGACGATGAGAGCTTACATCAAAAGCTTAACACGCCAGAACTGCAGCGTTGGAAGCCTTATTTGCGCGATATTCGTTTGTATCGCCCGCATCAACTTTCTGATGAGGTTGAAAAGGTTCTTTTAGAAAAATCTGTTACAGGGGATCAAGCCTGGTGCCGTCTGTTTGATGAGACTATAGCAAGTTTGCGTGTACCGCTAAAAGATAAAGAAGTTACCATTGATGAAGCCTTAAATGGTTTATCGGACGTTAATCGGGCTGTGCGTGAGCAATCTGGACATGCTCTTGCAACAACGCTTCAAGAGAAAATTCGTCTCTTTTCACTGATTACAAATACGTTAGCACGGGATAAGGCTATTACGGATCATTTACGCCATTATCCGCATTCGACTTCAGCTCGTAATCTTTCTAATATGGTAGAGGATAACGTTGTTGAAGCGTTAATTTCTACCGTACGTTCAGAATATCCGCGTCTTTCACATCGGTATTATGCTCTTAAAGCAAAATGGTTAGGTCTTGAAAAATTAGAGTATTGGGATCGTAATGCGCCCCTACCCGGGGAGGAAAACCGTATTATTTTGTGGGAAGAAGCATGTTCTATTGTGCAAAAAGCCTATGATAGTTTTGACTCGCGCGTGGGTAAAATTATCAATACATTTTTGAAAAACCCTTGGATTGATGCCGCACCTGTTCAAGGGAAATGTTCTGGGGCGTTTGCTCATCCAACGGTACCTTCTGCGCATCCTTATATTTTGTTAAATTATTATGGCAAAATTCGCGATGTAATGACACTTGCACATGAACTTGGGCATGGTGTGCATCAAACTCTTGCTGCGCGTCAAGGATATTTCATGTCACAAACCCCTTTAACATTGGCAGAAACAGCCAGTGTTTTTGGTGAAATGTTGACGTTTCAATCTCTGTTAGAGGCAGAAAAAGATCCGCAACGCTATCGTCAATTATTAGCTGGTAAAGTTGATGATATGCTTAACACCGTTGTGCGTCAGGTTGCGTTTTATGAATTTGAGAAGCGTATCCATGAAGAACGGCAGCATGGTGAACTTTTACCAGAACGCATTGGGGAGATCTGGTATGACGTACAAGCCGAGAGTCTCGGACCAGCATTTCATCTTGCGCCAGAATATCGTGTGTTTTGGGCTTATATTCCTCATTTTATTCATTCGCCCTTTTATGTGTATGCCTATGCTTTTGGGGATTGTTTGGTTAATACATTATATCGTGTTTTTCAAGAAGGTACTATACCCCATTTTCAAGATAAATATGTGACACTGTTGGAAGCAGGGGGGACATTGCGTCATAAGGAACTTTTAGCACCTTTTGGGCTTGATGCGTCTGATCCAGCATTTTGGCGTAAAGGGTTAGAAGTTATTTCGGGATTTATTGATCAATTAGAGCAGATGTAATATGCCGCGTGATCTTGACACTGAGAGTTTTTTGGGAGGACTCCAGCGTATGGTGCAAACCACGAGTGCAGTGGGAGGCATTGTTGCGCGTGTGGCGGGGCATAAAATGGGTGTTTGGACTGGTGGTGCAGATCATGCTGCCGATCTAAAATCAGTGTTGGGAGGCTTAAAAGGTCCATTGATGAAAGCAGCGCAGCTCTTAGCGACGATTCCGGGTTTGTTGCCAGATGAGTATGCAAAAGAGCTTGCGCAACTGCAATCCAACGCACCTCCTATGGGATGGAATTTTGTTCGTAGGCGTATGGCAGCAGAATTAGGATCAGATTGGGAGCGTTATTTTCAGTCATTTGGGCATCATGCTGCGGCTGCGGCAAGTTTAGGGCAAGTACATCGGGCTGTTTTGAAAGAGGGACGCGTGGTCGCGTGTAAACTGCAATACCCAAATATGGATACAGCAGTAGAATCCGATCTTCGACAATTTCGGATGGCAGTGGGTATTTACCATAAACTTGATAATGCTATACAGCAAGATGATGTGGTTGAGGAGTTAGTAGAGCGTTTGCGTGAAGAGTTGGATTATAAGCGCGAAGCGGCGAATATGCGTCTTTACCGCTCTATGTTAGAAACTTGCCCTAGTGTTATCATACCAGAACCTCTTGAACATTTAAGCACACAACGATTACTAACTATGGAATGGGTGGAAGGCAGCACTTTCAATACAGAGTTATGTGACAGTCTTACGGAAGCGCAAAAAAAACGTGTTGCGGAGGCTTTGTTTCGGAGTTGGTATATTCCCCTTTATCATTATGGTGTTATTCATGGTGATCCTCATATGGGGAATTTTACTTTGCGAGATGATGGTGGGTTAAATCTCCTTGATTTTGGGACTATCCGTATTTTTCCACCTTCTTTTATTAAGGGTAACATTGATCTTTATAATGCTTTATGTGCAAAAGATCACGATAAAGCCGCTGAGGCGTATAAGGCATGGGGTTTTCGTGACTTAACACGGGAAAAAGTGGCTGTTCTGAACGAGTGGGCAGAGTTACTTTTTGCACCTTTAATGGAGGATTATGAACGTTATATTCAAGGAAATGAGGTGATATTCCAAGGACGTGAACGGTTAAAACGTGTGCATGAGGGATTACAAAAAGTAGGGGGCGTACGTCTTCCTAGGGAGTTTGTTTTGGTCGATCGTTCTGCTATTGGATTGGGGTCTGTTTTTATGCGTTTGAAAGTTAAAATGAACTGGTACAGACTTTTTCAGGACATTATAAAAGATTTTGATGAGCAAGCCTTAGCCCAACGTCAAGCAAATGCACTTAAAGCTGCGGCTCTTCCTGTAAGGTGATATTACTAAAATATTCTTTGGAAATATAGATTTCAGTAAGCGCGGTAAAAGCCTACGTCTCTATGTTGGTGGTTATAGGCGAGTTGTTCTTTTGTGAGTTGAAACCCCACTTGAAAATCATAACCAGAATCGACGCTTCTAGGGGGGATAGGCAAACTAACAATAGCCATTTTTGTTTTGGTTTGGAGAGAAGACACATTGGTTGGAAAGGAAACAATGCTTTCAAAAACCTGCTTACCAATGATTTTGTCATTATGTGTAACAGCAATAAACCATGGAATAGTTATTTTTTTCTGTGTAAAAGCGGGTCCACGTTCAACAGAGAGTGTTAGTACAATTCGCGTTTTGAGGATTTTTTTACCGCCAGAGAGGCAATCTCCTTGAAGGCTCATAATACTAGCACGGACAACCATGTTATTAAAAGTCGTTTCTTTTCCATGATACAATGTATAATCGGCTGCTTCTGGTACAATACGCGTAAAGGGGCATGCAGGTGCAAAGCCTGTATAGGGTCGTTGAGTGCAGCCAATAAGCGGCAGACAAAGAAGATTTATGGCAAGCGTGAGGCGACAGAGGAAAAGGGGATTATGTTGTTTAGGCATATGAGGAAAACGCATAGAAACTCAGTGACAAGAAACTCGCTTATGACTTATGAAATGTAAGAATACACAAATACAGCAGATTGAGAATAATGTATAATCGGATATAGTATTTTTATCTTTTTACATGAATTTTACACGAGTTGTCATGACTGATTTTGAATAGAGTTACATATTTGTGTAGAGTTAGTTTTAATTATTTTTTATACAGAGATTCTCATTTATACACTTTGTTATCTTTTAGGGGACGCGATGTCTGAACAAAGCGAAATGAACACAAGTAAGGAAAAGGAAACAGATACGCCGCGTGGCAGATCGCTTAAAGTTCTTTTGGCAGGACCTCGAGGGTTTTGCGCAGGGGTTGATCGTGCTATTCGGATTGTGGAAGAAGCGATCCGCTGTTATGGGGCACCTGTTTACGTACGGCATGAAATTGTTCATAACCGCACAGTAGTCGAGGCGTTAGAAGCACAAGGGGCTATTTTTGTTGAGGAATTAGACGAAGTGCCAGCAGACGGGCATGTTGTTTTTTCTGCCCATGGTGTGCCTAAAACAGTGCCTGCTGAGGCAGAGCGTCGAAAACTTTTATATGTTGACGCGACATGTCCCTTAGTTTCTAAAGTTCACCGTGAAGCTGAACGCCATTACGCGGGAGGCGGTCCTGAAAGCCGACATATTCTTATGATCGGTCATGCTGGGCATCCAGAAGTGGTTGGAACAATGGGGCAGCTCCCTCACGGAGCTATGACATTGATTAACGATGCGGAGGAAGCCCGCACTGTACAACCAGCCGATCAAACACGTCTGGCTTTTATTACGCAAACGACTCTTTCTGTTGATGATACGGCAGAAATTGTTGATATTTTGCGAAGCCGTTTTCCTTTAATCGAAGGTCCAAAACGTGAGGACATTTGTTATGCCACAACCAACCGCCAAGCTGCTGTTAAGGCGATTGCACCTCAATGTGATTTGGTTATTGTTATTGGTTCACCGAACTCCTCTAACTCTCAGAGATTGCGTGAAGTGGCTGAGCGTTCTGGGGCTTCTCGGGCTTTGTTGGTACCAAAATTAGATGCGTTTGATTGGTCTGTGTTAGAGGGGGTTAATACATTAGGCATGACAGCAGGGGCATCTGCACCGGAGGCTTTGGTGCAAGAAATCCTCGCAGAAATGGCGAAACGTTATACACTTGTGATTGAAGAGCAAATCGTAAAGGAAGAAAATGTAACATTTCGCCTCCCAACGCCTTTAGGGTAGGGGTATTTATGGCGGTTTATACAAATATTACTGCGGAAGAGTTACGCTTTTTTCTCGAAAGTTTTGATATTGGGACGCTGGTATCATTTCGAGGTATTGCGGAAGGCATTGAAAACAGTAATTTTTATGTTTGTACGTCAAAAGGGCATTTTATTCTTACCTTGTATGAAAAACGTGTAAATGCTCAAGAGCTCCCTTGGTTTTTAGGGTTTATGCAGCATTTGGCTTCACAAGGTGTGATATGCCCGCAGCCTGTCCCTGATCGACAAGGGCAGACATTAAAAGAGCTTGCAAATCGCCCTGCAGCCATAACAACTTTTTTATCTGGCACGTGGCCCCGTGTGGTGACGTTAGAACATTGTCGTCCTTTAGGGCGGGTATTAGCGCAGTTACATTTAGCAGGACAGAATTATCCGCAAGAACGTGCCAATAGTCTTAGTGTAGGGGCATGGTCTACGCTTTTGCTTTCTTGTGTGCAAGGGGTAAAAACGATGCCTTTAAGGTTTGATGAGTCTCAACGTGTTAAGTCTGGTTTTTTTGACTCTGGTTTTTCTGAATCGGGTTTTTTTCATGAATTGAGCGAGGCTTTATCTCATATTCAAGCTTTATGGCCCCAGAAAGACTCTTCTCTTTTACCACGTGGGCAAATCCACGCTGATTTATTTCCTGATAATGTTTTTTTTCACCATCATGAAATTTCTGGGATTATAGATTTTTATTTTGCGTGTACAGATTTTCTTGCTTACGATATTGCTATTTGTTTGAATGCGTGGTGTTTTTCTGAAGAGACAGCGTTTAACACAGCATTTGCCTGCCAGATTTTACAAGGATATGAGGAGTTACGCCCTCTTGAACGAGCTGAACGACAGGCTTTGCCTCTGTTAGCGCAGGGGGCGGCTATGCGTTTTTTACTCACACGTTTATATGATTGGATTCATGCGCCAATAACAGGGGGACTTGTGATGTTAAAAGACCCGTTGGAATATCTTGCTCGTTTGCGGTTCCATCAAAAAATAGAGGATGCGCATGGGTATGGCGTGTGATGATGTACCGCTTTTGCAAACCTTATCGGTGGTTGACATATGGACCGACGGAGGGTGTAAGCCTAACCCGGGTCCGGGAGGATGGGGTGCGTTGTTACGTTATAACGGTAAAGAACGGGAACTTTCTGGCGGCGAGAAACAAACAACGAACAACCGTATGGAATTAACAGCGGTCGCGGAGGCATTAGAAGCATTACGCCGCCCGTGTCAGGTTAATCTTTATACGGATAGTAACTACGTACGCAATGGAATGACGATTTGGCATACGGGGTGGATTAAGCGCAAATGGCGCAATGCGGCTGGCGATCCTGTTGCTAATGTTGATTTATGGCAAAGGCTGCTTGAAATTGCAAAACGGCATCAAATAGCGTGGCATTGGGTCAAGGGGCATTCGGGTGTCGTAGAAAATGAACGGGTTGATCAAATCGCCACACAAGCCCGCGAAAAAATCGAACAGGCAGGATAACCATCTAACAAAATGGCTGTTGAGTGTAGCGAGTAACTTACCAAGATATGCCCCTCTCTCTTTTATCCAATACGCATACTTGAATACCCATACTTGAACACAGTCGGAAAGTTGTTCATGATAAATAACGTCTATATTTACAATTTGCATGTGCTTTGATGGGCGAGCCTGTCAAAGACAATCCGCCGAGTAAAACAGCGAGAGTGAGTGCGCGTATTTTCATGCTTTTTTCATGCTTTTTCTCATGGGTTGATTTTCTTTTGTAAAGTATTGATGAGGTGATGAGTGGCTTTTCTGAGGGATTATTTCCAGACGTGTTTTTTCATGGGGGCGTAGCTATTTGTTAAGAAGACTTGATAATAGAAGGTTTCGGCTTTAGCTCTGTCTTTAGTTTCTTCTTCTCTTTGTTGGGCTTCTGCGGCGTTTTTTGCGATAGTAAGTGTGCGTAATTTCATGAGTTGTGTGGCAATATTGCCGGCGATAACTCGACTTTTAGTCACAATGGACTGTTGCTTTTTGGTGTGTTTTTTGTCCCCATTTATAGTAGTTGACGAAGTAGTTTCGCCACGTTTGAGGCTGCATTTGTGAATAAAGGGCTATGAGAGGCATATAATTCCCATGCTGTACGGCGATAAGCGCTTTGTCCCAGTTAATGATTCCCAGAGAACCAGCCGTGCCATGATATGGCAGGGATTCCCAAAATTTGATGTCTGCTGACGGTGAATCCATAGTTGCTGTTGACTCTCTTAACATTGTGTGAGAGTGAGAGCCATAGAATTGTTGGTGCATTTTTTGTAATTGTTGGTGGACTTCCTGTAATTGTTGTTCAAGTTTTCTGATGGATGTTTTTATAAGTGATGGGTCTAATACACGTTCGATGGCACCCACGAAGATACTGCTAAATGTTATTTTATATTGTTCCCAATTGATTTGGGGTATTTCTGGTGGTGGACCTGTCATAAGGTGACGTTGCTGCAATTGTTGTTGGAAGTTTTGTAAGCCTTGTATGGTGTTGATGTTGAGTAAAGTGTCTATTTGATCAACCGGTGTGTATAAGCATAGAATCAAAAAGAGAAGTGAAGGCTTCGACTCATATATGAGGTTAAAAGCTCCCTCTGCTTTTCCTATTTCTGGGTGTGTTTTTTGATAGCTGAGTTGAAATGTTTGTAGAGTTGGTTGGGGGGCTGGTGTGGTATTGAGGTAGTTTTGCCATTGGGCTATTTGGTTGCGTTGGTTATTGACATCTTGTATGAGTTGAGCTCTTTCTTGTAAGAGGTGTTTTCTTTCTTGTATGAGCAATTTGCCTTCTTGTGCGACGACTTCATTACAGCCGATCATAAAATTAGCGAGAGTTTGTGGCTGTATTTGGGCGTAGAGGGCATTGAGGGGTTGAGGATTGTTGTTGACGAAAAGCTGGTTTGTAGCGGGGATCAGATAATTTTTGACGAGTAGTATCGTGGGTATCCCTTGTCTTGCTTTCTGAAATGCTAAATCATAAAGCCCTTGTTGTTTGGCATTGACAGTTGTTGGGTTGATAAAGCAGGTTTCTTCATTAGGTGTTGGGTATTGTCCGTAATTTCTAGCGCCGCCTGTGATGTTGTTCCAATTATCATTCCAATTATTGTTCCATGTTCCCCATCCAGCACAGCCAGAAAGAGAAACGGCAAGACTAACACTTAACAAAAATTTTAAGGGGGGGAGGGTCTTATTCTCACGGCATGAATTTCCTTTGTTTTTCTTTCTGTTGATCATAATTTTTTATTTCCTATTATGTGCATATCGTTTTGTAAAGTGTTTTTTGTTCTCTCATTTCGAAGACCTCCTCCTAAAGGCTAAAAAGGAAATCTTTTGACTCCACTCTCGACGATAGAGTCATAACGTCTAGTGTTTATCAAAATAAAACACGCGAAAAAATGTTAAAAAATGACACTCAACGAATTTAACACAGAAATGATAGGCTTTTAACAATATTTTTCGTAATAATGTATGAAGGGATAGAAGCTTTGAACAGTTTAAGGAGAAACACGTGCGCATAGCAATGATTGGCGGCGGGTATGTAGGGTTAGTTTCGGCAGCCTGTTTTGCGGAATTTGGTATGCATGTTTCGGTTGTGGAAACAAATGCGAAACGCCTCGCTTTGTTACAAAGCGGGCGTGTTCCTATTTATGAACCCGGGTTAGAGGCTATGCTTCTTGCACATAGGCAAACAGGGCGTTTGGTGTTTGGAGATGATATGACGGCTGCTGTGCAAGGTGCCGAAGCTATTTTTATTGCTGTAGGTACCCCGCCGCGAAAAGGAGACGGGGCAGCTGATATGTGTGATGTGCATAGAGTGGCACGTCAAATTGCACAGGCTTTAACGGGTTATGCTGTCATTGTTACCAAATCAACCGTACCTGTAGGTAATAGCCGTCGCATTGCAGAAATTATCCGTGAGGTAAGACCTGATTTAGAGTTTGATGTCGCTTCAAATCCAGAGTTTTTGCGAGAAGGAAAAGCTCTTGATGATTTTATGCACCCAGAACGGGTAATTATTGGGCTTGATACAAAGAAAAAACATTATCCAACACGCGCTGAAGAAATTATGAGGCGTGTTTATGCCGCACTTGAGCGTTCTTCTGTTGCGTTTATTTTTACGAGTTTGGAAACGGCGGAATTAACGAAATACGCCTCTAATTCTTTTTTGGCGATAAAAATCTCTTTTATCAATGAAATGGCGGATTTATGTGAAAAATTAGGTGCTAATGTTCAGGATCTCGCGCGAGGTATGGGATTAGATTCCCGTATTGGGTCACAATTTCTTGAGCCCGGACCCGGATACGGTGGCTCGTGCTTACCAAAAGATACGCTCGCTTTGTCTCGTATTGCACAAGAAAACAATGCAATATGCCGCCTTGTAGAAGCGACGGTACACGTCAATGAGGGGCGTAAAGCCTCTATAGCAGGGCGTGTTATAGCCGCTTGTGGTGGGTCTGTAAATGGTCGGGTTGTGGCTATTTTAGGACTAACATTTAAACCGGGCACCGATGACATGCGCGAATCTCCTGCAATTCCTATTTTGCATCGTTTGGCTGAGGCAGGGGCGGTGTTACAGGTCTATGATCCAGAAGGAATGCAAACGGCGAAAGCAGTATTACCAGAAAAAATTCTCTATTGTGCAGACGCTTACACAGCCGTGAGGGGGGCAGACGCACTTGTTGTTATTACAGATTGGGAAGTCTTTCGCACTCTTTCTCCTCAACGTTTAGCACAAGAAATGCGTGTAAAACTTATTGTTGATTTGCGCAATATTTTTAACCCGCAAATCATGCGTCAAGAAGGCTTTGAGTATTACTCAATTGGGCGCCCTACGGATTGTCTACGAGAGGAAGGTTTTGTAGAGTCAAAATAAAAAATACTCTCGTAAGATTAAGGGATTTTTTTGTTTTAAGAGATCTTGCACGTTGGGAGTGTTGCGTGTATAAAGCCTTATTCCTTGCGGAATAGTTGTGTATAGGTTAATTTAATATTGTCGGGGCGTGGCGCAGCCTGGTAGCGCGCGTGTTTTGGGTACACGAGGCCCCCGGTTCGAGTCCGGGCGCCCCGACCATTGTGTGACTATCGTCTCATAAAGCGGGAATGTGTTGATGCGAGCACGTATTTATAAGCAATCCAAACCAGCTGGGCAATCTGGTCTCGTAGGCACACGGGAGTGGATTCTTGAATATGGGCAAAATGCCCCGCGGGTACAAGACACTCTCATGGGATGGACGGGGAGTTGTGGTGATACCCTTTCTCAAATAAGACTTGTGTTTAAAAGCCTTGAGGCGGCTAAAGCCTATGCAGAGCGTGAGGGGATTGCCTATCAGGTTGAGCAACCTACTGTAAAAATTAAACGCCCTAAAGCCTATTCTGATAATTTTCGTGCTGATCGTATCCAGAATTGGACACATTAAGCGTTTTTCTTTGGTGTTATTGCGGGCTTGTTTGTGTCTGTTTTTTAAGTGCCCTTAGCTCAGCTGGATAGAGCAACAGCCTTCTAAGCTGTGGGTCGCTGGTTCGAATCCAGCAGGGCACGCCATTTTGTTTCTATTTCTTTTTTGTTCATAGATTTATAGATTTCTCAGGCTCTTTCAAATAAGGTGTGGCTAAAGCGATGCGTGTTGCTGCTATTCTTCTTGCTGCTGGAACGGGGAGCCGTTATACGGCATCAACGGGATCAAAAACGCCGAAACAATATGTGACGCTTGCGGGGCAACCTGTTATTCGTCATGCTGCTCAGGCATTATTGCCGTATGTGACATGTCTACAGCCTGTAGGGCAGCCTGATTCTCTTGCTGAAGCGTTAAAAGGGTTATCGGTTTTACCGCCTGTTAAGGGAGGGGAAACGCGCCAAGCTAGCGTGCGTGCTGCTTTAGAAGCTCTTGATTGTTTACCATTAGAGAAAAAACCCGATATTGTTTTAGTACATGATGGCGCTCGTCCTTATGTGCCTGCATATGTGATAAAAAACGTAATTAAAGGGTTAAAACATTATTCAGGGGCGATTCCAGCTGTGGCAGTTACAGAAACCCTGAAGCGCGGGAAGAATGGTGTTATTGAAAGCACAATCTCGCGGGAGAATTTAATGAGGGCACAAACCCCGCAAGGGTTCCATTTTAAGGTATTTCTGGATTTACATCGTTCTGCGACGGCTCTTACAGCAACAGACGATGCCTGTTTGTTAGAAGAGGCAGGGTTACAAGTGGCGCTTGTCGAGGGTGACGATAATAATATTAAACTAACTTATGAGAGAGATTTAGTGCGTCTTGAACAGATTATGGGGGCTTCGTTTTTGCCTCGTATAGGCTTTGGCTACGATGTACACGCTTTTGAAGAAGGGCGTCCGCTTATTTTATGTGGTGTACCTGTTGCCCATAACAAAGGGCTTGCAGGGCATTCTGATGCCGATGTTGGGATTCATGCTTTGTGTGATGCAATTTACGGCGCGTTGGCGGAGGGTGATATTGGACGTCATTTTCCGCCAAGCCAAGATGAATGGAGAAATGCCGATAGTACACGTTTTTTATTGCATGCGGCGCAGCGTATAACTGAACGGGGTGGTAAGTTGGTGAATGTTGATCTAACTTTTGTGTGTGAGCGTCCAAAAATTGGTCCTTACGTTCAGGTGATGCGTGAGCGTTTAGCGGAATTACTAAAAGTTGATGGAGGGGCTATTTCTGTTAAGGCAACAACGACGGAACGTCTAGGCTTTACAGGGCGTGAAGAGGGAATAGCGTGTGCAGCAACAGTTTCTTTGGTGATGTACCCTTGTCACCGTGAGGAAGGATCTTAAGAGTTAGCCTTAAAAGTCGATACGAGGGGCAGTTTTGGAGAAATGGAAAAGGACAAACAGACGCAACTCGTTTTACAACCCATTGATTTAGGCGGTGTTGTCTTAGAAACACCTGTGATTTTAGCGCCTATGTCGGGTGTGACGGATTTTCCTTTTCGTCGCCTTGCGCGCAAACTTGGTGCAGGGCTTGTTGTGTCGGAAATGATCGCCTCATGGGCTATTCTGCGGCAAAATGAAACAACCTTGCGTATGGTTGAAAGCGTCGATACAACAGGGCTTAACGCGGTACAATTGGCAGGCTGTGATCCGTTGGCGATGGCTGAAGCAGCACGGATTGCCGTTGGGCATGGTGCAGATCTTATTGACATCAATTTTGGTTGTCCTGTTAGAAAAGTAGCTGTAGGGCAAATGGCAGGGTCAGCCTTGATGCGTGACGAGAAGGCAGCGGCGTGTTTATTAGAGGCTGTTGTTAAAGCGGTCTCTGTGCCAGTAACGCTTAAAATGCGTATGGGGTGGGATTCGACACACTTAAACGCACCCAATTTAGCCCGTATTGCACAAGAGGTGGGGGTTCGTCTGATTACAGTACACGGGCGTACTCGCCAACAATTTTATCGCGGTGTTGCTGATTGGGCTTTTATACGGAAAGTAAAAGAGACTGTTAGTCTTCCTGTGATTGTCAACGGTGATATTCTAACTGTTGCCGATGCACGTTGTGCTTTACAACAATCAGGGGCAGACGGGGTTATGATCGGGCGGGGGTGTTACGGGCGCCCTTGGTTTTTAGATCAAGTCTCTGAAGCGTTATGTTATGGACGACATAAGCCAGATCCTGATTTACAAACAGAAAAAAATATTGTTTTAGAACATTACAATATGATGTTAACGCATTTTGGAGACAGACCAGGGTTACGTTTAGCGCGGAAACATGTGTCATGGTACTCTAACGGGTTGCCCGGGTCTGCAGCCTTTCGGGCCACGTTTAATCGGGTAGAGACGTCTACAGAAGCTATAGAGATGATCACAACATTTTATGATCGTTGTATAGAGACAGGAGTTTTACGTGAGGCACGTGTTTCACGTAACGCGGTCAATGAGCAGATGTGAATAATTATTCAGTCAAGGCGATAAAAAGATTATCTCATAATAAAACAGCGCAAAACTTTATGTTGATTTCTTTTCCGGCTCTTTTTTATAGATGAATGCGCCAACAAGGCTTCCAATACCAACAACAAGAGTGCTAAAGCCTGTGATCGAGTGGCCACTTCAGACTAAAAATGTACCACAGAAGACAATTGTCATTCCAATAAGGAAACCAGATATAATACCAAGCGTACTATTTCTTGCTTGTGTCCTGATAGCGAGTTTTTCAATCTGTATACGGTGTTCTAATTGTGTTTCTGCCATTCGGATAATCCGATCTGCAGCATTAGGAACGGCGTCGTTGTAACGAAGTAGTTGCTCTGGTGGTGGAAGTGGTCCGCTATGGATGGATAGTTGTCGCCGTGTCTGTTGGAGTGTAGATTTACTCATAAATCTGTATGGCTTTTTTTAGTTCTTGTCCGATGATATTCCAGTCTGCAACAAGGGCTTCACAATCGTTTTTCTGTGAATCTCATGGAATGTCATACACATTGAGGCGTCCTCCTATGTCAAGAGTAGAAGCCATATCTTGCAAAAAGCCCATATCAGAAATATATCAGAAATAAATTCTATTGGAGTCATGTTATTTAATACTAGTTACTTCATATTATGCACATAATGTAAAGTAAAGTTGATGTTGTGCTTAATTTAAGTGTGCAGGATAGGGAGAAAGACATCAAGGGGGTATAAGGAAATGTTAGAACACGAATAACTACTTTAAAAGATCTTAAAAAATCAATTAAGAAACTATAGCAGGAAAGAATCTTTCCGACTATATTTGTAGTGTTTAGATGCCTAAACGTTGATGTCGTGGTTTTGGACAATAGGAAAGGAAACGCTTCATGAAACAAGCTCAAGACGGACTCGTGGTCTATGTTGTCGCTAGTGCAGATGCTGTGCGATTTTTGCATGATGCAGGCGATGCGTTACACGTTAAGAAAGAATTTGACACGCACCATGGGCATGGACATGAGGGAACACCAGGTCGGCTACACGCTGGTGCCTCACCTGCCGATCGGAAACGTGATGCGTTTGGCCGTGTTGTTGCCGATGAAATGAATCATATGTCTCATAATGTCGCTGGGTTTGTTTTGGCAGCACCTGCAGCTGTTCTCCATAGTATTCGGGAGCATTTGAATAAGGCAACTGCAGCAAAAGTCATTACAACGCTTTCCAAAGATTTGGGTAATACACCAACGCATCATTTGCGCGAACATTTCGACATTCCAGCGACAGGGTGGGTTTTGCCCAAATAAAATAAGGAGGAGGCGAAGCCATGAACATGACTTATCCGGGGATGCAAATCACGGTTATTCCGGTAACTTCGTTTCGTCAAAATTGTTCTATTGTCTGGGATAAAGCGACGTCTCATGCCATGGTGGTAGACCCGGGGGGTGATGTGCAAACTCTGCTTGCTTTTATAGACAATAGGGGACTTGATGTAAAAACAATTGTTATTACACATGGTCACCTTGACCATGCAGGGGGTGTCACTGGATTATGCCGTCATTTGTCAGAACGTGGTAAGCCTGTTCCTGAGGTGATTGGTCCTTCACAGGAAGACCATTTTTTACTTTCCTCTATTGTCGAGCAGGCTTACCGTTTTGGTTTAACTGATCTTGAAAACGCCCAAGTAGACCGTTATGCTTGCGATAATGATGTGCTACACATCATCGGTCGTAAATTTCGCGTTATTCATGTGCCAGGGCATACACCCGGGCATATAGCTTTAGTTGATCAAGAAGCAAGGCGTGCTTTTGTGGGAGATCTTCTGTTCCGTAACACCATCGGGCGAAGTGATTTTGAGTATGGGGACGGACCACTTCTCGTACGTTCGATTAAGGAAAAACTTTTGCCATTAGGAGATGATATTCTTTTTGTTCCCGGTCATGGGGGGCCTTCTTCTTTTGGTGTTGAGCGCGAGCAAAATCCGTTTTTAATACAAGACTCGATACAAGACTCGTTGGCGTCGTAGAGATAAATAACAGATAGGGTAAAATCATGTGGCGTAAGCGATTACGGTGGGGATCTTCCTTTTTTGCTGTGGTGCTTGTGGTTGGAGGCGTGTTCGGTGCTTTACCTGTTATTGCTGATGAAGATGAGGAACCAACGCACGCACAGCCGATTCTTCCTAAGCAGACATTAGTTATTATTTCGGCACAGGGGCGGCATGTTTTTTCGGTGGAGTTGGCAACAACACCACGCCAGCAACAAGTAGGGGAGATGTTCCGTAAATCTGTGCCTGAAAATGGCGGTATGTTGTTTCTTTGGTCAAAACCACAGCAGAGTGACATGTGGATGCGGAACACACTTATTCCACTCGATATGGTCTTTATCGGACCGGATAGGCGTATTCAAGCGATCGCAGAAAATACAGTACCACAAAGTTTAGCGCATATTAGTAGTCATGGACCTGTTATAGCCACGTTAGAATTAGCGGGTGGTATTACAGCGAAACTCGGTATTGTTGTCGGCGATAAAGTTGAATCTGATTCTCTTACCCCTAAAAAACCAAAAGAATCAATGAAAAGTCCTTCTAAATAAATATATATTCTAAAAAATATATATTCTGATGTGTAAATTGAGGTAGAATTATGTCGTTTTTGGTAACGGGTTGCTCTGGTTTTATTGGGTATCATGTTACGCAAACGTTGTTAGAACGAGGTGAACGTGTCATTGGTATTGATAATATGGACCCGTATTATAGTGTTTTATTAAAAGAAGCGCGGTTAGAAGGATTACGCGGTTTTTCTGGTTTTGAATTTTACAAAGGTGATATCAATACAGAGGGCTTTTTAGAAGGATTGTTAGAACGAGAGCGTGGCATTCGAGGTATTTTTCATTTAGCGGCTAATGCGGGTGTTCGCTATTCATTGCAAGATCCATGTGCGTTTATTGATTCAAATGTGCGTGGACATATCAAAATTCTTGAGTTTGCGCGGCGATTAGAGCGGTTAGAGCATCTAGTCTATGCGTCTTCATCGTCAGTCTATGGGGGAAATACAAAGTTACCGTTTAGTGAAGAGGATCCAGTTGAACAGCCTACGTCAATTTATGCAATGAGCAAACGAAGTGATGAACTCGCCTCTTTTACCTACAGCTACGTGTACGGGTTACCGCAAACGGGTTTGAGGTTTTTTACGGTCTATGGTCCATTAGGGCGCCCTGATATGGCGTATTATAGCTTCGCACAGGCTATGACACAGGGTGTTCCTTTGACTCTTTATGATAAAGGCAAGCCTGAGCGGGATTTTACATATATTTCTGATGTTGTCAGTGCGGTTTTGGGTGTTTTTGAGTGTCCGCCAGCAGGGGGAGGGTCTCGCGTATTAAATGTGGGGAATGACAAACCCGAATCGGTAGGATATTTAGTGTCTTTATTGGAGAGGTTTTTAGGGTGCCAGGCGCAAGTGATCAATAAACAACGTCCAAGTGTTGATATGGAACGGACATGGGCGGATATTAGTATGATTCGTGGTTTAATAGGGTGGGCGCCTAAAGTTTCTTTGGAAGAGGGAATCGAACGTTTTGCGACGTGGTATAAACGTGATGGCAGTAAATTTATTGGTTAGAAGAGGGGTTTACGCTATTTTAGTGTGTACATTTGCGTTAGGTGTGAGGGTTTAGTGGTTTGAGTTTGAGTAAGTGTGGTGTTTTTTTGTGGTTTGAGTGTGAGTGTGTGAGGGTTTTAGTGGTTTAATTTATTTTCAGATATTTTTGAAGAATCTAGTTGACAGGGGTGTGTAGAGTTGTGTAGAAGGTTTTTTTGT
>JAFVHT010000045.1 GCA_017474285.1 Acetobacter sp.
AGGATCAAACTCTCAAATTCATCCTAAAAAAACTCAAAAACGCTACAAAAATATACCTATAACGTATCAAGCAAAAAAAACAACACTCAACACGCTACCAGCATATCCCTTTCCTACTACCCTATTAACTTGTCAAAGAACAACGCTACAAATACCGCAGCAACTCAACCCTATCTATACAACCTCAATACTTATGTCAACTACTTTCTTAACTAAAAACATAAAAAAACCTAATCATAACCCACAAAACTATAATACTACACACACAAAAAAACAAATACCAACTAAACTCTTTTTCCTCACCCCCAAACCCCTTATACGCGTATAATCCTATATACTATGATTCTACATCACACACCCCTCCTTGATATTCGTGATCTGTGTGTTCAACTGACTTCACGTAAGGGAACAACATTCATCGTAGATCACGTATCCTTTACGTTAAACGCAAGTGAGACTTTGGGGCTTGTAGGAGAGTCTGGTTCTGGAAAATCTATGACGGCGTTAGCCCTTATGGGGCTTATTGATACCCCGAATCTTCATATCAGCGGATCTATTTTTTTTAAGGGACAAGATCTCCTCACCCTACCAGAAAAAACCTTACGTTCTTTACGCGGAAAAGAGATCGCTATGATTTTTCAAGACCCTATGACCGCCTTTACTCCTGTTTATACCATCGGCTGGCAAATCGATGAACAAATCCGTACCCATGAAAAATTAACCCGTAAACAAGCACGTGCACGAACTCTCGAACTCCTCTCTGACATGGGTGTGCCTGATCCGATTCGTACCGCAGACCGCTATCCGCATCAACTATCGGGAGGACTTAAACAACGAGCTATGATTGCTATGGCACTTTCATGCCGTCCGTCTTTGCTGATTGCCGATGAACCAACAACAGCACTCGATGTGACGGTACAAGCACAAATTTTAGAACTCATGGTAAAATTGCGTGATAGTTACGGCTCTTCTATCGTGTTTATTACGCATGATATGGGCGTTGTTGCTGAAACATGTGATACGACTCTCGTTCTTTATTCAGGACGTGTGGCAGAATATAGTACCACAGCAACACTTTTTGCAGATCCTCAACACCCCTATTCTCAAGCGCTTTTAACATCTATTCCTCCTATGAACGGACCACGTCCTGCGCGTTTACCCACTATTAGCGGTATGCCGCCAACTCCTTTTACACGCCCCGCAGGATGTGCTTTTGCGCCGCGTTGCCCTCGAGTACAAAATACTTGCACCATTAAACCACCTCCCCTTGTTTCTATCGCGCCACAACATAATGTCGCCTGTTTACAACCTTGGGTTTGTTCTGATGACTGAGACGATTAAGCCTCTTCTCTCTGTTACTCAGCTCTATAAATCCTACCCATTAGCAAAAGGACAGTGTCTTCATGCTGTAGATGGAATTTCTTTACAAGTGCATGCTGGAGAAGTGTTGGGCTTAGTAGGAGAATCAGGATGCGGTAAATCAACATTAGGGCGCTGTCTTTTACGACTAACGCCTATTTCTTCTGGAAAAATCGTGTTTGAGGGACACGATATTACCCATATGAAAGAATCGGTTCTGCGCCCTTTGCGGGCACGTATGCAAATGGTTTTTCAAGACTCCTATGCTTCTCTTAATCCGCGCCGCCGTATTGGTGATTTACTCGCTGCCCCTTTACAAGTACATAAAGCCCCCCAAGGCACCAAACGTTCGCCCACTCTTATTCAAGAACGTCTGCACGAATTGTTAGATCTGGTTGGATTACCCCCTAGCACGCTTCATCGATACCCTCACGAATTTTCAGGAGGGCAACGGCAAAGAATCAATATTGCTCGCGCCCTAACTCTTTCTCCCCGCCTTGTTGTGGCCGATGAGCCTGTTTCAGCGCTTGATGTTTCTGTACAAGCACAAATTATTAACCTGTTTGCAGACTTACAAGAACGCTTAGGACTGACCTATGTTTTTATTGCCCATGATTTAGCGGTTGTACGGCAAATTTCGACCCGTGTCGCCGTTATGTATTTAGGGACGATTGTTGAGATCGGCTTGACCGATGCGGTACTGCTTTCCCCTCTGCATCCTTATACACAAGCCCTAACAGAAGCTGCACCGCGCCCTATTGTTAGCGTACGTCGTCCCCTTGCTTTACGCGGTGATATTCCAAGCCCGATTAACCGCCCGCCTGGATGCCGCTTTCATACCCGTTGCCCTATTGCACAACCCCGCTGCCAAATTGAAGAACCTTTATTAAAAAATGTAGCAGTAGAACACCAAGTCGCTTGCCATTTTCCCGAAAATAAGACAAGCTATTAGGTATGATTCCCCTTCTAAAAAGCTTTAGATATTTTTCTTCAACACCCTTTTTGGGGGTTACTTGTTCCGCTTTTATTTCTATACCTGTTTTCGCGGCGAGCACTTCTACTACGACTCCTGTCCCGCATGCTTCAATTTCCACTACTCTTAAATACCTGACACAACCTGTCCATTATGAAAAACGCCCTTTAACATTTGTTTCCATTAAACCTCCCTCCAAAAAAAAAAATAAAAAAGAATAAGGGTGACCCTTTCTGGCACCCTCAAGCGCTTGTCCCAGCAGGGAATATTTTTCACCACAAACCAGGAGCTCCTTACTCTTATTGGGATAGTTTAGAAGGACATCTTACTTTTGAGTCAGGTATTGCAGGAAACCCGTGGACAACATCAGGACGCAACTTTGGGCAATACTATGATGACCGCGCCAATACTGTTACCATTAACCAAATTATGGGCTCTCTCTTTCATCCTGTTGAAGATGTAGGACATGGATATGGTATTGGCTTTACCCTTGAAACACTTTACGGATCAGACGCACGTTTTGACCCGACGGCGGGTATTGCCTCAGACGCTATTCATTCTGTTTATCAATGGATTCCGACCCAAGCACATCTCGACGTTAAATTTCCATGGCTGTTTAAGAGAGGCATTGATACTCAAATTGGGCTTATGTATGGTCAGCTTGATTCTGAAGGAACACCTGCCCTAGCACGCCCTTTTTACACGGTCAATTATGCGACAGATTATATCTCACCGTTCGAAACAGTAGGGGTTTCTTCGACTTTACACATCACACGCACCATGGATATACTCCTTGATATTGATGCGGGTGACTCTGTTACTTTTGGCCGATATGGCAATAACAAGCGACCAAAAGGATATTTTGGGCTTTTGTGGAACGATCTTTTAGATGGGCGCCTTGATTTCCACATTATCGGTCGTTTTGGACCAGAAGGAAACAACGGACCGACCTATAGAAGCGGACCATGGACAAGTGCTGGCGTTGGCCCTATTGCAAATGATAAAATGCAATATAATGGTGATTTTTTGCTAAGATACCGTATTAACAATAAAACACGTGTTGCGCTCAATGGTACGTTTCTTCTTGATGATCTCACCAATGAAGACGCCTTTGGCTTTACGAGCTATCTTGCCTACGACATTAACCCTTTACTCACTTTCAACGCGCGTGCAGAAGTCTTCCGTGATAACAATGGCGGAGCAATTGTTGAATATGTCGGTCCCACTTCTTACACAAGATATCTGATAAATAGACCCTACCCATACTATGCCGCACCACCTACCACTTATGGCGAACTTACCGCAGGTGTTACCTATAAGCCAGAATTTATTAATAAACGTATTAAGGGTTATGGAAAGTTTTTTCTGCGCCCAGAAATCCGCATTGATAAATCGCTCAACGGTACGCGTCCGTTTAATAAAGCTGCAATACCCACTGCAGCAAACAATTATGATCCCATTGTACGCGATGGCACCAATAACATGTTATGGTTTAGCTGTGATGCTGTTTGGGCTTACTAAAATGATTTAGCGGTTGTACGGCAAATTTCGACCCGTGTTGCCGTTATATATTTAGGGGCGATTGTTGAGATCGGCTTGACAGATGCGGTGCTGCTTTCCCCTCTGCACCCTTATACACAAGCCTTAACAAAAGCTGCACCACGCCCGATAGTTGGCGCACGCCGTCCTCTTGCCTTACGCGGTGATATTCCAAGCCCGATTAACCGCCCACCTGGATGCCGCTTTCATACCCGTTGCCCTATTGCACAACCCCACTGCCAAACTGAAGAACCTTTATTAAAAAATGTAGCGAAAGAACACAAAGATGCTGTTTGGGCTTACTAAATTTCAACCAAAATGAACAGTGTTCGAGCGTTTGATGCGATCTAATAAAACGGCGACAGCCCATAAAGCAAGGAAAATGCCGCAAATCCCAATGCCTACAGACATAAAATGATCCCCAATAGCGGCAATGCGTGTAGCCATGATGCCATGGAGCCACCCTTCGTTGGTTAATTCTTGCACATATTCTACAAGCCCAACTCCAACAGAGGCTATAATTGCAAAACAAGTAACACAAAAATTATAAAGCACACGCCGTCTATAAGAACGCCCACTCCACCCATAGGCACGGATCATTAACATTGTGTCAAGGCTATCGGTAAAAGTCATCGCCACCATGAACAATGTTGGGATAATCATAATACGTATAATCCCTAATTGTTCGATATCGTGTGAAGCTGTAAGACCTAAAAGCCCAATTTCTGGCATAATATCAAAACCTAAACCAAACAAAACTCCAACAGCAAACATATGCCATGAACGACTAATGAGCGCAAAAAGCGGTTGTGCGAGAGTCGTAATAATGCCATGCACATGAGGTTGCGGTTGTATCTCCTCCCCCATTTCTAAACGCGGATGCTGTAAAACATGCCATTGCCGAAGAGCAACCCGTATGTTTAACACGGCCATAAATAATAAAAACACCACCGAGATCAAACAACTCACCCGCCCCCCTAAAAGACTCCATCGAGTCATCCATGTTTGTGATGGGATCAACATAAGAGCTAAAATACCGAACATCATAATGCTCGAATGTCCTAGTGAGAAAAAGAACCCCACCCCAAGGGGGGAACGCTTTAGAACCATAAGTCGTCGTGCTACAAGGTCAATCGCAACGATATGATCGGCATCCATGGCATGACGCAGACCAAAAGTCCACGCCAAAAGAGCCGCCGCCATAAGTGGAGAATGCGCCCCTAAAACAAGAAAAGCGATCAACCAAACAATCATATTTGCAACAATCAATAATGCTAGAAGTAAGCCCCCCTGTCGCATATACTCACAGGTAGACCCAAAAGCGTGTGTTGTACCCATTTTATAAATCCTTATAACAATTCTCTGAAACGTGTTAAAATTCCTTTGTCTAACATATCCTTGGCAACTGCTCACCTGAAGGTAATGTCATCAAGCGAGCGTGTCCAAAACTATTAATGAGATGCACGCAACCTTTGCCATCATGTGTAGCTTCTAACTGCCCGATAATCGCCGCATGACGCCCTAAAGGATGCGCTTGCATAGCAGCGAGAGCACGCTGAGCATATTCAGGTGGAACAACAAGCACAAGCTTTCCCTCATTGGCCATATAAAGCGGATCTAGTCCCAAAATATCACATAAACCAGCTACTTCTGCCTGTACAGGCACCGCATGTTCTTGACACTGAACGCAAACCCCTGAGGCCTCTGCAAGTTCATACAACACGGCCGCAAGCCCACCCCGTGTCGCATCACGAGCACAATGAATCTCGGGGACAACTTCAAGCACAGACGCCATTAAACCATGTAAGGCAGCGCAATCACTTTGAAGAGGAGCTTCTAACGCTAATTCCCCGCGAGCACATAAAATCGCCGCCCCATGATCGCCCATTGTTCCATTCACCAATAACACATCTTTAGGTTTACCTGCCGCAATGCTGATGTGACAACCCAGGCGTACTACCCCAATCCCTGTCGTTGTAATAAATAAACCATCACACGCCCGATGGGGTACAACTTTTGTATCACCTGTTACAATCCGAACGCCTGCTTGTTGTGCCGTTTCCGCCATAGAAGCTACAATTCGCTGTAGACGAGCACGTTCAAATCCTTCTGCTATAATAAAAGCCGCTGAAAGCGCTACAGGTTGCGCACCGCCGACAGCAAGGTCATTGATGGTACCACAAACTGCCAACGTGCCAATATTACCTCCAGGAAACTCTAAAGGTTCAACTACAAAAGAATCGGTTGTAAAAGCGAGCTTCTCTCCCCTTAAAGTAAGATCTGCCAAAGCGATTTGTGCTTGATCTTCCTGTGCACCAATTTTCCCCTGATGAAAAGTTCGTAAAAAAACTTCTTCTATCAGGGCACGCATCGCCATACCACCCCCGCCATGTGCCATTGTAATGTGTGTTTCTGTTGTCATTATCCCATACCCTGATACTGATAATAGGCTGCACAAGCACCTTCAGAAGAAACCATAAGTGCCCCTAAAGGTGTATTAGGTGTACAGGCACCACCAAAAGCGGGACATTGCTGTGGTTTCATACGTCCTGTCAGCACAGCGCCACATTGAACATCCGCTAAATCTGATACCTCATGCGGTATTAACCCAAAGTGTTTTTCAGCATCGTAATACTTCCACTCTTCCCGCAGCTGTAAACCTGAATGAGCAATTTTTCCAAAACCGCGCCACTCACATTCTGGCTTTGATTCGTAGACTTGTTCTATAGCGGCAAGCGCCTTTGCGTTACCTTTCTCTGAAACCACACGAGTATATTGATTTTCAACAACGGCTTTCCTTGTTCCATTTGCTGTAAAATCATCAGTAAAGAAGACAAAATATCTAAAGGTTCAAAACCTGCAATAACAACAGGACGAAAAAATTGTTCTGCAATAAAAGCGTAAGGCTGTGTACCAATGACCATGGAAACATGGCCAGGGGCTATAAACCCATCGACACAAAAATCGGACTGTTCTAAAAGCGCTTTTAGTGTCGGAATAATAGTAATATGGTGACAGAGAAGAAAAAAATTGCGTATTCCTAACGCTTGAGCCCGTAAAAGGGTAAGAGCAGTCGACGGCACTGTTGTTTCAAACCCGATAGCAAAAAAAATAACCTTTTTACTCGGATTCTCTTGTGCTAAACACAACGCGTCGAGCGGAGAATAGACCATGCGTACATCTGCCCCTTGAGCACGCACTTGTATAAGCGATCCATGCTCTCCTGGTACGCGCATCGCATCACCAAAAGTGGTAAAAATAACCCCTGGCTGTCGCGCAATTGTCATGGCCTCTTCAATACGCCCCCTTGGCAGCACGCAAACCGGACAGCCTGGACCATGGGCAAATTCAATCATAGCGGGCAAACGTGTTTCTAGCCCATAGCGAAAAATCGTATGCGTATGCCCACCGCACACTTCCATAATCGTTATAGGTGTAGACCGACGACACGCAATCCTTGCTGTTGTTGCCTCAATAGCAGCAAAGAGTTTATTAGCTAAAGCAGGGTCACGAAAGGCTTCCCTATCGTGCATGAACACCCCTGTTGTACAGCTTGAGGGGATTCTTGTCATGATTCTTGGGGTATAGGGCTTAAACTTGCCATTTCACTTTCTAATGTTCCCATTTGTTGAAGAGTTTCAAGAGTCTTTTTAGCTTCGTCCTCGTCAATGAGACTCATGGCAAAACCTACATGAATAAGAACCCAACGTCCCAGAAGATTTGTTATAGACTGTGCTCCCTCCAGCACACATAAAACATCAACGACCCGACGTATGCCTGAAACATCAACCTCCGCTAGTTGTGCGGATTCATCGACAATCGCGACGATTTGCCCCGGTATTCCAAGACACATGTGAAACCCTAACCCGCTTTGCGTAACATATCGGCTCTTGCTTGTGCTTGAGAGGCGAGATGCTCTAAAAACGCCCGTCGTTCAGCGTGTAACCACTCAAGCCATGTATCCATGCCCTCACCAGAATAAGCGGAAACATCAATAACCTGCGCTCGTGGCGCAATACGGTTAACATTGGCTTTAAGAGCTTGTTTATCAACTTGTAAGTGAGGGTAGAGATCACTTTTTGTTAATAGAACAAGATCTGCCCGTTCAAAAATATCGGGATATTTAAGGGGTTTATCTTCCCCTTCTGTAACCGATAATAAGGTAACACGCCGTTTTTCTCCTAAATCAAAGGCAGCAGGGCAAACCAAATTCCCGACGTTTTCAATAAACAATATTCCGCCTGTAGATAAAGGAAGATGCGCCATAGCGTGCCCAACCATATGTGCATCAAGATGACAACCTTTACCGGTATTCACTTGAATAGCAGGAGCACCGACTTGACGAATACGATCGGCGTCATTCGATGTTTGTTGATCTCCTTCAATAACAGCTACAGGAAAACTTTGTCCAATGCGACGTAATGTCTCAACAAGGAGAGTCGTTTTTCCAGCACCAGGTCCAGCCAACATATTAAGAGAAAAAACACCTTCTTGTTCTAACCGAACACGGTTTTCTTGCGCATAAGCACTATTTTTAGCCAAAATATTTTGTTCAATTTTAATCATTCGCTCTTGCGATAAACCGGGTGCATGAGCCCTTGCAGGGCCTGCGCCATAATCCAAAACATCGCCATGATCGTGTTCATGATCGTGGCTGTGCTCATGATGGTGACCATGGCTCTGTCCGTTGCTATGCCCATCAATAGTGATATTCCCCTCACCACAACCACATGTTGTGCACATTATAGAACCTCCAACTCTTTAACTCTCATTTCCATCCCTTGCGATGGCTGTAACTGCCCACTGCCACACAACGGGCAGACATCTAATCTATCTTGTATGGGTACTGTTTGGCTACACTCAAAACACCATGCTGCCCCTTGACCCTCATGAATTTCTAAAACAGCGCCTTCTGTCAAGGTGCCTTGTGAGACAGCATCAAATCCAAAACGTAGCGCTGATATTTCCACCCCTGCAAAAGGTCCAATGTCGAGCACAATACGGCGCACTTGTGTAAACCCCTCACGTTTTGCAGCATCCTCTATAGACTCTAACAAACTCTCACATAAAGAAAGTTCATGCATATTTACCCCTCCCCTGCATCAGTCCCTGATAATTGTGACAGGCACACACGGATTTAGCGCACATAATAAAACTTGTACCGCCAAACGTCCCTCTTCTCCTGATGGCAAACTTGCCACTATTCGTTCCATCATGCCCCCTGTTTCAAGATGCCACTGCGTTGGTGAAATCACAGTATAATCCTTTATTACACCAGCGTGTACATGCGCTTTATGCCATAAAACCCCGCGTGCAGCGCGCGTTAACCCCCACCCTTGTGGTAAAATTTCTTCTGAAAGCCATGCGGCAGGACGTGCCATCACATACCCTTCTATACAAGCTAGCATATCTAAAACACGCGCTAAAACCCTGACAAAAAGTGAGATCCCGCCATCTTGTGCTATAACCCCCTGTAAAAGAGGCATGTGTACATAATCAGGCAGTAAACTCGCATCATAACCTGATAAGGAAACATTATTCTGTTCAAATGTGGTTAATGATGCCCTTTCTAACGCAGGTACTTCAATCCGTCCCCATGTAGGACGTATTTTCTGACGTAAACACGCTAAGAAACGGGGCAATAACGGGGCATTTTCCCTTTGTGACTCTTTCAACCAAGACGTTAAATCCGTAGAATTCATGTCTGCTAAAGACACATCTGCCCCTAAGATACCTGCCTATTAACCTGCCCTTATTGATCCGCTGCACTAATAATCGATCAGGCTGTAAACCAAAAAATTTTGGGAAGTGTACATAAAATGCCATAACATGATCGCGCAAAATCTCAAGAATCTGTTCTTGCTGTTCCCCATGAACGCAAGGTAGCCCGAGTGCTTGCCGTGCTGCTACACTATGAGCAGCACGGCACAACGCAAAAACCCGAGAGAGAATTTTTACCGCCTGTTCCGGTGTTTGTCCCACACAAAGAGAAGCAACCTGCACACCCTGTTGGACCTCACACTGCCATGCTGCCCCCCCGCCAACAAGAGCACGCAGAACAAGACGTCCTATCATTTCCAATCTAAAATTTTTGTTAAAAATATGTAATAACTCATACGACTAGAATAGCTTATTTTATTTTAAGAATACGCATCGATAATTACTGTGCATCAGGATTTAAGGCTGGATCAAGAAGAGCACGTAAGGCTTCCCGTGCGATGTCGATTGCCTGTTCCATCGTGCTAAACTCAAACATAGGAGAAAAGAGTGAGCACGCCTTGTAAGGCGGTAAAACGTGCATCCCCACTTCTTCCAGACGACAAACAGCTACAAATTCATACTCTCCTGAAGGAAATGCTATGCGCTCCTTTGTACCAGAAACAAGATCTGACCAATCTTCCCCCTCATGAGGAGCAAGAATAATATTCATAAACCATGGCGTTATAAGCATCCCCAAGATGTGTCCCTCGTATACCTGAAACCCTACAGCACGCACATTTAAGGCTTTATTCACAAGAGGTACGTCCCGCATCCGCGCATTATAAATTTCCCGAAAAGTTTTCTCCAACTTATGGGCAAATTGCATCGGATAAGAAAGAGTAGTAGAAAATTTTTCAGGTAGAATGCCCTTTTCTTCTCCCTCCCTTTTTGAAGAAACAGTAGAAACAGCACCCTCCACAGCATTTCTTTCGACAAGTTTTTGCCCATGAGAAGTTTTTTCTGGAGGGCTTGATGACACCACCATAAATTGATCTCGCGGTGCATCACAAACTGGACAACGCCAAAAATCTGGTAAATCAGCAAAAGCGGTTCCAGGCGAGATTTGCCATGTTTCACACCCTTGAGTTGGATCGTAAATGAACCAGCAAATCTTGCATTCCATAACTGCATCAGGTGAAAGCCGCCTTGAATCACCCAGATAAGAGCCTTCAAAATGCGAAAATGACGTTTTCACGCTTGAACCTCTGACTCTTCCTTTAAGACTTCGTAAATTTCCACTAAGCGATGCGCTGAATCCGCAATATCCTCAACCGCTGCACACGCCACTTCTGGAACTTCTGAGATTTCAATCGTGTCAAGAATTAACGTATCCATGGAGTTAAAATAACGCACCCGCCAAACATGCGGTAATGCTGTTGCTTCAATACGACAATTTCCATAACCACGTGATAAAATTTTAACCCGCCCCCGCCCCAACACGCTATCAATCATTTCTAAGTCTTCGGGCGTATGAGGTAAAAGGCTTAAATTGATAACATATGGCAATACCCCAGGTTTCCATGACCGACTATGATCAAGAATTTCTACTATAATAGACGGTGCGTTCACCACGCCAGAAACAGGTGAGATAGACGGTGTCTGTGCCACCATAGCCGCAAAAACCCGCGCCAACACAACACGGGGGAAAGGAGAAATTTCCTCTTGTTGATGGAAAAGTTCTTCTCCCTGTGTCTCAACCTTCCCCTCCTCTAACACAAAGCCACGCAAACTCCACACACCGGCAAAAACTGTTTCTTGTATCTCAAGCCGTTTTTTACCGTCTTCTAAAACGATGGCGACTTCGCCTTCCCCTAAAGTTTCGTTAATAAAAGCATTTTGTGACGCATTTAGACCATCACGCTTTAATAAAAGATTTTGTCCCGGCTGCCACGCAGCAGCGGCTTCTCCTAAAGCATGAATATATTCTAAAGCCGGGCGTATCTCTTGTTCTTTAGCTAACAAATGCTCCATTTCTGGTACATGTTGTTCATAGATGCGTACACCAGAAGGCATAACAAGATATTGAAGATCATTTTCTCCCTTTGGTGCCATAGAACCTGTACCAAAGCCAAGAGGAGGTGTTGTTAAACGGTAGATCACGCCCTGCCTTCCGTCAAAGGTAAAACCAAAGGTAAAGAATGCGTTGATTTTAAGAGAGCGTATAAACGCTGTTTATAATCCTCCCAATCACGCATACGGGAAATAATGCCCACAGGCTGTCGATGATTTAATAACACAAGCGCAGGGAGCTGCGGTGTATTAAGCAAATGCACAAGAAAGGCCTCAAGAACAGCATCAGCCACAGCGCCATGAACTATCTCCCCAATAGAGTGATTACAGAATGTTAACAGTTCAGGCATAACAACAGCAATATCGGGTGTCTCAAGATGAATCCGGGCATGACTTGGCAAAAAGAGTAACACGATCCCCTGATCTGCTTCATTGAGGTCATGTAACACAGGCATTGCATAACGCGTTGTTAAAGATGCAACGAGAGGCATTTCAAGCACTGAAGACATGGGGTATTAAGCCTCTTTCAAACCAGCTGCAAAAGCTGCCTCAAGATGGGGTGGTAAGCGCGGCGGAGCTTCATACAAATCCGCAAAACCTTGCTCCAACAAAGAAGATACGTCTTGAACGTTGGTCGGATCTGCTAAAGCAGCAACAGCTGACAAAGCCGCACGCGTGCGTTTAAATTCTTGATGTGTTAGCTCTTGACGTGCCACTCCCATAAAAACAAGCACATGATCCCCAGCTTGAAGGTCGGGTAATAAAGTAAGATCCACGGTTTCACGCCGTATACTCCCCTCAGATAATTGTGCCTCACACAACGCCATTATCCCTTCCCGCTGCACAATGGTCATAGGAATACCAATACACACAGGCCTATCTTTCCAAAAGTGTTAAAAAACGCTCATCTCCATAACGACACGCTTCTTTTTCTGAAGGTCGTCCAGCTTCATAGACATCACGCGCAATAGCGGAGATACCAAAAGTCTCTGTTCCCTGTTGTCTAGGTATCACAGACACGGAACATTCTAATTTTAACAAGTCCAAGACTTTATCCGTCACAACAGGGATTTTCGCAGCCACTTCTGCCGTCAACCCTCCGCCATAATCTTCCATCGTGAGAGGCTGAACACCAACCAAATGTATAGAACGAGGCATACAGCCACGCAAAGCGAGCAAACTTAAAACTTCTTGAAACCCTGTCTGATGTAGGCTTATTTTACGGGCTCCCATCGCTACAGGCACCTCATCTCCACACACATAATGTACTGTTGCTGGCGGCAAACCAAAATCAACAGCATCAACGATAATCAACGTGTCCAAATCTTCTAAATAGGGCATAAGATAAAGCCCTTGCGTGCCCCCATCCATAATCCCTACATGAGAAGGAAAATCGTAGTGCTGCGCTAAATACTCAACCGTACGCACACCGAAGCCTTCATCAGCCCAAAGGATATTACCGATACCCAATACCAGGATAGGTTTCTTGTTTTCCTCTGCCCCACAAACAACCATTTTATCCTATCCTCTTATATGATTATGAGAAACAGCTTCATCAAAAAGGACTACGACAAACAACTTATACCTTAACATGCCCCCTTATGCACTTACAGGAGGACATACATAAAAAACAAGCCTTAGAATGTGCCTTTATTTAGGTTGATCGTCCTTAAAGAAACGGTAACCATTTGTCATCGCAGAAATTAAACTCTGCCGTGAGGCAATGTCTTCCAACACCACAGTATAGACATGAATCATTACAAATAAAATAATAACCCACATCCCCCAATGATGCAGAAAATGGGTAGAAAGATGACCGCCTAAGAGCGGAATAACCCAGCCGAACAGTTTTGCTTCCCAACTGTCCATCCCTGTACCTTCAGAATATAAGGCAAAGCCAGTAAAAATCATAAAAATACTCGTAAGTGTAAAGCAAAAGAATATTGCTGTTACAGCAAGCGGATTATGCCCCACAAATTTTTTCCCACGAGAGCGTATAAACGCATAAACCAAAATTGTATCAATTAACCCCTTCCAATAACTTACACGCCAAAAAGGGATATAAAACATTTCACGCGCATAGACATTACCCATAAAAGCCCAAATAACACGTCCAAGAAACGCAATCGCAAAAATCCACGCTGCTGCAAAATGAAGATAACGGATCCACCCCATTTGATAATGCTCACTTGGTGAACCAGAGAGTGACGGCAGAGGAGAAGCTATAAGGTAACCTGTAATACACAACACCAAAATACACAAGGCTGAGACCCAATGCCACAAGCGCACAGGGGCTTCGTATACATACACCGTCATAAGGCGACGGGCGTGTAAAGTACGTGCAGAAAGACCTTGTAAATGCGTCTCTTTTAGATCTTCATCTCGCAAAACGTTAGATTGTGTCACGCTCATTATCCTGCTCCTTATCGTACTATGACACGTGATAATTCGCCGCCATCAGGGGCCATAACATGTGTTGCACACGCTAGGCATGGATCAAAAGAATGAAGTGTCCGAAGAATTTCTACAGGTTGCTCAGGATTAACCATAGGCGTCCCCAACAATGAAGCTTCAAAAGCCCCAATTGTACCTCTTGGATCACGCGGACTGCCATTCCATGTTGATGGAACAACGCATTGATAATTTTCAATTTTACCATCACGAATTTTAATCCAATGTCCAAGAGCCCCACGCGGTGCCGCAACGAGCCCAACCCCTTTAGCTTCCTTAGGCCATGTTGCCGGATCCCACTTTGTCATATTCGCTGTTGATAAATCCCCAGCTTTAATATTAGCAATCATAGCGTTATAATCATCTAGCATTTGGTGTGCACAATAATGCGCCTCTAACGCACGAGCCAAAGTCCTACCAATGGTGGTTGGCAGTGCCTGTTTCGGCGTTAATGCTGTGCCCGCCATATGATTAAAACGATCAAGCGCGTCATCAACTTGCGCTTTAACATAGGCAACACCTTTACTATACGCCAAAATATATCGCGCTAAAGGACCAACTTCACACGCATTACCACGCCAACGTGGCGCTTTAATCCACGAATATTTTGCATTTTCATCAACCGCCAAAATATTTGTACGAGTTCCTTTAGCATTCACGCCAAGCGCATAATGAGGATCAGTTATCCCATCCCACGGATGTAAACCTGTATATTCTTGACCAGGTCCATATTGATACCAGCTATGCGTAATAAATTCTTGAATTTGCGCAGGATCACGTGGATTGATAGGAAGAATTTCATCCCAATTCCCATTCAAAATAACGCCACCCGGGAAACGATCCGTTGAAGGATCACCCTGTATAGTGGGATAATCACCATAATCCATAACGTTATGCGCTGACAAACCACCACCATATAACCAATTTTTATAATAACTCGCAATAGCGATCACATCAGGTACATACACGTTTTTAGAAAACGCATAAGCTTCTTGTAATTTCAGCAAAATAAAATTAAGCCTCTCCATATTGAGTGGCGCACCTGCTGCCATATCACCATCCATATTGATAGCACAAGGCACACCCCCAACCATGTAATTAGGATGAGGGTTCTTCCCCCCTAAAACTGCATGAACCTTTACAATTTCCTTTTGGAAATCAAGCGCTTCTAAATAGTGGGTTACAGCCATCAAATTCGCTTCAGGAGGCAAAAGATAGGCAGCGTTATCCCAATATCCATTTTTAAAAATACCTAACTGCCCACTTTCAACAAATTTTCTTAATCTATTTTGCACATCACGAAAATAACCAGGCGATGATCTAGGATTATCGGGAGAAACAGTTTGTTGCAATTGCGACGTTGCACGTGGATCTGCCTGCAAGGCGTTAATCGGATTTACCCAATCTAACGCATGCAAATGGTAGAAATGCACGACATGATCTTGCCACGCTAAGACTTTTGCCATAATTTGACGAATTAAAAATGCGTTTGTTGGAACACGAATACCTAGCGCATCTTCGACCGCACGTACCGAAGCTAAAGCATGGCAACCTGTACACACACCACAAATACGTTCAACAAATGCCCACGCATCACGTGGATCACGCCCCCGAAGAATAACCTCTAACCCACGCCACATTGTCCCCGTTGAAACAGCATTGCGAATAACGTTTTCATGATCAACATTAACTTCAACACGCAAATGCCCCTCAATACGGGTGACAGGATCCACCACAATACGGCGCCCAGAATTATCAAGCGTAAACCCATTAGGTGTTTGAAGTGTGGTCATTGATTATCATCCTTTTTACAACGTATACGTTTAAGCGCACTCACAGCAGCATGGGCGGCAAGCCCAGCACCAACAACCCCCGCAGTAACAGCACCAACTTTATCAGCACTTGCTTCAATACCAAAACCATCGACATGTTGTAGGCGTGCATACCACGATCCCTTATCCCAGAACCCCTCTTCTGAACAGCCTAAGCAGCCATGGCCAGACTGAATAGGAAAAGAAACCCCATCATTCCAACGTATAGTTGAGCAGGCATTATACGTTGTAGGCCCTTTACAACCCATTTTATAAAGGCAATAGCCTTTACGCGCACCTTCATCATCAAAAGTTTCGACATATTGTCCAGCATCAAAATGAGCGCGACGATAGCATTTGTCGTGAATACGTTGCGAATAAAACATTCTTGGCCGACCTTGCCGATCCAAATCGGGCATACGATCAAAAGTCAACATATAGGTAATAACCCCTGTCATCACCTCAGCAATAGGAGGACAGCCAGGCACTTTAATAATAGGCTTATTAAGGATAACTTTATCGACCGGCGTTGCTCGTGTTGGATTAGGACGTGCAGCCTGTACACAACCATGAGACGCGCATGATCCCCATGCAATCACAGCCTTAGCGCCTGAAGCGGCCTTACGAAGCTGTTCCACAAAAGGCTTTCCACCAATAATACAATACATACCATCTTCGTTAAGAGGTGGATTCCCCTCCACAGCAAGGATATAATTGCCATTATATTTAGTCATCACTTCATCAATAATCGCTTCTGCCTGATAGCCCGCAGAAGCCATCAAGAGATCATCATAATCTAAAGAAATCATTGATAAAATAACGTCTTTGGCCAAAGGATGAGAGGAGCGAATAAAACTCTCAGAACAACATGTACACTCTAATCCATGCAACCACAAAACAGGAAGACGTGGCTTTGTCTCCATAGCATGAACAATTTGTGGAACAAATTCAGGCCCCAAGCCTAATGCTGTAGCGGTTAACGAGCAATATTTTATGAAAGAACGGCGCGTAATTCCCTGCCGCCGCATGACATCATAAAAAGTTTCAATATTAGCCATAAACGACAAACACCCCTTTTAGCTTTTAAAATCTTATAAGAAACTTAGTCCATTTTTAGACATTTTACAAGGAAAATCAGGATGTTAGCCTACAATCTCCTCTCTGAACACAACACGCAGCAGCAATCACAGCTTGCCCAAAAGCTAATCCACCATCTCCCGCAGGTATACGCGAAGGTCTATAAAGCTGTATGCTTTGTGCTGCAAAACCTTTATGCAAAGCCTCTGTTAATACAACGTTATGTGCCACCCCACCCCCTAAAAAAACACGACATCCCTTAATAGAACGCACGAACGGCGTAACAACTGCTACCAACGCCTCTGCAAGGCGCTGATGAAAGGCTAACGCCAAAGAGGATAATGACGTCCCTCGTCTCAGATGCTCTAAACAAGAAGACCAAAAGGGCGTTGGATCCATCTCCCATAACGGCGAGGTTTGCTGTATTATATTTTCATTTTGTTGACAAATTTGTTGAATAGCAAAAGGAGCAACGTCTGCCATGTCAAGAGCACGTGTTGCTAATGCTTCCAGACGCATAGCTGCTTCCCCTTCATAGGTCAAAACCTGTGGAGCTATGCCTAACAAAGCCGCCATAGCATCAAACAAACGCCCAGCCGAACTACACAAAGGAGCGTTGATGTTTTGACGTAGCATATCCCGTAATAATGGCAGAGGTTTTCCCACCAATTCAGGCAAGAGCCCCGCTTGTAGAGCGTGTTCTATTTTCCCTTTGCCAACAGCGCATTCAAGACTCGCAAATAACACGCGCCAAGGTTCACGCGCGGCTTTATCTCCACCCAATAACGCTATAGGTGTAAGGCGGGCATATCTCTTAAAATTTGTGTAATCACACAACAAAACTTCCCCGCCCCATAGAGTACCGTCAGGACCAAGTCCCATACCATCTAATGCTATGCCGACAACTTGATGATCACTTTTCTCCCCATGCTCTGCCATACAAGCAACAATATGGGCATGATGGTGCCAAACAGGTTGCAGCTGTAGCCCATAATCACGCGCCAATTCTTTACCAAGGCGTGTACTCACATAGTCAGCATGGGCATCATGCGCAAGAACACGCGGATGAATGTGAAATAAGCCCTGATAATCTTGCACAGCGGCACGCAATACTGTTTGCCCTGCTACATTTTCTAATGATCCGAGATGTTGTGATAAAAAGGCTTTACCATGTCCCGTGAAACAAAAAGCCGATTTTGTCTCGGCACCCATTGCCAAGACAGAGGGCGCAGTTTCTAATTCCTGTGGTAAACAAAATGGATCAGGCACAAGCCCACGTCCTCTACGCAACGTCATTCTTTGCCCGGCTACCTCATGCACAACACTATCATCGAGTCGACGAGCAATCCGCCGATTATGTAATAAACAACCATCAATTCTTGAGGCAATTTTAGGGACAGCATTAGAGGTAAGCTGTTCTAAGGCTTCTGTATCTTCCACAATTTGCGGAACACCAGAGAGATTCCAACTACTCATTACTAAGGGGGTACTGACTGCCTTTAATAACAAAACATGAAGCGGCGTATACGCTAACATAACCCCTAAGCGCGCCACCTCTGGTGCAAGGTTATTTGGCAAAATATTATGCTTCAAGAGTCGTAATAAGACGATAGGAGCGGCGGCACTTTCTAGGAGTTTTTGCTCTTTTACACTCATAACACAGTACTGGGTCACCATAGCTGCATCACGCATCATCACCGCTAAAGGTTGAAAAGGTCTGCACTTTGCTTCGCGTAAGCGTTGTACAGAATCTCTATTTGTTGCCAAACAGACTAGGTGATACCCCCCTATGCCTTTCACCGCGATTACTCCGCCTGCGCGTAATCTGTTTACCGCGTAGGAAAGTGCCTCCTTTTGAACGTAACTTTTTCTGTCTTGCCCCACATAGCGCAAAGTAGGACCGCATACCGGGCACGCGATCGGTTGAGCGTGAAAACGTCGATCGGCAGGATTTGTATATTCTTCCCAACAGGCGGGACATAGTGTAAAAGGCGCCATCGTCGTTTGCGCACGATCATAGGGAAAACCTGTAACAATAGAAAATCTCGGACCGCAATGTGTACAATTTGTTAACGCATAGCCAGCACGTCTGCCTTTTGAAGCACAAGTTTCTGCCAAACACGCCGTACATACCGCCAAATCAGCCACAACACCAGTCTCTACAGTGCCTAAATCACTCTCAACAATCGTAAAATCGTGCCATCCCTCATCAGGTATTTCTTTACGTACAACACGCTCAACTCGTGCATGGGGTGGCCCAGCCTGCAATGCTTCAGCTAAACGATTTAAGGCAGATTCCTGCCCCGCTGCTAAAATTTCAACCCTATCTCCAAGGTTACGGATTTGCCCACACAACCCCAGTTGAGAGGCTCTATGCCAAACAAAAGGACGAAAACCTACCCCTTGCACAAGCCCCGTCACATCAAAACATTCTGCCCGTCGAGAAAAGAAAGATATAGTCGTAGGATCGTTCATCATTAAAAATGAGAAGGAATACATAAAGAAAAACGTATCCCTTTTAAAACAATTTAACACCAATGAGTAAATTATTTTCCAGAAGCCGTTACCTGATCAAACATAGCTCCGTCAGCAAAATGCTCTTTTTGCATCACTGCCCACCCTCCTAGGCTTCTTATGTCAAACGTATTCGTTTTAGGAAAAAATTTCTCAAATTCAGCTTTAACCTGAGGATCTGTTGGGCGGAAATAGTGCTCAGCCCCTATACGTTGCCCCTCTGGCGTAAACAAGAAATTCAAATACGCATCCGCGATTTCGTTTGTACCATGTTTTTGTACATTGCGTGTAACCATAGCTACAGGAGCATTCGTTTGAATCGTCATCGGAGGAATAACTATATCAAATTGACCTGCTCCTAATTTTTTAGTAGCCAACAAAGCCTCGTTTTCTAATGTGACAAGTACATCACCTTGCCCACGTTGTACAAATGTATTTGTCGCACCACGCGCGCCTGTATTGAGGATTGGCACATGTTCAAACAATTTACGGATATATTCACGCCCTGTTTCTGCATCTCCCCCGGGCTGTCTTAATGCCCATCCCCAAGCAGCAAGATAATCCCAACGCGCTTCACCTGAAGTTTTAGGATTTGGAATAATGACTTGTACACCATTTTTCACAAGATCGGGCCAATTGTGAATATTTTTTGGATTACCTTTTCTAACAAGAAATACGATGACACTCGTATAAGGTGTTGACTCATGGGGATAATGTCGTTGCCAATCAATCGGTAAAAGCCCATGCTGCGCTAAAACATCAATATCATAAGCAAGGCAAAGTGTCACAACATCGGCAGGAGCACCATCAAGCACAGCGCGCGCTTGTACAGCTGACCCCCCATGTGAGGTGTGTACGATCACCGTGTCTTTAGGGTGTTCTGTATTCCAAGTTTTGGTAAAAGCTTTATCAATGTCTTGATACAGTTCACGCGTTGGATCATAAGAGACATTTAATAAGCTATGTTCTTGCGCCTGTGCTTGATGGACTTGCTGCACGCCTCCGTACCCTAACCATACAGCACTTAATAAAAGAGTTCCTTTAAGAAAGAAACGTTTTACTTTACGTGTCATGTTTTTCTCCTCTAACACATGATTTTAAAAAGAAACCTGAAAACGGGATATAATAGCGTTTCCGCTACGCCCAAACAGGTTGACATTTCCGCTAACACCCTTAGAAGGTGTTACAAAGAAATGTGCGTAATCGAGCATGATTCTCACATGTCGATTGGGATACCAGTTGACACCAGCCATCCACACCGTTTGCTTGTTTCCATTAACCCCAGCTCCTCCCTGATTAGGAACATCGTTAAGGTCAAGAACACTCCAACGGGCACTAGCCTCTAACGCCCCCCAATGATTCGCCCTTGGGTCAAAATCATACTTCACACCTGGGGTTGTAAATGCCCCCCGTTTCGGGCTATACGCACGTCCATAGCCTAAAAGAGTATAGTTAGCGGCAACGTACCACCCATTAAACCCTAAAGAAGGTAACGCAGAAACGCCAGCTTGATGTGAGCGTTGAATACCAATCCGATAATATTCTCCTTTGAGGAGAAATTTTTTCCAACGTAACGCAAATTGTGGACCTACAGCCCAAATTTGTGAAACATTCGTCAACGCCCCTGATGTGAGAAGACTTGTCTCCCCCAAAGGAAATTCCATATTTCCACTTAGGGTAATTTTCCCAGATTCACTATTCTTGTTAACGTCAAACGCTGTTGTTCCCCCTGCACCCAAAAAGACATCAACATCTTTACTTGCATAAGGACGACCTGCTACACGAAAAACAGCCCCTTTTTGGCTCTCGACAGCGGTTGTATCACTTGCTGTATTGTCTCCAAATGTTCTACCCGTAACATAGGCACCAACAAGCCAATTTTTCTCATAATGCAAGCCACCAATACTAAAGCGACCAACCCCCCCCGCTAAATTGCGTACAAGATCAACCACTGTTGGACGTTCTACAAATTCAAAATTCCCAGATCCTTCAGCGCTTTCCTCTTCCATACGAGGTTGAAAATAACCGATGGTTAAAATGGTGTTGCGTAAGCCTGTATAGTTCAAATTGCCATCCACCAATCTAATATTACCATCTAAACTATTGCTCCCAAAACCTGGTGTCACATTGATTACCCAATCTTTATAGCGCCATAAAAATCTAAGCCATAACCGACGAGCATTTTCCGCCACTGAAGGAAATTTTCCTTCACCCTCCCCTGGTTTAGGATTAACCCCTATAAACCCCCCAACATCATTTTGTGCAAGAATACCCGCAGAAAAAGCATAAGCGTGATCATCTGAAGCGATGGTTGGCGCCCCCCCTCTGGGGAAACCAATTTTCATACGACCAATATCAACCACTTCTTCATGAGCGCTAGCCGCCTTAAATTCTTGCCATGATTGAACAGGAGCACCTGGTAAATCTGACAATCGGCTTTCTGCAGGGCTTCGCGGTCCATCATTAGGTAATGATACTTCTTGAAAAGTGGGTTTTGGCTCTTCTTCTTGGCTTGCCTGAACAACCACCATTCTCTGCGCAAGACGCGCCGCACGACGTGCGTGATGAGCAACATGAAGCACCTCATGTTTTTCGTGATATTTTTCGTACGCGTTTTGTTGTTTAATTTGTGCTTTTAAATGCCGAATCTCCCCCATCATTTCACGACGCATAGCCGCCATTTCATGGCGAAGGGCTAAAATCTCAGCTGAAGAAGCCTCTGATGCTCGTGCTGATGTCTCATAAAGAGGCACCGGAAAAAGTACAAGAGTACCTCCTAAAACACTCTCAAAAACAACTCTTTTATAAGGAAACAAAACAGAACGCCCTTTTACGCCAAACCTGCGTAAATATGCCTGTATTTGTCCTTGCCCCCCCCTCTGTGTTATTACTGCGTTTAGTAATGCAAACACACCCAACAAGGCAGGATCTATTACCTGCTTTTTTAACTTTTTTCTATAAAAGATACTTCTTTTAAAGGCACCAATCTCAACGGCACCTGTTTTAACACTCTGTAACACACCCATAACAAACCGCTCACACTCATGGTTAGGACCATGCCAGGCGACTTGAAGAGTGAAAAACTACCTAGAGAGTCACCTGACAACCAATAGTAAGTGCTTGTAACAACAAGCAAAACATCGGCTACAACAGCCCATTTGGTTACAACGGTGAAACATTAAGGACCTTCTCTTAAAACAATAGTAAAGTAATTACTATACACAAAAAACAATAAATTCAACTAAAAAATGAGATTTACACAGTAAGATTTAACCTTCTCAGCCTTTCTTTTGCTTTCTAGGATTACTATCTACAACCCGACTAATAAGGTATGTGCTTAAACTCCGTACACCATCAGAACGAACATTCCCGTTATGGAAATCAACATGCCATTGAAAAACATCCTCTTTTTCTAAACCAGAATCCTTTAACCATTGTGTCAAAGGACACGCTTCTAAAGATGTTAAAGCACACCCTACACGCATCGCCATCCAATGACAGGCCAAGGCCCCTAAAGGTGTTGTTATTCGCGTTGGAGAACGCCAATTATTGCGATAATTACGATACCACTCTACAAATTCCTCTGATGGCATAGGACGTGTCACAGCATAACCTTGAACATAGGATCCTTTCAAATAATAGATCGCTTCAAGCATATCAACATCTTCGACACCCTCAATCACAACACAATTTGAGAAATCTTCACCCATGCTCAAAACAGATCGAATCACTGAAAAAATTTGTAAGGGTGTTTTATAGACATGCCGCAAAACACCTTGATCAATCTTAATCACGTCAAAAGGCAAAGTTGAAAGGCGCAACAAACTACTATAGCCAGAACCGAGATCATCAATAGCGATTTTAAACCCCATATCCCTATAGTGGCGTAAATGAGCATTTTGTATACTCTGTTCGACATCCTCCATTTCGAGAAGTTCTAACGTAACCCGATCAGCCGTCATATTATACTTGGATAACGCAGCCTGTACCACTTTGAAACCTTCAAAATTCAACAAATAAGAAGGCGGCATATTCACTGAAACGCCCGTTGTCAAATCCTGTTTTTCAAAACACGATAATATTTCTAACGATTGCTTAAAACTTTCCTCAAACAAACGATGTAAGTGAATATCGTCAAGCAAAGGTAAAAATACACCTGGAGATATAGTATGTCCGTCAACATCTTGTAGACGTGCCAATGCTTCTACTTTTAATAAGTCGCCTGTACGGATATCTATAATGGGTTGTACAAACATACGCAGCCCACCCGAAAATAAACGCTGACGTAAATACTCAGAACGTTCATCGACTATAGAGGCATGGGCATGGGCATGGGCAT
>JAFVHT010000046.1 GCA_017474285.1 Acetobacter sp.
AACGGCTTTAAGCCCAGGCAGATCTAAAATTGTTACCTGTGTCCCTTCCGGTAAACCAAGTTCTTTTTTCCTTTCAGCTAAACGAATGGGCCACGTGATTTCAAAGAGAATAGCTTCAACTTCTTTACCACTTTCCTCTTCGACGCGGAAAGCGTTCATCTGAGATTCAAGGTGATCGTTAATATCTTTTGCGGTTGGATTTTCTTGCGTATGAATAATTTTTTCTTCTTTGGTTGTTTTGTCTATACGTTTTATAACAAGACTACGGTTGTTGTTATGTTTGACTCTTACAAGTCCTGCGCTCATTTCCTGCACAGCAGAGGGAAGAATACTCTCTCCAATAAGGAAATTAGCTAAAGTGCTTTTTCCTGAACTTGTTGTGCCTGTTGTGGCTAAAGTCAATTCTGGGTGAGCCGCTTGTTCTTGCAAAAAGGTAAAGGCCTCTTTTAAGCTGTAAAACCCTTCTAACATCTTGTGATGTTGTGCTTCTGTGAGATGTTTTCCTAAAATAGCTCTTATTTCACATGTAAGATCCTCAACAGCTGTAACGCGATCTTGCCAATGGTTTGTGACTTGTGTGAAAATTTCTCTAATGCTATGACCATTCGAAAGTGAGGGATTAGTCATGGTGTATTTATCACTATAAAGTGAGGTTATAAATTTTAATCATTGATATAAATTCATACCAATAAGTATATCATTTTGTTTTACGCTTGTTTTCTATGCCTAACAAGATTCATTTTTTAGGTATATTGTTTCTTAAGCCTGTTGATTTTCAATCAGCCGTTTTCTGATTTCTCGCCCACGTTGAATACGGTCTACGATATAAGCGGTGTCTTCTTCGTAAATAGCTTTTGCCATCATTTCCGCACTTGCCATAAAACGATCAAACATTTCTAACAAAGCCTTTTTATTAGCTAAAAAAATATCTCGCCACATAATGGGATCAGAGGCTGCAATACGCGTAAAATCTCGAAACCCCGAAGCTGCAAAATCAAGCACTTGAGAACGTGTTTCTTCGGCAAGATCGTCGGCTGTACCACAAATAGTAAACGCTAATAAATGGGGCAGATGGCTTACAATAGCACACACTCTATCGTGATATTCTGGGGTCATTTCCCGCACATGAGCCCCGCATCGTTGCCAAAAAAGACGGATTGCGTTTACCGCTTCAGAGGGCGTATTTTCTAAGGGAGTGAGCAGACACCAACGATTTTCAAATAAATTGGCTAAACCAGCATCTGGACCAGAAAATTCTGTCCCCGCCATAGGGTGTGCGGGCACATAAGCAATATTCTGGGCGATATGATAATGGTGTAAAAAAGGACGGACAGCTTCAATGACGGATACTTTGGTTGATCCAACATCGGTTAAAACTGTACCCGCCCGCATAACAGGGAGCGCTTGTGCCGCAATTTCTCCGATTTTTCCTACCGGTACACAAATCATGACACAATCGGCTTTTTGTGCGGCTTCTGCAACATCTGTTGTAATATCATCAGCAATGTGTAACGCGCGTACACGTTGACAAACTTCAGGATTTGAGTCGACAGCAATGAGCCTTTGCGCTAATCCGTGCCCTGCACGGGCGCGCCGTAAGACGGAAGAGCCAATAAGCCCCACTCCAACCACGGCAAGTGTATCAAAAATAAAAGGAGGATTTTCAGTCAAGACATCCATCCTCCTTTTGTGATCCTTTATGAGCAAAGTCATGCATGGGTGTTATCGCGACTTGTTCAATTTTGGCGTTAGAATGTTGATGATGGAAATTTTGCATTTCTAAAAGCTGCCAAATGAGCAATACAGGGATACCAACAACGAGTTCTCTTCCCCGTCGTAATAAAGAAAAACCAAGGGCAATAGGGGCATCTACACCGAAAATATGGCCAAGTACCATATAGGCACCTTCTTGTACACCAAGACTTCCCGGGATAAAAAAGCCAACGGACATAATGGCACAAGCGACTCCTTCAATAGCAATGGATTGAAAAAATGTTAAATAGGCGCCTAAATACCACGCTGTGATCCAAAGGATTCCAGCACTTCCAAGCCATCCTATTAAATGACAAGTAGCCGCAAAAGTAATTCGTAACGGATGGCTCCATGCCTCTTCTAAATAATTTTGTGTCGCATCAACATTGCCTAATAAGCTCTTTTGCCATTGTTCTGTCATTTTACGGACAAAATTACCTCCAAAACGGCGTAATAACTGCCCGCTATGGCGTTGTGTCCAAATAAACCCTATTGAACCAAAAACAAGAAAAAGAGCTCCCCCTACAACCGGCATCACTAATGGATGAAACCCTTGATAGGTAATAAGAGAGATGATCCCTAAAAGAATAAAGGCAACTTGCCCCATCACTTCTGTTGTAATGTCGACGAGATTTGCCCCTGTTGCTTCTGACGAAAAAATATTAGCGCCTGATTTGCCAATGCGAAGGCAGGTTGCCCGTACACCGAGAACCATGCCCCCTAATTGTGAAAGCGGCAAACAGGAGCCAACAGCATCACGCACCATGCGTGCCCCAAGTAATCGCCTATAGCCTAATTCAGGAAAAGCCACATGCCATGCAAGACCAAGAATACCATCGACAAGCAATTGACAGAGCACGACAACACAAAAACCACCAATACCAATGCGTACAACCGCATGAAAAACAGGGTCAACCCCACTCCATGCGACAACGATTGTCGTAGCAACAAGCCCTAAAATGGTAAAAAAAAGAGTAAGTTTTTTCAAAGTCTAAGCTCTATAATATAATTCTCGATCTCTATTTTTCATAACATGGAGCCATAAGATCCTCGCTTTATCTATTTATCGACGTTATCGAAAAACATAATATTTAACATGTTTAACAAATTATTACGTTGTCGTATACTTAAAGCCTAAAAGTAACTTCGTGTAAACTCATTGAGTCCTTTAAACTTTAGACATTACAACATTTTTTCTTAACAACCATTCAAAACCTTTCGTAAGGAGATTTATTTATGACAGCGCCAACACTTGTAACGGGTGCCACTGGCTTTGTGGGTTCTGCTGTAGCCCGTGTTTTGCGTGAGCGTGGTCATTCTTTGCGACTCATGGTGCGTAAGGGGAGTGATTTGCGCAATATTGCCGATCTTTCTGCTGAACTTGTGGAAGGTGATCTCTCACGACCTGAGACTTTTGAAAATGCCGTCAAAGGCTGTCGTTATGTTTTTCACGTTGCGGCCGATTACCGTTTGTGGGTGCCAGACCCTGCGCCTATGATGACGGCAAATGTCGAAGGCACGCGTTTATTGATGCTCGCAGCCCTTAATGCTCAGGTAGAACGAATCGTCTATTGCTCTTCTGTGGCGGCTCTGGGGCTTATTGGTGATGGCAGTATTGCCGATGAAACAACCCCCGTGCATGAACATGCTGTCATTGGTGTGTATAAACGCTCAAAATATAGGGCTGAGCAAGAAGTACTTCGCCTTGTGCGTGAACGCCATTTACCGGCGGTGATTGTCAACCCCTCAACGCCTGTGGGTCCGCGTGATATTAAACCAACGCCAACAGGGCAAATGATACTTGATTGTGCCGCAGGGCGTATGCCTGCTTATGTGGATACAGGGGTGAATGTTGTTCACGTTGATGATGTGGCGATTGGGCATGCTTTAGCGCTTGAACAAGGCAAAATTGGGGAAAAATATATTCTCGGTGGTGAGAATTTCCTTCTGAGGGATCTTTTTGCAATGGTGTCCCAAATTGCTCATATTCCGCCGCCTCGTATTCGTTTACCGCAAGAAGTGATTTGGCCCGTTGCTGTTGTTTCAGAATGGTTATCGCGCGGGTTTGGAATAACACCCCGTGTTACGCGTGAAATGTTGGCGATGTCGCGTAAAAAAATGTTTTTCTCTTCCGATAAAGCTAAAAGAGAGTTGGGTTATACACCCCGCCCTGCTTATAATGCGGTAGAAGATGCAGTAACCTGGTTCCGTCAAAACGGTATGCTAAAATCTTAAAGGGTAAGTGTATGAAAACAGCAAGCCTTTTTATGCTTGTGGCACTCGTTGCTTTTCCGTTATCTCTTTTGCCTCCATTGTTTTTATCTCAGAGTGTTTCTTATGCTTTTGAAAATGAAAGTTTGAGAAACGATCATTTCAGGGGAAAAATGAGGAAAAGAAACGTATCATTTTCTTGCTATGCGTGCTTGATTCCTGTTGATGACCAAGAGCAACCAGTAAGAATGGAGTGGAACTTTTCTGGTTATAATAGCAACGATACAGATGATAGTAACGACGACACGGATCAACCGCAAAATGTATCTGCGGGGCGTCTGCCTACCTTTGAAGAGTGGCAAAAAAATCAAGCACATAGAAAACAATCATCAAATACAAATGCGCAGGGCTCTGATTTTTACGCAACGCCACAAGGGCGCACGGTTATTTTTATGAATAAACTTCGTTCAGGGATTCCTATGACGGATTCAGAAGTGCAATGGTATATGAATGACATGCAACAAGAGATGTACAGAGAGTATCAGAATAATCAAGGGCGTTGATTTCTTGTTCTTTGTGTTTTAGACTCGTTGTGATAAGTATTATTTTGTTGTGTTTTTTTTAGTGTATTAAGCGTGTAAGCTTAAATATTGTTCGTTGTGGGGGTATTAAAGTTGGCTAATCCGATTAAAATTTATAGACATTCATGTGTCAGATTGGAACCTACCTATTCTATGGGTAATATTTTCTTTACTTTTTATGCATGGGAAAGTACACGTCTATTTAGTGCTCGCTGGGACAGAGTGAGTACAGGGTGTGAAATAGAACTTCCTGATGGTTTGGTTATGGAACTCACCGCAGATGAGAATATTCTGACTTCAGAAGGGGGAGGACGTATTGAGTCTTTTAGACCGTTGCATGTACAAGGTAGGCAACGGCAGTGGGTATCATTTAAATTTAGAAATAAAACGATTAATTTCCCAGCCTATATAGAGGCAGGGGTTGCACTCGGACGGGGAAGTATTAAAACTGAGATGCGTGAAATTGAAATCACAGATGTAGATTAAAGTAAGTTTTAGGAACAGAGTATTAAATAACGGCATTAGTGTTACTCTATGATAGAAGAAGAAATAATAAATGTATGGAGAAGGAACTAAAGATTGTTATACGATGATTTAGAAAAAAGCATTAACGAAGCAGCAAAAAGATTTTTCTCAATGCCGCCTATGACGTGTGAAGAACTTGAGGGCTTAAGGTCAGGTATTTTAGATTCGATAAATCGTTTTCAAGAAGAAAAGTTGAACCCTGCTATTCAAGAGTTAAAGGATAATCAGGAGTGGGATAAATTTACGATCGCATTTTATGGGGAGACTGGTGCTGGAAAGTCTACAATTATCGAAAGCTTGAGAATAAAACTCGAAGAACCAACTAAAAAACAACAACAGTTAAACTTCTTAGAAGCAAAATTAGTTAATAACGAAGAGCTATTAGAACAATTACGTGACGGAGCAATTATTGGTGACGGGAGATCTGATTATACCCTAGAAACTACTTCGTATGATTTTTCCTATATCGATAAGAAATTTTCTATTTTAGACGTCCCTGGTATTGAAGGTACAGAAAAGAAAGTTTGGAATGAGATATCAAAAGCTATTTCAAAAGCCCACGCCGTGTTTTATGTGACAAGTTCTCCCAAACCACTTCAAATAGGTGATGACAACGTAAAAGGAACTTTAGAAAAAATTAAAGAAAGTTTAGGCGCCCAAACTGGTATATATGGGCTTTATAACAAACGCATCAAAAATCCTATAGTTCTAAAAAAAACAGCTTATAGCCAATGATGAAAAGGAATCTCTTGGCGAATTTGATAACCAAATGCAAAAGGAGCAGGTTTTCGGAAAATATTATGAAGGGCATAAAGTCATCGCTGGAAGAGCTGCTTTCTTATCTGTTGCCACATGTTTACTAGAAAACTCTCAAATCTGTCGTGATTATGAGGAGCAAAAGAAATTCTTAGAGATGTTTAGTCGGCAGGAGTTAGAACACAAATCTTTATTTGACGCGTTTATATATTTTATTCTAGGAGACTTAATCAAAGACTATAAAGAGAAAATAAAAAAAGCCAATTACACAAAAGCGTGGAAGTTAACGCAAAGTCTTATTGACACCGTGAACACTTGCCAAAAAAAAACTCGAAGATTTTTTAGAGGAAATCACGGAAAAAGTGGAAAAAGTAAAAAAACAAATTGATAAAGATTTTGAAGATCTTCAAGACAGATTGAAATCTGGTGCAAAAGATAGGGTGAGTAAGTTTATAAGCCAAAGTCGGGAGGAAATTTATACTTATATCGAGGAGTATGATTGTGATGATGAAGATGTTGAAAGGGAATTAAAGGACATTCTGAACAATACAGAAGGTTTGGGCCATGAAATAGAAAGTTTTTACCAGAAAGAGATCGCTGATTATCAGGAAAGAGTTCAGCGTATTATAGGAAGATTTCTCGACTGTCTAGCATGTTCTTCTCAAGAAAGTTTCCAATTCTCGATACCAATAGAAATCAATACTCATAGTGGTTTTCAATCCTGGAAATTTTTTGGGGGAGTTGTGGGACTAATTTTAGGAGTGGCTGGTGTTTCTAATCCGATAGGTTTGACTCTAATTGTTGCAACTTCTTCTATTGCAATAATTAAATCTGTTTGGAGCTTTTTTAGTACAAAATATAAAAAATCACAGCAAAAAAAAGCTGTTGATAAGAATTTAAGCAATTTTCAAAAGGCTTACGAGAAAGAAATGCTAAAAAACCTTGATTCGGGCGAAGAAGAATTCCGTCAATATATTACAGGTGTTCAGATTCGTTTAGATGAGCCCGTTGATCAAACGAAAACGCTTTTAGAAAATGTTCAAGCATTCAGCAAGAAATTAAGACACATCTCTGCTGATATCAAACGAGAAGGAGGAATATGATAATGAGTACCATGATCAATGAACTGGCAAAATTGCAAGAACAAAGAAAAAAAACAATTAGCCACACTAAAAAAATTAAAAAGTTTTATTGAACAAGGAAAACACCTTGGTTACGAAGTAGACACTTCTGTAGAAGAAAAATTAGACTATGCCATGGAGGGAATGAAAGGAAATAACAAATTGAGAGTAGCTTTACTCGGAGGGTTCTCAGAGGGGAAAACCTCACTTGCCGCTGCGTGGTTGGGAGAGGCAAAAGAGAATATGAAAATTGACCCTCAAGAATCTTCAGATAATATAGAGTTTTATAAAATCGGAGAAGATATAGAACTAGTCGATACGCCTGGCTTGTTTGGTTGTAAGAAAACAAGTGCCCTCGAAAAGTATAAAGATATTACTAAAAAAGCTATTAGTACAGCACATTTAGTTCTCTATGTAATGGACTCAGTCAATCCGATTAAAGCCAGTCATCAAGCTACCCTCCAATGGTTATTTGGCAATGAGAAAGAGGATTTGGATTTACTCCCCAGAACGGTATTTATTTTAAGTAAGTTTGACGAAATCGCAGACGTAGCAGACGATAAAGATTATTCTCACCATGCAAAGATCAAGAAGGACAATGTTTCTTCACGGTTACAAGAGTTGCTGGCTCTTCAAAAAATTCCTGAGGATCTGCAGATCGTCGCTGTCTCTCCTAACCCTTTCGGTATGGGTGTAGAACACTGGAAAGAAAACAAAGAGGAATGGGAAAAGTTATCTCATATTGCTTTGTTACGGGACACAACCATGGCAAAAATCAAAAAGCATGCTAAAGAGTCTCTCGTCATTGCTACGATTAAAAGCATCGCAACAGATATAATTTACAAAAGACTTCCAGAATTAGCTTCTTTCATGAAAGATCTAGAAGAGAACATTAAGAAATGTGACAAAGATCTCAAGACTCTTAAAGAAGATCTAGAGGCGTCGGTAAAAGCTGTCAAAAGAGCTCAAAATACCCTTTCTGATTTTGTTGTCGACTATTTTTCTGATTTAATTTTGCAAGCTAAAGGTACAAGTCTTGAAACAATTTCAGATTTTTTCGAGCGAGAAATTGGTAAAGATTTTATCAATGTAGAAAATCGCGTTCGGAATAAATTTCGAGAAGAGACAGAGAGTGCCAATATTGAGTTTCAAAATCTATTGGACAGTTTTTCAGATGTACAGAAAGGTTCCAGTGGGATTACAAAGACCCTAATAAAGAGTGGCGTAGCAGCTGCCCAAAAAATTAAAAATACGCATGTGCTCGCGGGAAGAGATGTTGTTGTCAGCGGACTCCATCAACTGGGTATGGATTTCACCTTTAAGTTTAAACCATGGGGTGCGGTGAATCTGGCAAAAAACATTGGTCATTTTGCAAGTTTTTTAAGTTTAGCCTACGAGCTATACGATACTGCTAAGCGAGTTCAGAAAGAAAAGGAATTTGAGGAATGCCGTCATAACCTCGTAGAGGCTCTGGAAAAAAACAAAGAAGAGTTGTCTAATACTATAAGCAATGGTGAAAAGTTTATTTCCGCGTTTTTTCCTCAATTTTTGGAATTAGAAGGAGGCATTAAAATAGCACAGGAAGAGCTTGATGTAGCTAAAGAATGCGAAAAAGAACTCCTTGCATTGGAAAAACAAGGGAAAGATCTCGGTGAAGAAATACGTTCATTTTAAAAGTCATTCATTTTGGGTTTTTGAAGAGCAAAATACAACAAATACGTGGAAAGGGTTTAACAGATCTTCAAAAAGGTTTTTTGTAAAATAAATACTAGACGCACAAGAGTCAGAGTGTTACACTATTGTGCTTTAGGAAGTATAACAGCCATTTATAGGACGTACGTTACTTTAATACTTCAAAGAAAGTTAAGAGTTTTTAATTAAGGACAATGACAGAAGAAGATACGACGAATGTGTGGGGAACGGCAGATGTTTCCTCTGGGAAAACAGCTTCTGACGAAAATTTTCCTGTTGGTTCTTTTCTTATCAGTAAAGCGTTACGCCCTCATATTCATGCGTATTACACCTATGCCCGTGTTATTGATGACATTGCAGATTGTGACATCCTCACACCGCAGGAAAAAATAGCCCGTCTTGATGCGATGGAGCAGGTTTTGCGTGGTACGCGCCAAGCAATTGACCGCCCTGATGCACAAAGTGCAGCGCGACTACGTAACTCACTTTTACAAACAGGTGTGCCTTTTGAAACAGCAACAGATTTACTGATTGCTTTTCGTGATGATGCGCGGGGAAAAGAGTATCGTTGTTGGGACGATTTATTGCACTATTGCCAATTTTCTGCTAATCCTGTGGGACGTTATCTGATAAGCCTCCATCGCGAAAATGAAAGTGCCTTTATAGCGTCTGATGCATTGTGTACGTCGCTTCAAATTCTCAACCATATGCAGGATTGTGCTGCCGATCTTACCCGCCTGAAACGCTGCTATATTCCTTTTGATATGATGCAGCAGGCTGGTACAACGCAAGAGGAGTTACGTCTATCACACACATCGCCTACAATGCGTCGTGTTTTTCATGTGATGCTTGATCTTGTAGACGTCTTAAACCAGAAAGCAAGCGCCCTGATGTCTCATATTCAAGATCGTCGTTTTCGTATGGAATGTGCGGCGATAGTTTGCCTTGCCCAGAGGTTGGCTCTTCGTTTGCGGCAAGAAGATCCTTTAGCCCAGCGCGTTAAGCTCCATAAAATCGACGTTGCTCATGCGGCAGCAGCTGCTTTGCGTGTGTGTTTTTCATTTACGTAAATAAAAAAATTCTTGTAGAGTGAAAAACAAAACTATGGTGTTGTATTCTGACTTTAAAAATAGGTAGAAAACACGTGACAGCCTTAACGATAGATTCTATTCAAACCCACGAGAACCCAACTCCTCTTGGCTGTAATCCAGCTGATTTGGCTTGGGTAGAAAGTATTGTCCGTCAAGCGGGCACGTCTTTTGCTTTAGGGATGCGTGTGTTACCGCCTATGCGGCGTTATGGGATGTATGCGATTTATGCATTTTGTCGCGTTGTTGATGATATTGCAGACGGGCATGATCCTTTAGAAGAACGAACAAAAGCTTTACAGGCATGGCGTGCACGTATTTCTGCCCTCTATGAACACCCGCAAATTATCCCAAATGAGCCGTTAGAACGTGTTTTACGAGCGGCTATTTTCTTTTTCTCTCTTCGTCAGGACGACTTTTTTTCTATCATTGATGGAATGTTGATGGATAGCCAAACCGTTATTGTTGCGCCAGATGAAAAAACTTTAGATACATATTGTGACCGTGTTGCTTCAGCTGTTGGTCGTTTGGCAGTGCGTATTTTTGGGGAATGTTCAGAGTTAGGCGATCATGTTGCCTATCATCTTGGGCGCGCTCTTCAACTCACTAATATTTTACGTGATCTTGCAGAAGATGCTACCCGTGAACGTTTGTATTTGCCAGCTGATTTATTAGACCGTTTTAACGTGCCTCATGATCCAGCACGTGCTTTAGCAGCGTCAGGCCTTGATGGTGTGTGTCGTATTCTTGCTGCGCGCGCGCAGGATCATTTTCACGCGGCTTTTACATGTATGAAATCTTGTAATCCTAAAGCGATTTTGCCTGCCCGTATTATGGGAGCAAGTTATGAAGCGACACTTTGTGCGTTGCGGGCACGTGGTTGGTCACCTTCTGCTTTACGGTGTCGGCCGCATGCGACGATTCCTGCGCAAGGTATACGCTTTATTCAGTCGTATTTTCCATAAAAAAAAGCTTTTTGATATAAAGGCAATATAGACAAGTAAATGATAAGAAAATGGTAGGTACCCTACACATTATTGGTGGTGGCATGGCAGGTCTTGCTGCGGCTGTTGATGCGGTTGGAACGTGTAAGCATATTGTACTTCACGAGGCGGGAAGTGTTTGTGGGGGGCGTGCACGCTCTTACGATGATAAGCATTTAGGATGCCGTATTGATAATGGCAATCATTTGTTTCTTTCTGCTAATAAAGCTATTTTTCGCTACCTCAATTTAATAGGTGCTGTTGAAACGCTCACAGGTCCGAAAACCCCTTTATTCCCTTTTATCGATGTGCTTGAAGATGTTCGGTGGACGCTTTCTCTTTCACGAGGCAAATTACCGTGGTGGCTTTTTCAATCTCATCGTCGTGTGCCTGATATGCGCCTTCTAGAGTTGCGTAGTCTCTATAAACTTCTCGTTGCGACCAGAAACACAACGGTAGCCGAATGTTTATTACCGGGTACTTTTTCACAAAGATTGTTAATGCCTTTTTCTATTTCTGCGCTTAACACGTCCTGTGAAACGGGGAGCGCAGCTTTGTTAGGGGCTGTTGTTCGCGAATCCCTTTTTCAAGGAGGAAATGCCTGTATTCCGTGGTTTGTGCGAGAGGGGCTTTCTGAAACTTTTGTGACTCCTGCGCTCGCTTATTTACGCTATATGCAAGCCGAGATACGCTTACAAAGCCGTATTACGCGCATTGATGTTTCTCAAGAAAGCCCGCCTCATCAGCGTGTGACGGCTCTTCATACCACACATGGCGCTATTCCTTTGACACAAGACGATCAAGTCATTTTGGCTGTAACAGCCCCTGTTGCGCAAAACCTTTTGGGAGAACATATTCCCCATTTTACCACGCCTACAGACTTTGAAAGTATTTTGAATCTCCATTTTCGTCTTGATACCCCACCTGTTCCGCTTGGTTCTTTGGCACGCTGTGGTTTTATCGGTGTTATTGGTGGTATTGCCGAATGGATTTTTTTACGCGATTCGGTGATTTCCGTAACGGTGAGCGCGGCAAATCGTTTTTCTGATGATAATCTAGAGCATCTTGTCCATAGAATTTGGTACGATGTCCGTCGTGCCTGTGATTCTGTGTTGTCTTACCCTCTACCTCTTGACCCACCAGCACAACGTGTGGTATGGGAAAAGCGGGCGACCTTTGCGGCAACGCCCTTACAGAACCATTTGCGTCCGGGACCGACAACTTTATTAACAAATCTTGTAATTGCAGGGGATTGGACTTCTACAGAGTTACCCGCTACTGTTGAGGGGGCTATGCGTTCTGGTATGAAAGCTGTAGAAATTCTCGGGTTAAAAAAACCGATCCTACACTGAGTGTGTCTATTGCTTATAACCGTGTATTGAACACAATAAAAAGGAGACTGAACAATGCCAGAGGCTGGCATTATTTCTAATACTTCTTTCTCTAGGGAGGATTTGAATCTCTCTGTTGAAAAAGCACATGCGGCTTTATCGCGTGTTCAACAACAAGAGGGATATTGGGTCTATGAATTAGAAGCAGATGCCACAATTCCAGCAGAATATATTCTTCTTGAACATTTTATAGATCGCATTAATGATCCTTTAGAACAAAAAATGGCTGTTTACTTGCGCCGTATACAAAGTGATGTACACGGTGGCTGGCCCTTATACCATGATGGTGATTTTGATCTTTCAGCTTCTGTGAAAGCCTATTTTGCCCTTAAAGCTGTCGGTGATGATATAAACGCGCCTCATATGCGTCGTGCACGTGAAGCTATTCTCAAACATGGTGGGGCAGAGCGTGCTAATGTCTTTACGCGTTTTCAGTTAGCTTTATTTGGTGATGTGCCTTGGCGTGCAACGCCGGTTATGCCTGTTGAATTGATGCTGTTACCGAGTAAAGCATTTGTTTCAATTTGGGACGTTTCTTATTGGTCGCGTACAGTGATTGCGCCTTTGCTTGTTTTGGCGGCATTGCGTCCAGTGGCTGTTAATTCGCGTCGTGTTCATGTACGTGAATTATTTGTGACACCTCCGGAAAAAATTACAGACTGGATTCGTGGACCTTATTATTCGTTATGGGGCTATTTCTTTAAAGGGGTTGATTCTGTATTACGTTTGCTTACGCCTTTTGCACCGAAGAGAACCCGTCAAAAAGCGATTCAAGCAGCGCTTGATTTTATCGAACCACGGCTTAATGGACGTGATGGGTTGGGAGCAATTTATCCAGCAATGGCAAATGTTGTTATGATGTACCATGCTCTTGGTGTTGCCGATACCAATCCTCATGCGGCAATAGCGTGGAAAGCTGTACAAGATCTTGTCGTTGAAAAGAACGACGAAGCTTATTGCCAACCTTGTTTTTCCCCTATTTGGGATACAGGGCTTGCGGGTCATGCAGTCATTGAAGCGGCTTCTGGTCCTCAGGGTCTTGCCCGGCAAGAAACTGCTCAAAATCTTAAAAAGGCGTGTGCGTGGTTACGGAATAAGCAAATTCTTGCCGTTAAAGGAGATTGGGCTATTAGAAATCCAACTCTTGCTCCGGGAGGGTGGGCGTTTCAATATAATAACGACTATTATCCTGATGTCGATGATACCGCTGTTGTGGGTATGCTCCTTCATCGCGAAGGGGATCCTGAAAATGCTGAATCCATTGAACGTGCTCGTCAATGGATTATTGGCATGCAAAGTTCTAATGGAGGGTGGGGCGCTTTTGATATTGATAATAACAAGGCGATTCTTAACCATATTCCTTTTGCAGATCATGGGGCATTACTTGATCCACCGACAGCCGATGTGACAGCACGGTGTATTTCCTTTCTTGCTCAATTAGGGAACCCTGAAGATCACTCTGTTATCCAAAGAGGTCTAAATTATCTACGTCAAGAACAGGAATCCGATGGGTCTTGGTTTGGGCGTTGGGGGACAAATTATATTTATGGCACATGGTCTGTTTTATGTGCGTTTAATGCAGCAGGTATTTCTTATGATGATCCTTCTATTGTAAGGGCTGTGACGTGGTTACGTGATCGACAACGTCCTGATGGAAGTTGGGGGGAAGATTGTGACTCTTACAAAGAAGGAGGCCCACGGGGTGTTTATTATGAAGGACTTCCGTCTCAAACGGCATGGGCTGCTTTAGGTTTAATGGCAGCAGGGCTTCGCGATGATCCTGCTGTTGCTCGGGCTGTGACGTGGCTTGTCTCTCAACAAGATGAAGAGGGAGCGTGGCACGAAGAATCTTATAACGCTGTTGGTTTTCCAAGAGTATTCTATTTGCACTATCATGGTTATAGACAATATTTTCCCCTTATGGCGTTAGCGCGTTATCGTAATCTTGGGTTAAGTAATACACGCCGCGTTGGTTTTGGAATCTAAGCTGATGGAGACCACGGCAATACCCTATCCACTTTCGAGACTTGGTATTCTCGTTGGTCTCAAAGCTGAAGCACAACTCATAAGGCAAATTTTTCCGCATGCGATAATTGCTCTTAGTGGAGCCACAAAAGAGGGTGCACGCCGTGAATCAATTCGGTTAGCGACGGGGGGAGCAGATTGTCTGTTGTCTTTTGGATTAGCTGCTGGCTTAGATCCTACTCTTCTGACAGGAAATATTATTATCCCCGATAAAGTTGTGACACTAGACGGATCTTCTTGGGCGTGTCATCTAACGTTACGGCATATATTAGGAGATAATTCTTCTGAGGTCTGTAGCGGGTCACTTTTACATAGTGATGAGATTGTCCTTGAAGCCCAATGTAAAAGAGAGCTTTTTTCTGCCTCTCATTGTCAGGCTTTAGATATGGAAAGTGGTTTTCTTGCACAAGCGGCTCAAGATGTTGGTTTACCTTTTGCTGTATTACGTGTTATTTGTGATCCGGCAACACGTTCTTTGCCTCCTGTAGTACGCACTGTACTTTCTCCAGAAGGAGGATTACAAATTGGTGCGCTCATTACGTCTTTATTCCATAAACCGAGCCAAATAAAAGGGCTTATACAATTAGGATATGATGCCTTTTTAGCGCGTCGTTCTATGCTGGCGTTTTTACGAAAACAAGAAAATAGAGCTGTTTTTCGCCAAATTGCCCGATAAGATTTTTTTTCAAAATAATCTTAGTTTTTGTCTTCAAACACTTCAAATACTACGTTTTTCTGCATTAAATATTGTTGATAAACGCTGTTTTTCTGCGTATTTCAATGAAATTAAAAACGCGCATTATTATCTCTCTACATCACAATTATACCAAAACGCTATAACAATAAGAGAAACACCACTTTATTGTTTGAAAGCACGTGCTAGGATATTTTGTGTTTCCAAAGAAACAGGAAGTTTCGTATTTGTCAAAGCAAACCCTTGCCAACCTGATCCAAGAGCTGTGTATAGATTAACAGCGTCTTGCAAGCGGGCTAACTGGGATAAAGCTTCCATATTTTGTGCGTTAAGTGTCGTCCGCTCTGTTGTGAGCACTTCTAAAAAGCCAACCAATCCAGCGGCATATAATTGACGCGCTTGACTACTCGCTGAGGCACTATCTATAGCGGCCTGATGAAGTTGCTGGGCATAAGTAATATCATCATGCCAAGCAACCATATTATCTTCTACTTCCTTAAATGCTGTTAAGACAGTCTGACGATAGGATAAACGAGCGGCTTCGGCAGCAGCTTGTGCATTCCGTACTTCAGCAGTAAATTTACCACCATGCATTAACGGCATACTTGCCATGAGCATGAATTGCCAGCTCATACCATTGACTTGGAAGACCTGATACATTGCCGATGCATTGGGGTTAAAGGTTAACGGTACGATAAAATGAGGGTATAAATTAGCTACCGCAATACCAATTTTCGCTGTCGCCATCGCATATTGACGTTCTGCCATACGAATATCAGGTCGATTAGCTAACACAATAGACGGCAAAGTTGCAGGAAACGGCGGGATTACAGGTAAGGGTGCTGGTTTTTTAAGTTCATCTTCAAGTTCTTCCGGCATTTTACCCACTAACACAGCAATAGCGTGGGTTAGTTGAGAAACACGTGTACGTAAAGGTTCACGGGCAGCAATCTGGGCATCAAGCTCTGCTTTTGCTTGAGCGATTTGTAAAGTATTTCCAACACCCTCTTGGTAGAGTTGTTTACTCAAATCAAGGGCTTCACTGGCAACATGAATATTATTCGTTGCAATCGTAATTTGAAGCTGTGTAACACGCATAATCATGTAATCTGAAGCAAGTTCAGACAACAATCCCATAAAAACAGCGCGCCGTTCCTCAATGCTGGATTCAACGCTACGAGCATGTGTTTCCACATCGCGCCGAATACGTCCAAACATATCAATTTCCCATGAAGCAACAGCACCATAGGTCAGTTCAGAAGCGTGAGCATGGTTGAGCGGATTTCCCGGACGCAATGGCCAGTTATCAATATTCAAAGAATAACGCACGTCGCCACCGCCTGCGTTGGCATCTAATTGTGGATACCATTGGGCCGCAGAACGATCACGCATAGCACGTTCAGCCAAAATATGCTGACCGGCAATACGCAAATTATAGTTCCCTTTAATGGCATCTTTAACCAAACGCGTAAGCATAGGGTCTTTAAAAAGTGACCACCACTCAATCATTTCCTTATCGGTTTTGGCGATTTCTTCAGGGGTTGCAGGGTGGTTTTCAAGAGTTTCTTTAAACCCTTTAGGCAGCTTCATTCTGTCTGGTTGATAATTCGGCCCCATCGTACAGGACGAAAACATCATCAACAATGCTATTAAGCAGAGTCTCAATCGACAATAAAAACCTTTCATGAGACTTGCCTTGTGCTGCACGGTTACAGATGATTCTGCAGCCACGTTGTCAACCTTCCTTTAGCCCCGCGTGGCTCTGGACCTATGCTAATTGTTGCGGTCATACCTGCAGCTAGGGTTATTGTTGGTGGGACATGGTCAATATGGACGCGTACAGGAATACGTTGCGCAAGTCGTACCCATGTAAAGATGGGATTAACATTTTGAAGGCCGCGTTCGTTACCGACACCATTCGCGTCGTTAATACCGCGTGCTATACTGACGACATGCCCTTTCATAATTGTTTTATATCCCATCAGTTTAATACGGGCAATATCACCGACATGGATACCCCACATTTTGGTTTCTTCAAAATAGCCGTAAACCCACCAAGAATCATTATCAATGATAGAAAGACGTGCCTGTCCGACCTTAACGTAATCGCCTACACGGAGTTGGAGGTTTGTAATATAGCCATTGACAGGAGAATATAAAATAGAACGTTGTAAGTTAAGTCGTGCAATATCAAGCGCTGCACGTGCCGCATCAACCGCCGCAATCTGTATAGCCACACTTGAGTTAAAGACTTCTTGCTCTTCTATAGAGACGATACCACCTAAGCCCATACGGCGTTGCGCATCTCTACGCTTCAATCTTAAATCTTCTATAGCCCCATCAAGACGAGCTTGGGCCTCACGAATAGCCAAGCGAAAACGGACAGGGTCTATAACAAAAAGAGGATCTCCTTTATGGACGAATTGGTTATCAACAATAGGAAGCTGGACAACAGTACCTGCAACTTCAGGGGCAATATCCACGACGTAAACGCGTACAGTGCCGTCACGCGTCCACGGTGCAATCATGTAGATATTCCACAAGGTAAGACCCAAAACGATCGCTATAGCCGTAACCGCAAGCGTTAAAATAATGCGTATCAGATTTGGTAAAAAAGACATTACAACAACTTAAAAATTGACATTAAGACATCAGAAAAAGAAAACAAGTAGCGATAAAACACACGTGTAAAGTGATACTTCAAACAAAGCAGGGTGCCAAAACCAATCGAGTAACCCACTCCACCAAAGTACAGACCGCAAAAACATAACCACGAACAACGCAGCTAGGATATAGATATCAATTGGTGCGATAAAGACACCAAACAGATTAAACTCTGCTAGCACAGAACTGCTCCAACACTAAATACGCTAAAGATTCAATAACCTAAAAAACGTACCGATCTTAATAGATATAATAGTATCTTATTAACAATATTCTCTCAGTAAACCTCCACATGAATAAAATAAGGTGTCACTTAAACAGAATGTTCTTATTTGACAAACACACAACCTTATTATTGAGATTTCATAAAAAACACCCTGAAAAACAACATACCGAAACTTAATCTCACTTTACTTCAGATAAAGAAGAAACAAACTTAAAAAATAATATATAGCTGTTAAAAGAAACGCATTCTTTAGGAAAATCTTAATAAGAATGAGATATGCGCCCTTTCTTACTTTTTCATACGCTGTACAACTTCCCAGATCATACGTATACGATCATGCCCAAGGGCAGAGAGAAGAGCAGAAATAATATTGGGCGCACTCATTGAATCACGCATTTGTGTTAAATAACGATCACGATCAATGCGTGACTCAACTTCATTAACTGTAAGGTAAGAACGTGTTCCCAAGATAAGACAAACAAGAGCCGCTAAGACATCAAGCCCAAACACAACGAGAGTTGCCCAAACCGGTCCCATATGTAACGCAAAAACTAAAATACTCCATGCAAGCCAATGCCCTGTAACAAGAGCAAAGAGACCAAATACAGCTGCCATAACCAGGAAAACTGCCTGACGACCATATCGTATAGCCATATATTGGGCTACTTTTGCTTGTGCCGTCAAAAAAGACTTAAAAAGATCAAAGATATGCATAGGCTTTATAACTACCTTCTTGAGAAGAACGCTGAACACTCTACGATAAAGACAATAAGCAGAGCATAGAAACTTTTACCAAAATATAATGTTTGTGGCAAAATGACAATAAACGATAACACAAACTTTTTTACATCTTAATTTTTATATCCAGTTTCTTAAAGACTTATCTTGTATTTCCTGTTTTCAAGATTGGTCAACGTTATTAGTCAATGTCACTGAAGCATGTTGAGCAATAAAGATAATAAATTCTCTTTTCTACCTTAGGCTCTATTTGGTATCAGTCTTTAATTGAAACCTTGTAAAACGATACAAGTGTACATCATTATCTCATTCATGATTTTGTGATGAAATTCAGGATTATAGCACTATGTGTGCTTTGTATAGTTCGTCTGTTAGCTTAGCTCTTGATGATTTGGTATTCCAGCCTAGAACACCACCGCTTACTTTTAATATGCGTAAAGGTGAGTGTTTAGCTCTATTGGGAATCGGGTCTTATCAACACGATATTCTTCGCCTTACAGAAACACTTATTGGGCGTCGCGCTTCTCTTAGTGGTGCTATCTATGTTGATTGCATTGATGTTACTTCTTATACATCTTCTTTACGGGGTATTGCTTCTGTGGGGCCACAAGCACCGTTATTTCCGCATTTGAGTGTTTTTGAAAATATTCTTTTTCCATTACAAGCTTCTGGTCAATTTTCAACAACGAATATGCGCCGTTATGGTCATGAAGTGATAGCTTTAACAGGGCTTGACGCGTTGCGTGATACCAAAGTCAGCCAAATTTCCGGTCTTGACTATTTTCGTGCAGCCCTTGCTCGTGCGCTTGTGTGTAATCCTGCGATTCTTGTTTTATATCGTCCTTTTAATGGTTTGTTTTATCCAGAGAATGAACAGGCTATCAATATATTAGATCGATTACGCCATGCTCTTGGTCTTAATATTTTACTGCTGACTCGTAGGCGTAATGAAGCCTTTATGCTCGCAGATAGAATAGGAATTATGGAAAATGGCACTTTAATCCAATTAAATACAGCGCCTGTTCTTCTTGAACGTCCTGCTAGTCGTAGTGTTGCTATCACGATGAGCAATGCGAATGTTCTTACAGGAAAAGTTATTGAAATGGGTGAGGACACGGTACGTCTTCGTTTACCGACCGGTGAAACAGTAGAAGCCATGTATACGCCTGCTCTTATGGAAAATGATCTCGCAACGATTTGTATTCCACCAGACAAAATTTCGCTTTTATTTCTAAAACAACCACCTTCTGACCCTCTTGAGGAGGGAGATATTCTTTGTTCTCTTGTCTCTTCACATCATCTTGGTCATACGATTATGATCCGTTTACGCTTATCAGATAGGACAGAGGTGCTTGTACAACGTCCTCCGATTCATACGCGTAGTGAATTGAAACCAAACCGGCAAGTTCTGTTGGCATGGCAAGCGCGTAATGCGATTGCTTTTCCTATGGATCAAAATAACACTTAAGCGTGCACACAATAGCTTTCAAAAGTCCACAAAAAGTATTTCATAATAATACGCTTTTATTGTGTAATTATTATGTGCTTTCTGGTGTTTCTATGTGTTGCCTTTTTCTCTATTTGCTCATAAAAGACTCTATTAAAATAAAAGTTCCTGTTTACCATACGTAACTTATGACCTCTGTCCAACGATCACGCCGATTTATACTTCTTGCAGGGCTTAGCTCTCTTTTATGGGCGATTCCTGCTTCTCACGTACAAGCCTTTTCTAGGCATCATGCGACTTATCGTCTTGTCGTGCTTAGTTTTGCAGGGCGTATTGCTCAAATTCAAAGAGAAACTCTTTTTACTCCTTATACACGTTTAACACATCATCCAATTACCATACGCGCTTGGGAGGGTAGCCTAGATGCTCTTCGGCAGCAAGAATCGCGTCGTTATAGTTCTATTGCAGCCTGTATGCTTGAAACAAGTAGTTTACATATAGCTTGTTCATCTGGTTTACTCGTGCCGCCATCAGCCTCTTATGAGGCAAAACCGCCTATTTCTATTGATTACGCAATCACGTGGAATCGTAGTCAACTGAACACACCTCATGATTGGGTTCCTGATTGGGCAGATTTTTGGAATATTGCTTATTATCCTGGTCGTCGTAGCCTACGGAAAGACCCTAGGATGACTTTAGAGGCAGCCTTTTTAGCGGATGGTGTCTCGCCAGACAGGCTTTATCGTGTGCTTGCAACAACCGAAGGTGTCAATCGTGCCTTTGAAAAACTTGATCAAATCCGCCCTTACATTACATGGTGGTCAACACCAGAAGAGGCACGGCGTATTTTAACCTCTAATAGTGTATTGATGGGGCTTGTTCCTGTTGGTGAAATGCCTGTTGATGACGTGGTTTCCCATGAAAGACGTCATCAATATTTTGCTTTAAGTAAATATAAACGTTTTCGTAATCATTATTCATGGGGAACACCACGTCATTTTTGGAAACGTCATCTTACGTTAAACCTTGTAACATGGCTTAACCAACCCGCCCAAAGACAAGCCTTTGCTAATGCATGGCAAATTTTGGAGCAAAATTTAGAGAAGAATTTCCTACCTTCTACAACGTCTCATACTATGACAGCTCAACCTCTTATCATCAATGATATGTTTTGGAGTACAACGCTCCCAACAATAGCGCCACGTTTCTACCATTGGGCGAATCTGTCATGATTGCGCTTTTTCCTTCTCCTGAACCGTATACGCCTGTTCTTTATACCCTTGTTGTTGGGCTTTGTGGTGCAGGTTTAATTATTTTTTTATCATTTTTAATGGTTCTTACTTGCCTCGGAGATGTCCTTTATACCTGTTGCCTCTTATTTCTTTTACCGTCAACAGCGCTTGCACTGGTTACGCCTATGCTTTGGCAAGGGGTAGCAACGCCTTTTTTGCAAGTTCTTTTCTTATTTCCTCTTATCGCTTTTCCTCTGTCAGTGTCTTTACGCGACATTCCCGCAAGTTGGACTGCAACAGCAAAGGAATTGGGGGCAAACCGCTACCAACAAATACGCCTGCTGTGGTGGCCGTTGTTGAAACGCCCTGCTACTATTAGTTTATGCGTGGCATTTCTTTGCGGTGTTTTACGTTAATCTCCCTGATAGAACTAAAATATAAAACTAAAATATTTTGAGTAAAACATGGCTAAAATGCCCATTTCACGCCCTTATTGGGAAACGACGCCTTTACAAGAGATGACTCTCGAACAATGGGAGGCTCTTTGTGATCAATGTGGGCGGTGTTGTTTACACAAGCTCCGTGACGATGAAACAGACGAAGTTTATTACACCTCTGTGGCGTGCCGTTTATTAGATGTTCAAACGTGCCAATGCACCGATTATGCGCATCGTTTACGCCGTGTGCGTGATTGCGTAACTCTGACTGCGGACATGATTTCCAAACTTGATTGGTTGCCTCCTGATTGCGCTTATCGGCGACTTTCAGAAGGGCGATCTTTGCCCTCATGGCACCCCTTAATAACCAACACCCCACAAAGTGTTATGAATGCTGGGGCTTCTGTGGCTGGTCGCTGTGTAAGTGAACGCCAAGCAGGCGCTTTAGAAGACTATATTGTCACATGGCCTCAAGAATCCGCGAAACCCTGTCCGTAGAACCTTGATAGCGTTAAAATAGCGTTAAAAATCCTTTTCTTAAGAAATTTTTGATTTACTCTTTCCTAGAGTGAAAAACTATGTTAGAGATAGTTGTCGTTAGGTGTTGTTCTAAGAGACACCGCCTGACTTAAGTGTGCGAGCTTGGCGGAATGGTAGACGCAGGAGACTTAAAATCTCCAGCCTGTATGGGCGTGTGGGTTCAAGTCCCGCAGTTCGCACCATTTTGGTTTTTCTTTAGTTTTTAATTTAGTTTTAATCTTTTAGGATGTTTGATTTTTAAAGCATTTGTTAAGATTCTTGAAACGCGTGAGATGATTCAGAATAAATTGTAATTTATTCTTGGTTCTTGATATTCTTTCAATATACATTTTTTATAGAGTTGTTAGCTTTTACTTTAGATTCTGAATCAAAGGTTTTTGATAATGCATCTTAAAGCTCTTGTTACTACTGTTGAGAAACTCCTTAAAATTGCAAAAATAGTTCTTGATGAGAGAGACAAAAAAGAACTAGTAGAATGCGCTCAAGCACTTCTAGACATGAACGAAGTTTTAGTGAGCGGCTCAGAGACCCTTGGTAGGGCCACCATAGGTTTATTAGACCAAATAGAAGACCTTCAAAACCGCATAGAATACCTTAAAAAAAGAACGAAGACCTTCAAAACCGCATAGAATACCTTAAAAAAGAGAACATAGCTTTAAAAGCCTCATTGGCTATTTGCTTTTTTATTTTTGTTGTATGGCATTTTGGTAGTATATGGCATTGGTTCACTTCTATTCTACTTAGTATATGGCATTTTGGTATATCGCATTATTATTGGTTCGCCGCTCTCCTAATTGGGGTAGTCTTGTGTTTATGGTTACTATTATGGTTACTAAATAAGCTTTATTGGTATATTAAGTATAAGTATAGATGGGATTAGTTTTTTAACGCAAAAAGTTAAGTGATATTCCCTTAAACAGTTAAAAAGAGATACAAAGAGTGTTTTTGTATCTCTTTTATTGTTTTTCCTTCTTGATTATTCTTTTCTCGCTTCCCATGTCTTAAATATCGTGGAAACGATATCACGCCTTTATTGCCTCTTAATGGGATAAAGAGAGGGTTTTCGTCGCCTCACTGAAAGGGACAAGAGAGTAGATCATGAATCTTGACAAATTTACAGAACGTTCACGCGGGTTTCTTCAAGCTGCACATACTATTGCTTTACGTGATTTTAACCAGAAGTGCACTCCTGAGCATTTGCTTAAAGCAATGCTGGATGACCAAGAGGGAGCTGCTTCAACCCTGATTCGTACAGCAGGAGGTCATCCAGAAGCGATTAAAGAGAAAACAGAACAGGCTTTAGCAAAACTGCCAAAAGTGCAGGGTTCAGGGGCAGGGATGCCTGCAGCAAGTCCTGAACTTATCCGTATTCTTGATACGGTTGAGCAAACGGCTCAACAGGCAGGGGATAGTTTTGTTGCACAAGATAGACTTCTTTCAGCTATCGCGGCATCGCCGACTCCGGCTGGGCAAGCCTTAAAAAGTCATGGTGCTTCTTCAGAAGCCCTTGATAAGGCGATTATGGCTATTCGCAAAGGCCGTACCGTAACAAGCGAAAATGCGGAAGCCAATTTTGATGCACTTAAAAAATACACGCGTAACATCACTGAGATTGCGCAACAAGGAAAATTAGATCCTGTCATTGGTCGTGATGAGGAAATACGTCGTGCTATTCAGGTTTTGGCGCGTCGTAGTAAAAATAATACTGTTTTGATTGGGGAACCCGGTGTTGGTAAAACTGCGATTGTTGAGGGGTTAGCACAACGCATTGTGAATGGTGATGTGCCCGAAGCTTTACGCAACAAAAAATTACTTTCTCTTGATATGGGATCTCTCGTTGCGGGAGCGAAGTATAGGGGTGATTTTGAAGAGCGGCTTAAAGCAGTTTTGAAAGAAATTGAAACAGCAGAAGGGGAAATTGTTCTCTTTATTGACGAAATACATACTTTAGTTGGGGCGGGGCGGTCAGATGGGGCTATGGATGCTTCTAACCTCATTAAGCCTGAATTGGCACGGGGAACTCTGCATTGTATCGGTGCGACAACGTTAGACGAATACCGCAAATATATTGAAAAAGACGCAGCTCTTGCCCGTCGTTTTCAGTCTATTTTTGTTGGTGAGCCGACAGTTGCTGATACGATTTCTATTTTACGTGGCATTAAAGAGAAATACGAACTCCACCATGGTATACGTATTGCCGATAGTGCCATTGTTGCAGCGGCAACGCTTTCTAACCGCTACATTACAGATCGATTCTTGCCCGATAAAGCCATTGATCTTATGGACGAAGCGGCGAGTCGTTTACGGATGCAAATTGACAGCAAGCCTGAAAAACTTGATGAACTTGATCGTCGCATTATCCAACTCAAAATAGAGCGCGAGGCGCTCCGTAAGGAAAATGATACGGCAAGCCAAGAAAGACTCGTTGTGATAGACACAGAGCTTGCAGAGTTAGAGGAAAAATCCAACGCTATTACAGCAGCGTGGCATAATGAAAAAAAGCGCGTCAATGCGGCACAAAAACTTCAAGAACAGCTTGATCAAGCCCGATCCGATAAAATCATTGCCCAGCGTCATGGCGATCTAACACGTGTTGCCGAACTCACTTATAGTGTTATACCTGAACTAGAGTCTCAAATTGCACATATTCACGATGCCGAAGAGGGGGAAAGTAAAGTTCTTGTCTCTGAAGCTGTTACAGATGAGAATATTGCCGCTGTTGTTTCTCGCTGGACGGGTGTTCCTATTGATCGCATGCTTGAAGGGGAACGTGCGAAACTTTTACGTATGGAAGATGAATTGCGTAAATCAGTTGTTGGTCAAGAACCAGCTCTTAAAGCTGTTGCTAACGCAGTCAGACGTGCGCGCGCTGGCTTGCAAGATCCTCATCGTCCTATAGGTTCTTTTTTATTTCTTGGACCGACAGGTGTTGGGAAAACGGAGCTTACAAAAGCCCTTGCACGCTTTCTCTTTGATGATGATAAGGCATTATTGCGCATAGATATGAGCGAGTTTATGGAAAAACACGCTGTTGCACGGCTTATTGGTGCCCCTCCGGGTTATATTGGCTATGAGGAAGGCGGTGTCCTCACCGAAGCTGTGAGACGTAGACCCTACGAAGTGATTTTGTTTGATGAGGTCGAAAAAGCCCATGAAGATGTTTTTAATATCCTTCTTCAAGTGCTTGATGATGGTCGTTTAACAGACGGACAAGGGAGAACGGTTGATTTCCGTAACACGCTGATTATTCTTACAAGTAATCTTGGTTCTGAATATTTAGCGAATCAGTCTGATGGCGAAACAACAGAATCCGTCAAAACAGAAGTCATGCGCATTGTCCGTGAGCATTTTCGCCCTGAATTTCTGAATCGTTTAGATGAAATTATTCTGTTTTCGCGTTTACAGAAAAAGGATATGACGAATATTGTTGATATATAAATCGCTCGTTTGCGTAAACTCTTGGAAGATCGCAAAATCTCTCTTCAGCTTGATACCCATGCTCAAGAATGGCTCGCGCATAAAGGGTATGATCCTGTCTATGGTGCGCGTCCTCTGAAACGTGTTATTCAGCAGAATTTACAAAACCCTCTTGCGCAACTTCTCCTTGAAGGGGCTATTCACGATGGGGAAAAAGTGGATATTTCCGCACAAGGTGATCATTTATTGATCAACGGCAAATCAAACAAGAGCGAAGAGTTCTAACGGTAAAAGCTCTCTTTATCTGTTTAACGTAATAGATTATTGAAGCTATTGTAAGTTCCATTTCTACCACTATAGAAATGGAACTTATAGTTTTTATAGCGCGAAAATTAAGTAAGTTTTCTCACACTTAGAACAAAAATGCTTAAAGATGTTAAAAAAACACAAGAACAGAGGTTAGAGTGGGCAAAAAGAAAAGGGCTAAAGCCCTTTTTTCTTTTGTATTCTTTATTTCTTATCAGAAGCTGCTGTTGTCAAAGCCATGTCAGAAAGATTAATCGAAACACTTGGCATAACGGTGCTAATAGCATGTTTATAGACAAGTTGTGTCTGATCATCTCGACGTAAAAGAATAACTTGATCGTCAAAATATGTAATAAATCCTTGCAGTTTAATACCGTTTACCAAAAAGATGGTCACGACGGAATGTGACCGACAAACTTGGATAAGAAAGGCATTTTGTATGCTGGTTTTGTGATTTTCCATAACATCAAACCTTATGAGTGATTCATTCTTTTTACTCTTATTGGGTTTATAAAAAGCTATCTACGAAATAGCATATTTTAGAGTTACTCTCAAACATTTTACTCTGCTTCACGATCTTCAAGCGTGATACCAAGCTGTTTGAGTTTACGATAAAAAGCACTTCGTTCCATTCCAACAAAAGCAGCCGTGCGGCTGATATTTCCTCCAAAACGTAAAAGCTGTGCCTCAAGATATTGTGTTTCAAACTGATCACGCGCTTCGCGTAAAGAAAGTGTCATTGTGTCAGCAAAATTATTATGTTTGAAAGCTATTGAGGCTTTTTCACCAATTATTGATGATATGATGTCGGCTTTAATCGGCTCTTGAGGATTGCCACCTAATTGCATAATTAACACACGTTCTATTAAATTGCGTAATTCACGCACATTGCCTGGCCAATCATAAGACTGAAGCGCAACCAGAGCATCAGGCGATAATTCCCGATGAGGAAGCCCCGCCGACTCTGCAACAGAACGTAAAAGCAATGTTGCCAAACCAGGAATATCCCCGCGACGTTCTTTCAAAGAGGGCATATGTAAGGGTACGACTGCAAGGCGATAATATAAATCTTCACGAAAATGTTTAAGAGCAATTTCTGTTTTGAGATCACGATTTGTTGTTGCTAAAACGCGTACGTCTACTTTGACACGGGCAGGACTACCTAACCGCTCAAATGTCTGGTCTTGTAAAGTACGCACAATTTTACCTTGTGTTTCTAGAGGCATATCTGCGACTTCATCTAAAAGAAGTGTGCCTCCATGTGCGCGTTCTAAAACGCCAATACGACGTTCCCCGTTTTCGGAGACGGTTTCAGAACCAAAAAGTTTTTCCTCAAAATGATTTGGCTCTAATGTTGCACAATTTAACACGATAAAAGGTGCGTTTTCACGACGAGAATGCGCATGAATCATTCTTGCTGCAACCTCTTTACCCGATCCTGGAGGACCACTAATTAAAATTCGTGATCCTGTTGGTGCGACTTTCTCAATTTGATGGCGTAGAGAAATTATTTGAGAACTTGTCCCAAATAATTCTGTTTCTTGTCCAACACGTAATTTTAAGTCTTCATTTTCACGCATAAGACGAGACGTTTCTAATGCACGTCGAACAATAACTAAAAGATGATCTGCCTGAAAAGGTTTTTCTATAAAATCATAAGCACCGTGATGTAAAGCAGAAACGGCGGTTTCGATTGTTCCATGACCAGAAATCATAACAACGGGGACCGATGGGTCTTCTCGTTTCATGGTTTGCAAAATAGCAATACCGTCCATGCTATCCCCTTGCAACCAAACATCAAGAATAACTAATGAAGGACGTCGAAATCGAAAAGCGGCTAACGCTGTTTCTGAATTTGCAGCAATACGCGTTTCGTAGCCCTCGTCACTAAGGAGACCTTCTACGCCTAACCGAATATCTGGCTCATCATCAATAATTAAAATTTCTTGTGTCATAGGTTTATTTCATCATAACGATATTGTGGATGATTTTTCATTTGATTTTTCATTGATTCTGCAAGAATTCCTCGTGGGTAATACTAAGGTTATAACAGCGCCTTTTTCTTCAATTCTATCTTCTAGATAAAGAGTTCCTCCATGATCTTCCATAATTTTTTTTACAATAGCCAATCCGAGACCTGTTCCTTTTGCTTTATAGGTAACATAGGGTTCTATTAAACGTCCTCTATCATGGGTCGGTAATCCAATGCCATTATCCGTGACAGAAACAGTTATATTTTGTACGTTTTCCATAAGTCTCACTTTAATTTCTCCTGTTTGGGGGGAGTTGTTAGCGTTTTCTGCCTTATCGCGCATAGCAATGGCATCAGCTGCGTTCTGCAATAGGTTAATTAAGGCTTGGCTTATCAAATGTCTATCACACCATGCAGAGATTTCTCCATAAGGGAGTTCTAGTGTATAACAAATATCTGGGTGGGCATTTTGTTGCAGGAGAATAACCTCACGCGCTATAAGGGCAAGATTTTCGTCTTGCATAACAGGTTGAGGCATACGCGCAAAAGAGGAAAACTCATCGACCATTCGACCAATATTACCAACATGCCGTACAATGGTTTCTGCACAATGAGAAAAAGTTTCTGGGTCTGATGTAATTTCTTTTAGGAAGCGTCTTTTTAGACGTTCTGCAGCAAGTTGAATAGGGGTAAGAGGATTTTTAATTTCATGGGCAATGCGACGGGCAACGCCAGCCCATGCGGCTTGACGTTGTGCCTGTTGGAGCGCTGTGAGATCGTCAAAAGTTATGACATACCCATCGATAATATTTTCGCGCCACTCTGCGCCGATACGAACCAAAAGAGTTTTTTGATTTGCTGCTGATCCGATTTGAATTTCACGCGTCAAATCTTGATCTTGATGAGATGCTTTTTTTGCTTCTATCAGGACTTCTGTAAATTCAGGAACGTAACGCTCTAATGGTGCGCCTATGGTCTCGCTTAAATCAATTTGTAACAAAATACAGGCAGCTTTATTGTGGAGCTTTATTTTTTGTTCTTCATCTAATCCGATAACGCCTGCCGATACACCCGATAAAACAGCTTCTGTAAATCTACGCCGTTCATCAATTTGACTATAGGCTACCATGAGCTCTGCTCTTTGGCTTGCGAGTTGTTCTGTCATATTATTAAACGTGCGTAAAAGGCTTGCAATTTCGTCTTCGCGTCCTGTTTCTGGTACATAGATACTTAAATCCCCTTCACTGACTTTTTTAGCGGCACCGCTTAAAAGTTCCAAAGGACGGGCAATTTGATCAGCTAATGCAAGACCTATTAAGACTGCGACAAGTAAAACGAGCAAAGCCACTAACATAAAAATCATCACAAATGTAAACTGAATTCTCTGTTTGTTCTTGTTCAAGTGTTTATAATCGGTAACAACTTTTTCTGTTCGGTACATATGCTCAAGAATAGTAGGGTCTACCATGCGCGTAATAACAAGCATTAAAGCTGGTGTTTGTGAGAGTTCAACAACTGCCCGTACAACGCGTCTATTGGGAGAATCCAACACAGCAATATCATTTGATTGCGCCATGAGTGTTGCTGCCGCAGGGGGTAAATCATTCTGCGTGCCTGTATGGCTCATCAATCCTCCTGCTGCGACAACACGGTGCGTAATAGGGTCATAGATAATGGCTTCTGTGAGCCCACGTATTGTGGCCTGACTATCTAAAATTTGGCTTAATGTGTTGTGGTCTTCGAAAAGATCAATTCCACTTAATGTTAACTCGTTTTGTACTCCTATAATGTAATTTGCCATAGAAAATGCGTCTGTACGAATACTTGCGTTATGTTCTGCTAAATATCCGTGTGAGGTTTTGAGGGCCTCTGTTAAAGCCATATTAACTCTGTCGGAAAACCATATCTGAATACCATAATGAAAAAACAAAGCGGCAAATCCACCTACAACAAGCGTGGGGATTATAGAAACGACACTAAAAAGTGCGACAAGTCGTACATGTAAGCGTGTGCCCGCTTGTTTTTTCTTATAAGCTCGGAATAGTGGTGTGAGACGCAGTACCAAAGCTAAAAGAAATAAAACGATTGTTATTGTGTTCAGAAATAACACCAACGGTTCTAAGGCTGTGTAAAAAGTTGTTCCAGCTGAGAGAACAACAAAAGTCGCCAAACCAAGGCATACTGTTAAGGCGGCTAATGTGATGACAACACTACGTTGTCCGAGCGAATGTAATAACCAATACACGCGCTCTCGTATAAAGCGACGGGAAAAATGATTTTGAATAACACTAATAAAGCGTCTCACGCGCTCTCGCACCACATGGTATATAGAATGGTATACAGAATAGTATAACTTTTTAATAAAATATCAAAAAATAGCATCTAAAACATTATAAAATACTTTTACTCTTATTGGTCAGTACTACATATATATGTAGTGTAGTTTTTATATGTAGTGTAGTTTTCTTTGCCTTTAAGCCTCAGAAAAGGCTAAGAATAAAAGCACGAAATTCAATAACCAACTTCAATGATTATTTGAAATAATAGGCTTGGGTTTCATCTCACGCATCAAAAATGCTTTAAGGGCTTGCCTTAAGAGCCTAAATAGGCTATAAGCTACCTGAAATAGTCAGTCCAGTTTCTGTTTTTTGTTTTATTTGTGGTGTTTAATTTTGTAGAGACTCAGGAAAGGTGAGGCATTATGCGGCGTTGGTGGCTTAAAATAAAAAAAATTCAACTTTCTTTTTTGTCTGTTGTTACGCTTGTTTCTACCGCGCATGCTCATACTCGCCATCATTCCGTAGCGCATGTAACACATCACGATTTTTCTCACCATAAGGCACGCCGTCGTGTAGAAACACGTCGTATGGCTTTAGAAAGCACGCCGCATCATGCTCATGCACACAGATATATGCGTTTAGCTATGATGTATCGCCGCCACCATCATCATTTTCGGGGACATGTTATTCAATGTGTAGCCTATGCGAAGCATGTCTCTGGTATTATGTTACGAGGTAATGCCCGTGATTGGTGGTATAATGCTGCAGGTATTTACGATCGTGGGCATGTTCCTGAACCCGGTAGTGTCCTTAATTTCCGAGGGACGCGTCGTATGCCGTTAGGGCATGTTGCTGTTGTTCGTAACGTTATTGATAGTCGTACTATTACAATTGATCAATCCCATTGGGCGCAAGCGGGTATTAGTCACAATGTTAACGTGATTGATGTTTCCCTTAATAATGATTGGTCAGCTGTTCGTGTTTCGTTGAATCATCATTCAAAGACCTATGGTTCTGTTTATCCAACCTATGGTTTTATTTATCCTCATCGTAATGCTATTCATGTTGCGTGGAATAATCGTTCGAAAGTCTATAGTTCTGTTGATCCAATGGATGGTTTTATAGCTTCTCATCATAATGCAAATGCAATTTTTCTTAATGCTAATCAAAAGGGTTATGATGATTTAGGGAATAAAACTTAATCGTAACATTGAGGGTATGTAAACTCTATGTTATGATTTCTTTGTTGCCTGTTTAAGAGTTGTTAGAGCTTTTGATATTTTGGAGGGTGTCATGTTAATTCTTGGTAGTCCTGCCTATGGTTTCAAAGATCATTTCTATGGATTTATGCCACTTATTTTAGGTGGTAGAGGGGGGGAGACTTCTCTTCAGTGTGTTTCTGGCGTTATGCCTGCTGGGTTGTCATTGAGTAGTTCTGGTAATTATATTACAGGTACACCGCTTGTATGTGGTCCTACGTCCTTTACTCTTAAGGTTGTGGATGGTGTTTCAAGTGCCTATCAATCTTTTATGATTAACATTCTTGCTTAACGGCTGTTGTTATTGCGGTAAAAGAAGCAGTGTCTGTTTTTTCCTCTTGTTTGGAAGTGGGGTTCTTTAAAAATATCTCTGACCAAGTACCTGTAGGTGTTATGGTTATTGAACCTTGTTCGCTTCAGATTGTTTATTTGAACAAGGTTGCTTCTCTTTTAGTTGATACGCTTCGGCGCCGCTTTCCGGCTGTAAGGGGAAGCGCTCTGAGTGGTGCTATTTTCAAGGAGGCTATTCCTCGTTTATATGAACTGATTACTCAATTTGATGGTATTTCTAATGCGGTTCGTATTACGTTTGGTGAGGATGTATTAGATTTCTCTCTTTCTCGTGTCATGATGGAAAGTGATTCTTCTGTTGCGCTTCTTATAATGTGGCAGCAAGTCGCGCAACAAATTCGCGCGGAGGAAGAATTACTTCGGCTAACATGCTATGATCGTTTAACGGGCCTTCAAAACCGTTCTACTTTTATTAAAGAGTTAACAAAGGCCTTATCTTCTCCTCCTGAGCCAGAGGCTTCAGCAGGGTTGTTTTTTGTTGATCTTGATGGTTTTAAACTTATCAATGATAGTCATGGCTACGCGATAGGTGATCGTGTCTTAAATGTGATAGCCCGTAGGTTAGAAATAATTGGGCGAGAACAAAAAGGTTGTGTTGGACGTACTGGAGGTGATGAGTTTGCTCTTTTTGTGCCGCATTGTACGCAAGAAACAGCAGAAGCTTTAGCGTGTCATATTATTCGTACAGCACAGGACCCCATTATATTACCAGATGGGGGGAGTCATCAAATTGGGGCTTCTGTGGGTATTGCTCTCTCATCTCACTATAAAATATCATCAGAAGCTTTGCTTGCCCAAGCCCATATGGCCTTGTATGATATAAAAACAAAAAACAAAGGAAATCACTGTGTGTTTGTGCCTCGTATGGAGTGTGAGCATAGACATCGTGCTGAACTTGAAGAAATGTTGCGTGAGGTTCTACCGCAAAAACGCAATATGTTTGTATTTTATCAACCTATTGTTGAACTTTGTTCACAGCGCGTGGTGGGGTATGAAGCCCTTATACGATGGTATTATCCAAAGCGAGGGTGGATTTCTCCTAATGATTTTATTCCCGTTGCTGAGGAATCAGGGCTTATTCAAGAATTAGATCGTTTTGTTCTTACAACGGCGTGTCATGAGGCCATGCGTTGGCAGAACGGTGCTTATGTGGCAGTCAATGTTTCTGCGACTTATCTTGGTCAAAGTGCTTTGCCTGAACTTGTGAGAGTAACCCTTGCGGAGACAAAACTCCATCCGAAACGGCTTAATATTGAAATAACAGAAACTGCTCTTTTACGTCATAAAGCCGAAAGTATCCGAGATCTCCGTGCTTTGCGTGATATTGGCGTAGGGATTAGTTTAGATGATTTTGGTACAGGTTTTTCGTCTCTTTCGCACTTATGTTCTTTTCCGTTTGATAAAATTAAAATTGATAAGTCTTTTGTACAAGAAAGTGAGGAACGTAACGATTGTGTGGCTATTATCCGTACTGTTGTCCAGCTTGGTAAGGCGCTTGATGCGAGAACGGTTGCTGAAGGTGTTGAAACACAAACCCACTATGATCTGATTAAAGCTGATGGTTGTAGCTTAGGGCAAGGTTATTTCTTTGGGAAACCGGCTCCCTCTCAGACCGACGTGGTACGTGTTCAACAGATTATGGAGTCTCTACAAGCATAATTATGAAAGGACTAAGAACTTTAAGCATTACTTTGTTTCTTTTCTTTCGTTTTGCGTTTTGACGGATATGTTTTATTAAAATCTATGTTGATTGATGAACCTATTTCTCTATTTATCGTGTCAAACAATAAAAAATAAAATTTCTCGTATTTATTGCTTGCATTATGTGTCATTTAGAATAAAATTCTATCGTTTCTAAGCCCAAGGGGGCAATTCTGCCCAACAGGCTATCTACTAGTTTGAGGGTACGTCCATGAACGCACTTGCTCAACTGGGGATGGTCTCGGAAAATCCGACCAATAACCAGACAATTACTATTCCTGTTGCTCCTGTAGAAGAGATTCGTACTGATTACTTTGTGGAGCGCGATGGTGAAAAATTTGCAGGTACACACTTGCTTATTGACATGTGGGACGCTAAAAACTTAGACGATCCTGTAAGGATTGATAAGACTTTGCGTAAAGCTGCTCTTGCTGCAGGGGCCACAATCCTCCATAGCCATTTTCATCATTTTACCCCTAATGGGGGTGTGTCAGGTGTTGTGGTATTGGCTGAAAGCCATATTTCTATCCATACATGGCCTGAGCGTCATTTTGCAGCAGTCGATATTTTTATGTGTGGTGTATGTGACCCGCACATGGCTATTCCTGTCATGCAGCATTTGTTTCAAGCAAAACGACTAGATATTAGCACAGAGCGTCGTGGCCGCGTAACACCTTAAAAGGTGTTTGTACCTTGTTCACTTTGTTTGTCGTTCACAAAACGTTATAGCTTGGTATTCTTGGTAAGATAGTATCATGATAAAAACATGGGTTGAAGAGACTCTTTATGATCATTGGGGGCAGCGTTTTAGTGTTGTTCAGGAGTTAGTGCACACGAAAAGCCCTTTTCAGGATATTCTTATCTTTGAAAGTGAGTCTCACGGTCGTGTCCTTATGCTTGATGGTATTGTTCAAATTACTGAGCGTGATGAGTTTGTTTATCAAGAGATGTTGACCCATGTTCCGCTCTTTACCCATCCTTATCCTGAAAAAGTGCTCATTATTGGTGCAGGTGATGGTGGCGTTTTGAGGCGTGTGCTTGAGCATACGTCTGTAGAAAAAGCAGTTATGGTTGAAATTGACGGAGCTGTTGTTGATCTCTCAAAACAATATCTTCCCTCTATTGCCCAAGATGCTTGGAACGATCCTCGTGCAGAAGTGATTATTGGCGATGGCATTGACTATGTCACTAAAGCAGCGGACGGATCTTTTGACGTTATTATTGTTGATAGTACGGATCCCATTGGGGTAGGGGAAGTACTTTTTACCGATTCTTTCTACCAACATTGCGCACGTGTGCTCAGTAGCCATGGGATTATTGTGAACCAATGTGGCGTTCCCTTTATGCAAGCCGATGAGTTGCGTGAGACAAGTTTACGCCGTGCGCGGTTCTTCCCATATGTTTCTGCTTATGTTGCCGCTGTTCCTACTTATGTTGGTGGTTTTATGACACTGGGCATTGCCGCAAAAAGGGGAAATCCGAGTCAACAATTTGTTGCCGCTGTGCGTGCACGTGCATGTGCACGTGGAATTGAGGGAAACACACGTTATTGGACACCAGAAATTCATGTTGGTGCCTTTAACTTGCCGCCTTATATTGCGTGTCACCTTCCTCAAACAGCTTCTTAATTGGTCTCTTTGAGAGTCTCTTAAAGACGATTTTAAGTCGATTGCGTTTTTTATCTTAAAAGCGTCATTAAGGGCGTTGACCTTGCTTCAAAATAGTGCCATGGTAATACGCACACAGAGGAAGAGACTAGTTCATCACTAGCACCGAAGGAGCAACGACCCCGGAAACTCTCAGGTAAAAGGACCCTGTGTTGTAAACTTCTGGAGAGAGGTGTTCCGTGAAACACCCGCCGACGGGATAGCGTTCTCAGGCACAAGACACAGAAGGGGTTACGGCTTTGCTTTGTTGTGGGTACTTCGGTGCGCACAGGGTGAGTTAGGTTTCTCTTTCTTTAATCTTTAACGTTGAAAGATGTGTCCATGAATACGCACTCCCTTCTTCAAACACCTCTTTATGCCTTACATCTTGAGCATGGAGGGCGTATGGTTCCTTTCGCAGGGTATACCATGCCACTCCATTATGCCACAGGTATTATGGAAGAGCATCGCCATGTTCGGACTCAGGCAGGGTTATTTGATGTTTCACACATGGGGCAGGTGCGCCTTTATGCCCGTTCTGGTTGTATTGATGACGCAGCTCGTGCCCTTGAAAGTCTTGTTCCTGCCGATATTTTATCTCTTGCGCCTGGTCGACAACGGTACACACAATTCACGAATGCGACGGGGGGGATTCTTGATGACCTCATGGTCATTCGTGAAAATAATAGTTTATTACTGATTGTTAATGCCGCTTGTAAAACGGCTGATATTGCCCATCTTCGCGCTCATCTTGATTCAGTTTGTGATATTCAACCGCTTGAGACCTATGCACTCCTTGCTTTACAAGGACCAAAAGCGGAAGAGGTTTTAGCAACTCTCGCTCCCGCTGTGCGAGAAATGATTTTTATGGACGTACGTACCTTAACCCTTAACGGTGTACCGTGCGTTGTTTCACGTGCGGGCTATACCGGCGAAGATGGTTTTGAAATTTCTGTCCCTGCCTCTCATGCCGAATCGCTGGCTCGCATCCTTCTTATGCATCAGGTTGTTTGGTTTATTGGGCTTGGTGCACGGGATAGCCTGCGTTTAGAGGGTGGCTTATGTCTTTACGGATCTGATATTGATGAAACAACATCTCCCGTTGAAGCAGCGCTTGAGTGGTCTATCCAAAAAAGCCGTCGTACAGGTGGCGCCCGTGCAGGCGGGTTTTTAGGTGCAGAAACGATTCTCCCCCAAATAAAAAATGGAGGAGATTTCTCTCAAATAACGCGTCGCCGTGTGGGGATACGCCCCGAAGGGCGTGCACCTATTCGCCATGGTGCTCCGCTGTATGCCGATTCTACATTGCAAACCCAAATTGGGGTTATTACGTCTGGCGGGTTTGGTCCAACTCTTAACGCCCCTGTCGCTATGGGCTATGTGCCTCCTTCACATGCGGCAATAGGGACTCCTCTTTTTACCGAACTTCGCGGGCGTTCTATTGCCTGCACAGTGAGTGCGTTGCCTTTTGTGCCGGCAGGTTTCCGCCGTTCACGTTAATTTTTTGTGCCTAAACTTTTATCAGGAGTTTTGAACATGACTGTTTATTTTACAACCGAACATGAATGGCTTCGCCTTGAGGGTGATGAAGCCGTTGTTGGCATTACCCAACACGCTGCCGAAGCGTTAGGGGAGTTGGTTTTTGTTGAAATCCGTCCTAATGGCACTGTTGTTAAAGCAGGGGAGTCTGCTGCTGTTGCAGAATCGGTTAAAGCGGCTTCCGATATTTATGCCCCTGTTGATGGTACTCTTATAGACCACAACTCGGCTTTGGCAGACAACCCCGCCCAAGTCAACGCAGACCCCGAAGGGGAAGGGTGGATTTTCCGTCTCCGTCTGACAACGAAAGACCAACTTTCTCATCTTATGGATGCGGCGGCTTATCAAGCCTTTATCCATAAAGCATAAAAGCGTCATTGTTTTTGTCTGTCTGCGTGATTTTTGGGCGTTCGTCACGTTTGTTCTATTGATCAGCCTCTTTCTTTTGTTGTGTTAGGAATTTTTGAATGCATACCTCGTCTTTTCATTTACACCCCGAAAGCGAACAAGAGGCTGAGGCTCTTTGTATTTTGCATAAACTTGAACAGGCTTTACCCTATAATGGGGAAGAATTTGTCGCGCGGCATATTGGACCGACTCCGCAAGAACAAACCCAAATGCTTGACACCATAGGGGTCTCCTCGCTTGAAGCCCTTATTGAGCAAACATTACCCGAAGAAATCCGCACCAAAACGCCTATTGGGCTTGGTAAAGGGTGGAGCGAGGCTACTGTTTTGGGGCGTTTACGCGAAATTGCTGCCCAAAACACGCGACACACTTCTCTGATTGGGCAAGGCTATTATGGCACGATTCTCCCGCCGGTTCTGCAACGTAATATTCTTGAAAACCCTGCTTGGTATACCGCTTACACGCCCTATCAACCTGAAATTAGCCAAGGTCGCCTCGAATCCCTTTTTATTTTCCAAACTTTGATAACAGAACTCACAGGGTTAGACATTGCCAATGCTTCTTTGCTTGATGAGGCAACTGCTGCGGCTGAAGCGATGACTCTTGCCCATCGTGTTACAGCGTGTTCAGCACAAAAAAAATCATTTTTTGTTGATCACGAATGTCATCCTCAAACGATTGCTGTTCTTAAAACACGTGCTGAACCGATAGGGATTGATATTAGTGTTGGTCATCCTTTAACAGACCTTGATGCCACACAAGTTTTTGGGGCTCTTTTTCAATACCCGGGCACTTCAGGGCACATTACTGACCCGCGTTCCCTTATTGACTCCCTTCATCAGGCGGGGGCTTTGGCGATTATGGCGGCTGATCCGCTTGCTTTAACGCTTCTTACATCCCCCGGAGCGTTAGGGGCTGATATTGTGATTGGATCTACCCAACGTTTTGGTTTACCTATGGGTTTTGGTGGACCACATGCCGCTTATATGGCGGTGCGTGATGCCTATAAACGCAATATGCCAGGGCGATTGGTGGGCTTGTCTGTTGACGCTGCGGGGCAGCCAGCTTATCGGTTAGCCCTTCAAACGCGTGAACAACATATTCGGCGTGAAAAAGCAACGTCTAATATTTGCACAGCCCAAGTACTCCCTGCGGTTATTGCGGCAATGTATGCGGTTTACCACGGACCAGATGGGCTTAAAGCGATTGCCTCGCGCATTCATACGCTAACAACGCTTTTGGCTGCGGGGCTTCATGCGTTAGACTATGTTGTTGAACCCGAACATTTTTTTGATACCCTGACCATTGAGGCAGGTAGTGCTGCTTCCGCACTTTTACAGCGTGCCCAAACATTGGGGATCAATTTGTGTGATCGAGGGGCGGGGCGTATTGGGATAAGCCTTGATGAGACTTCAACTGCTCAAACCGTGTTAAGAGTGTGGTCTGTTTTCTGCCCCGATTCGGCACGTCTAAACAAAATGGCACAAACCTTATCATCTACTCCGTCAGCGTTACCGCCTGCGCTTATACGCGATACTGATTTTATGCGGCAAGAGATTTTTCATTCCTGCCATTCTGAAACAGATATGTTGCGTTATTTACGCCGTCTTGCCGATAAAGACCTCGCTCTTGATCGGAGTATGATTCCGCTCGGCTCTTGTACGATGAAACTCAACGCCACAATTGAGATGATGCCTATCACGTGGTCCGAATTTTGTGACATACACCCTTTCGCGCCTGTCGAACAAACGCGCGGGTATGAAACACTTCTCCATGACTTAACACAATGGCTTTGCGCATTAAGTGGGTATGACGCTATTTCTTTTCAACCTAATTCAGGGGCACAAGGGGAATATACAGGTCTTTTAGCGATTCGCCACTATCACAAAGCCCGTGGGGAAGACAAACGTATTATTTGCCTTATTCCCGAATCTGCGCATGGTACAAATCCCGCATCAGCCGCTATGGCTGGCATGCGCGTTGTGACTGTGCGCTGTGATGATGAGGGGAATATTGACCTTAACGATATGCGTGCAAAAATTGACGCCCATGCCGATGAATTAGCGGCGGTTATGATTACCTACCCCTCAACTCACGGTGTTTTTGAGGAAAATATACGCTCTTTATGTGATATGGTGCACCAAGCGGGCGGGCAAGTCTATATAGATGGTGCCAATATGAATGCGCAAGTTGGGTTGGCACGTCCTGCCGATTATGGCGGCGATGTAAGTCATTTTAATTTGCATAAAACCTTTTGTATTCCTCATGGCGGGGGTGGTCCGGGGATGGGACCGATTGGCGTACGCCAGCATTTAGCCCCGTATTTGCCGACACACCCCCATCAAACCCATCAAGGGCATAACACTCATACGTCAACGGTGCCTCATACAGGTCCGGTGAGTGCAACGCCATTTGGTTCTGCTTCTATTCTCCCGATTTCTTGGACGTATATGCGCCTTATGGGTGATGAGGGGCTCAAACGGGCAAGCCAAGTGGCTATTCTGAACGCCAATTATATTGCAACGCGTTTGTCTCAAGCTTATCCTGTACTTTATCGGGGTAAAAATGGACGTGTTGCGCATGAATGTATTCTTGATTTGCGCCTCCTCAAAGCAACAACAGGGGTAAGCGTTGATGATATTGCAAAACGCCTTATAGATTATGGTTTCCATGCGCCAACGGTGAGCTTTCCTGTCAGTGGTACTTTTATGATAGAGCCCACAGAATCGGAGGGGCTTGGTGAACTTGATCGTTTTTGTGATGCCCTTTTAAGCATTCGTGCGGAAATAGCTGCAATTGAGCAGGGTGAACATACTGTTGAAAACTCTCCCTTACGGCATGCTCCCCATACAGCCGCTGCTGTAACAACAGAAAAATGGGATCGCCCTTATCCCCGTACGTTAGGGGCGTGCCCTCGTGGAGTATTGTATGCCACAAAATATTGGTCTCCCGTTGCCCGGATTGATGCGGTTTATGGTGATCGTCATCTTGTGTGTGTTTGGCGTTAGTTTTATTTGTTCCTCTTAAGACGAGAATATTTTAAGGAGAAAGGCAAAAACATTCTTACTCGTAAGAGGTTTTTTCCTTTCTCCTTTATGATCTCATTTTTATTGGTATGTTTTTAAGTGTATAGGGATAAAAAATTCTTATTTGAGAAGGTTAAGTTTTTTACATTTGACAAAAATTATTTTAATTTTTTTGATTTAAAATTATTGCGATGAGATTTCTCTTACTTAAATTTTCTAGAGAGTATCTGGAAACCTACGAATTATAGAGGGAGGGATGTATACAGTTCATAAACTCAAGGTTTGAAATCGGCTTATAACCTGCTTCATCTAATATCTGGTTAATTTTAGAAGTGTTCTTTACATATAAAAAAGTATTTTGTTGATACCAAAACTCAATATTATCATTACCCCATAGTTGGTCTAAAAATGTCATATGGTATATACCCATATTTGACTATTTTCTTTGCCCAATAGGTATGAAGTTGCTCATTAATATGATTCAACTCCCTGATTTTTATACGCAGCTTCAAACATTATGACATCAGACAAAGCGGTTATATTTCTTACGAAAGTGGTTGATGACTCTTTTTTTAGATGTTCCGCAACTTCAAGTGAAATTGCTAAATCGAACCGATCTTTTAGGTTATCAATAGGTTTGTTTAAGTCTATTGGGATGTATTTTATGGACGGATCAACTATTTGACTTTGGCTATTCCAGTCTCCATCGAATCCAACTAGATTCTCTGGTCCGTATTTACCAAATGCCTTTAACCATGTGTCTCTTCCGCAACCAAGGTCAGCAACAGACTTTGGAATAAAAAATGTTGAGCATATGCTACAGCACTACGATAAGAGCCATCAATTTGCTTTTTATAAAAATCTTTATTGTAAAATTCTTTGCTTATCTTTTGACAGGGACAAGTGACAGGGACAAGTTCAATGATTTTGCCAGTTTACAGTCTCTTTTTACAGTCTCTTTTCTGTAAAGAGATTTCTATGTCGTGACCTTCATCTTGTTGGGGAATCTGACTTGTTCGACTCGTTGCAGTAAGTCAAAAGTTCATTAAAACCCTGGAGGGGGTTGGATTCGAACCAACGTAGGCGACGCCAGCGGATTTACAGTCCGCCCCCTTTAGCCACTCGGGCACCCCTCCATAAAGGAACAGCTCTCTATATACGCGTTTACATGATTTACGTCAAGGCTTTAGGTTGTTTAGAGAACAATTTCTAACGTTTTTCTACCATTATTTAGCGCTATAGAGGCGCTTTGAATGTAGACATAAGAGCGAAATTTTGTAAATTTATGAGATGTATAAGATGTCAAACATTTCTAACAGGATATTCAAGTTATTTGAGACTATAAAAAGAAAAAAAAGGATAAGAAATATGAATGCTCAACGTAAAGCACGGCGGCATAGTCTGCGATCTTTAGCCGCTTTTGATACGCCTATTGTAGCCTTAACAGCCTATACAACACCTATGGCGCGATTACTAGATCCGTATTGTGATTTACTTTTGGTGGGTGATTCTGTGGGTATGGTCGTTTATGGTATGGAGTCTACTCTTGCTGTAACACCTGAGATGATGCTCGCCCATGCACAAGCGGTTATGCGTGGGAGTCAAAAAGCGTGCGTGGTTGTGGATCTCCCTTTTGGGAGTTATCAAGAAAGCCCTCAACAGGCTTTTCGTGTTGCAGCGCGTCTTATGGCAGAGAGTGGCGCGGGGGGTGTTAAACTTGAGGGGGGCGTGGAAATGGCAGAGACAATCCATTTCCTTGTTCAACGAGGGATTCCTGTTCTAGGGCATGTGGGTTTAAAACCACAGGCTGTTCATACGCATGGCGGTTTTCGCGCTGTTGGTAAAAGCCTTGATGAATCTGAACAAGTAACCAATGATGCTTTTGCTGTGGCAGAAGCGGGCGCTTCGGCGATTGTGATTGAAAATACATACGAATCGCTTTCACGCACGCTGACACAGCAATTATCGGTGCCAACAATTGGTATTGGGGCTTCACCCATTTGTGATGGGCAAATTTTGGTAACGGAAGATATGTTAGGTTTATTTGGTTCAGAAACACCTCGTTTTGTGCGACGTTTTGCCAATTTGAAACACGATATAGAAAATGCTGTAGCCGCCTATGCCTCTGCTGTGCGAGAACGCACATTTCCAAGCGCGGCAGAGTGTATTGGCATGTCCAAAACTGAGAACATGTAAAAGCAAAAATACGCTATAATAGTCTTTATGAATAACCCCCTTAAGTTTTAATGAAGGAGTTTATCTGTTATGCCAGCTCTTTTTGATCCGTATTCGCTTAAAAGTGTCACATTACGTAATCGTATTGCCGTAAGCCCTATGTGCCAATATCAGGCAAAAGAGGGGTTGGTCAACGAATGGCATAAGGTGCACTATACCACGCTCGCCCATGGTGGGGCGGGTTTGGTCACATTAGAAGCGACGGCGGTTTCTCCCGAAGGGCGTATTACGCCGCGTTGTTTAGGGTTATGGAACGACAAACAAGCCGATTCTTTTGCACCACTTGTTGCCGCGTTGCGTCAAACAGGTACCGTAGTGGGGCTTCAGATAGCCCATTCAGGGCGTAAAGGGAGTGCTAATGTTCCGTGGGAGGGAGACGACCACATTCCCGAAACATCTCCAGAAAGTTGGCAGCCTATAGCGCCTTCGGCGATCGCTTTTGGGCAAAATAGAGCACGTGTGCCACACGCGATGACCATTGAAGACATTGAGCGGGTGAAAGCGGATTTTGTACGCGCGGCTGAACGGGCGCGTGATATGGGGATTCAGGTTCTCATGCTCCATTTTGCCCATGGGTATTTGGCACAGAGTTTTTGGTCAACCTATTCTAATCAACGAACAGATCGTTATGGCGGTACCGCAGAAAATCGCGGTCGGTTTTTATTGGAAACATTAGACGCCGTTCGTGCTGTTTGGCCCGAACATTTACCCCTCTGCGCGCGTTTTGGTGTGATTGAATTTGACGGCAAAGATGAGGAAACACTAACAGAATCGATTGCCCTTGTCCGAAAAATGAAAGAACGTGGGCTTGATTTTCTTGATGTGAGTGTTGGCTTTTCGACACCCGGGGTCACTGTACCGTGGGGGGCAGCTTTTATGGCACCGATTGCAGCGCGTGTGCGTAGAGAAGTGGCGCTTCCCGTTGCAACTTCATGGTATATTAACGATGGTCGACAGGCTGATGCGCTTATTCGTAATGAGGCTGTTGATCTTGTGATGATTGGGCGCCCGTTATTGGCGAACCCATATTGGTCCTATGAGGCAGCGCGTGTTTTACATATTCCGCAGGCGTCTCAAATATTACCGCCATCTTATGGATGGTCTCTTTCTCGCTACCACTGAAAAAAGAAGGGGCAGAAATGCCCCTTTATTAACGAAGAAATAACATTTTTTACCCTCTCTTTTATGACAAGAAGTAACATGACAAAAAGTAACAAGGATCTCCTGCGGTGCTTAAAAGGAGAGAAAGAGACGCAAGACACGGAAGAGACGATTAAGAATAATGTTCGTAAGGCTGTGTTCAAAAATTATGATTGTTCTTGTTTAGATCGTATTGATTTTACGGTTGC
>JAFVHT010000047.1 GCA_017474285.1 Acetobacter sp.
ATCAACATTCACTTTGTCCGTCTCAAGTGAAACTATGTTCTCACCTTCTTTAACCGCTTCTCCAGGTTGCTTCAACCACTTCCCTATCGTCGCAGTCGTCACACTCTCACCTAACGTCGGTACCTTAATCTCAATCGTCATTATCTTCCCTCTGTTTAGCCATTTCTGTAGAGCATGAGACCATGCCCTGTTCTTTAGCTGTTGTAGATTATAGACCCATAAAAGCTTTTAACCCACAAGCGCATTCTGAACCAGATTTTTCTGTTCAGCAATATGAATGCTTGCCAAACCCGTTGCGGGGCTAGCAGCAGCTGCACGTCCAACATAACGCGGACGTCCTGTCTTATGACCAACCTTAAGTAAGGTTTTTTCAATACGACGGTCCACAAATTGCCACCCTCCTCCGTTTTCTGTTTCTTCCTGACACCAAATAATCTCTGCGCCAGAATAACGTGCGAGTTCTTTTGCAAGAAGATCTTCGGGGAAAGGATAAAACTGCTCTAAACGTAAAATGGCAACGTCTTTAATATTTTTCTCACGCCGTGCTTCTAAGAGATCGTAATAAACCTTACCAGAGCAAATGACAACTCTACGGATTTTTTGATCTGCATCGAGTGTGTCTATTTCTGGTAAAACAGGCACGAAACGTGTTCCCGGTCCAAAATCTTTTAAAGCAGAAACCGCCAATTTATGACGTAATAAAGATTTCGGCTCCATGAGAATAAGCGGTTTACGATAGGTTAGCTTCATCTGACGGCGTAAAGCATGGAAGTAATTCGCCGGCGTAGTAATGTTGCAGACAAACATGTTGTTTTCTGCACAAAGCTGTAAATAGCGTTCTACCCGCGCTGAAGAATGCTCTGGTCCTTGTCCTTCATAACCATGAGGTAACAGCATAACCAAGCCAGACATACGCAACCATTTCATTTCCCCAGAAACGATAAATTGGTCAATCATAGACTGCGCATAATTAGCAAAGTCACCATATTGCGCTTCCCACAACACAAGATTATGCGGATTGCGCAAAGAGTAACCATATTCAAAACCTAAAACAGCAAATTCAGAGAGCAATGAATCCCAAATCTCAATTTCCGCCTGACCTTTTTGAATATGATTCAAGGGTGTGTATTGCTTTTGATTGACTTGGTCAGTCCAAACAGCATGCCTTTGGCTAAAAGTACCACGTTGACAATCTTCACCTGAAAGACGAACACGATGACCTTCAAGCAATAAAGAACCGAAGCCAATAGCCTCACCCGTCGCCCAGTCAAAGCTATGCTCCGCATCAAACATTGCTTTTTTAGCTTTAAGCTGATGTGCAATTTTGCTGTTAAGATTAAAACCCTCTGGAACTACGGTAATAGCGTTCCCAATTTTGCGTAAGGTATCAAGTGCAACACCCGTTTCAGGGATATTGTGCAAATCCGCATCCGTTGCCGCATGGAAACCTTTCCACTCACCCTCAAGCCAATCAGCTTTATTAACTTTATAAGACTCAGCAGCTTGATGGTCTTCTTTAAGACGGTTTTGGAAAGCATCCCAATGAGCTTGCACTTCGCTTTCTGTCATCACGCCCATTTGCACAATATGTTTTGCATAAAGAGCATGTGGCGTTTCATGACTCGCGATGGCTTTGTACATAACAGGCTGGGTAAAGGCAGGTTCATCATTTTCATTATGCCCATGACGGCGATAACAAACGATGTCTAACACAATGTCTTTACCGAAAAGCTGACGATAATCAGCAGCAAGACGTGAGAGATATACGACCGCCTCAGGATCATCACCATTAACGTGTAAAACAGGAGCATTGATAGATTTAGCAATATCTGTGCCGTAAACACCCGAATGACCACACTCAGGGTTCGTTGTAAAACCAATCTGGTTATTCACAACAATGTGAATAGACCCTCCCGTACGATAACCGGGAAGTTTTGACATCGAAAATGTTTCTGAAACGATACCTTCCCCTGCAAAAGCCGCATCACCATGAAGCATAATGACAAGACCTGAATTGCGTTTTTCTGTATCGCCAGCATCATCTTGAATAGCACGGAGTTTACCACATACAACCGGATCAACAGCCTCTAAGTGAGAGGGGTTAGGCTGTAAGGAAATATGAACTTCATGCTCACCAACTTTTATATCAGAAGAATAGCCAAGGTGGTATTTAACGTCACCAGAGCCCTCAACGTCATCTGGTTTAAAAGATCCCCCTGCAAACTCATTAAAAAGAGCCACATAAGGTTTACCAACAACGTTGACAAGTGTATTCAAACGTCCGCGGTGAGACATGCCAATAACAATAGAGTCTACCCCTTGACAGGCAACCTGATCAATCATCGCATGAAGAGAAGCTATAGAAACTTCCGCCCCCTCTACACCAAAGCGTTTTACTCCTACATAATGTTTTTGGCAGAAATACGCAAAGCCTTCTGCCTGTGTCAAACTATGTAAAATATTTTTACGTTCCTCAACAGAAACAGATTGTTTCCAATTATCCCCTTCAAGGCGTTTGCGGAACCAATCACGTTCTTCTTGTGTAGCGGTGTGCATATATTCAACACCAATCGTGCCACAATACACCTCGCGCAAAGCATCAACAATTTCACGCACACGCGCTGTTGAACGCCCAGAAAGCAAAGGTTGTAAGATATTACCAATAAAAACTTCTCGCTCTAACGCATCACCCGCAAAGCCGTAAGTAGCAGGATCAAGTTCGGGTAAAGTGGGGGCTATTTTAAGCCCTAAAGGATCAAGACGTGACTCACGATGCCCATGTATACGATACGCTTGAATTAAGCTGGCAATCGCCAAACTCTCTTGTACAGCGAAGCCAGAAGCTACCCCAACAGCAGATTCTTGTGGTTCTTCACCCGTAATAATGGAGGGACGCGGTGCCCAAGAGGCCCCAACAGCATCTTTTAGAATCGCAGTTTCATCATCACCCAACGATTCAAATAAAACATTAAAAGACGGATCAACGCTTTTCGGATCTTTTGCCCATTGTGCATAGAGATCTGCAAGATACGCCACATTAGCACCGTTTAATGCAGTGACTAACATATCTGAACCCACCACTCCACAAACTCCTCTTCTATGAAAAAAGTGTATTTTACTGATTATTTAATACGACATACCCAAACATAAACTTATCTTTGGGTTTATTTTACCGATATATCAGCCCAATATACCGAACATTGTTGTGCTCTACCTTTCACGAACAAGGGCAACACCCGTATTTGAAACAATAACTACCCCTAATTTTACCTTAAAGAAAGCAAGATACAAGATGAAAATTCACATCTCTCTTAGTCTCTCACAGCGCTTCTAATAGCTATGAGCGATACGTGCTGCCTCAGCTCCATGCTCTAACCAACTTTTACTCCCCATTTCAACAAGACGTGAAGCGGTACGCGCAAAAGCATCGGCAACCTCCCCTTCTGTAAAGAGTTGATCAGGTAGGGCTTCAGCTGAAGCAAATAACAAATTCCCATTATCATATAAGGCATCAACAATCGTAATAAACCGATAGGCGGTATTAACATCATCAGGTCCCATACAAGGAATGCCATCAATAATGACAACAGGGAAACGCTTTGCTAGTGCTAAATAATCATTCGGCCCCAACGGTTTGGAACATAAAGAAGTAAAATCAAACCGACAAACCGGACCTGCTGCTATATCAATTTCTAAACTGCGCCCGCTAAACTCTAATGTGACAGGTTCAGCTGGTGCATCACCAGAAAAGCGTTCAAAAATTTCGTCTAAAGTACGGCGCGCCGCATCATCGGCTGGCACAAGCCATGTTTGTTTATCTTGGCTTCGCCCACGCCTGTAATCACGTGGCGAATCAAGCGCTATGATATCCATTTCTCGTCGGATAATCGCAATAAATGGCTTAAAAGCGTCAGCACCCGGACGATCTTGAAAAAGCCGAGATGGTTCGGTATTTGAGGTCGCCACCACCACGACCTTACGCGCAAATAACGCTTCAAAAAGACGCCCTAAAATCATGGCATCAGCAATATCGTTAATTTGAAACTCATCAAAACACAATAAAGTAGCACGTTCGGCAATAGAATCGGCTAAAGGCGGAATCGGGTCTGCCATATCGGGATGAGTGCGTTTGAGATCGTAGAGTTTCTTATGCACCTCTTGCATAAAATGTAAAAAATGTAACCGCTCTTTTCGCTTGACAGGCGCACAGGCGTAAAACAAATCCATAACCATGGTTTTACCACGCCCAACACGCCCAACAATATAAAGCCCACGCGGATAGGGAATCTGAGGTTCCGGCGCCTGAAGTTTTAAATAACGCGCAATATCTTGAAAGAATTTATGCCCCCCTTTTTAAGGAGGAGGAAGAGGTGGCAAACGATCTGGCATTGCCAATAATTCGTGCCAAAGTTTATCAAGCCGCGTCACAACACGTTCTTGATCGGAATCATAATTGAGTTCACCCGTCGCAACTCGCTCCCGATAAACTGCTAAAGGGGTTTGCTGTTTGTGCCCCTCATTTTTATTGATCTGTGTCATATTTGTCATGCTTGCCTTAATACCCGACATTGATGGCTTTTGGCAAGTATTCCTTTGAGGATGCAATTTATTAGAGTGCCTTTAGTGAAGTTTTCTGGTATAAAAACAAGCACAAGACGCACACATAGGGTAAAATACAATATTCATTAAGGGTCAAAAAGAAAACGGAGGTCAAAGCACATGTCAGATTCAGACCAAGATAAAGCAGAAAAACCCGTAAAATTAGTGCATTACACAACAGCAGAGGCTGCTTACAGTATTCTCTCTAAGGGAGAGCTTTGGATGAGAAAAGCTAGTTTGATGAATGACTTCAAGGAAGCAAAATTGTTAGTCGAGGTTATGGAAGAATACACAAATAAACTAGAAAAAAGTTTACGTTCAAACGAACCTTTACGTAAAGCATGTGAAAAAGAGAGAGCAAGATGAAGTAATTAAAGAATGTCGTAAGGGGAAACCTTTGTCGGAAATATTTGATGAACATAGAAGAGCGATAGAGGTGTTACGTGAAAACACCTACATAGCAAGTTTTTCAATCGAATCTAACGAAGAAAAAAAACTCTCAGGACGATTGTCAATGTGGCGTTCTTACGGGGCGAATGGTATCGCAATTGTTTTTAATGAAAAATTTTGTACGAAACTTATAAATGCACAAATAAAGCGCAGAAATTTTAAAATAGCATGTGGCAAAGTATTTTATGTTCCTCAAAGTTTGACTTCTGGTCCAGAACATAATCTACAAGAACTAAGAGGTCTAATAAATCTAAACCAAGAATTTACAGTATTATTATCAAATATTTTCTACAAGTTTGATCCTTCTGTTTGCCCCTACTTCGTAAAACATGACGGCTTTCAAGAAGAATTTGAATGGCGTCTTGTAATAGAAATAATAGAGGAAAATCTAAATCAAGGTTATACCCCCCCCCAGACAACCTTACACTAAAACTAAAAAAGGTCTCTAAAGTATTCCGCGACATCTCTCAAGACATACTTATTTTTAACTTTAATCCTCAAGAAGATATTGATTACATTATCGGCAGTCCAACTTGTGATATTAATCACCCACATATTCAAAATATTTCTCGGAAATTTAAGTTTCACCAATCAAATATCCCTTTACGTCAATACTAATGCCCCCTTACTCCGCCTGCGCTAGAGGAAATAAAGGCGTCGCATGCCTGCCCGGGTGCAGTACCCAGAGGCGTTCTCGTCGTGCTTTTTCAACAGAGGGAGTTCCTTTCAGAAAAATAGCTTGCGCCCCGTTCCACCATGCGCTTGATCGATCGATTCTTAAGGGAACCTTTGCGCATACTCGCCCTAATGTTTCTACGCTAATAACAACCTCAACGCCTTGGCACAGGGTTTCAAGGGTTTCTTGATTGTCATTGTCAAATTGTTTATTTTGTAGAAAAATAAGAATTGTTTTTCCGTCACGGCGTAAAACACATGTGGAAGAAAGTTTTTGTCTGCCGCACTGTAAAAGTGTTTGAGAGGCGTTGAAAACTTTGTTCCCTTTAAGCGCTTGAACAGGAATACGCTCAACGGGAAGTGCTAAGGCTTGTGCCCAAGCCTGTTCAACACGGCGTTCGGCATAGCTATGCCCTAAAACATATAACACGCCCTTCCCCCGAATCCCTATCATTTGCCCTGTCGGGTCGAATAAAATATCGGGTTGTTGTCGACACCACGGCGATAAACAGCCTAGTGCAAGCACAATAAAACCCACACGCCAGCGCCACGCCCCGCGCCATAAACAAAGCCAGCATATTCCTAACAAACTCGCAAGCAACCCCCAGCCCGGCATATGGGGAACAGGCAAACGTGCCCCTGTCCAATTTGCTACGCCGTGGGCAAGTTCTAAAACAAGGCGAATCCCCTCGCCCATAATCCATAAAGCAGATCCTGCTCCATGAAACGGCATAAGGCACAAAGCAATAAGCCCTGCGGGCATAATCCACACCGCCATAATAGGCACGGCGATGAGATTGGCGAGAATAAAATACGGCTCAATCACGCCAAAATGTGCCATAACAACAGGCATGGTTGCCAAACCGGCAAAAAGGCTCGCCATAAACACCCCTATGCCGTGGTGTATCAGCCAACGTATAAAAGGAGAACACTGCAAAATCCACGTGCTCATCAGCGTTTTTATAAGCGCGCTAACGCTTTCATAGCCTGCAATTAACGCCATGACTGCCGCCATAGACATTTGAAAAGCAACACTTGTCACCACTTGTGGCGAGAAAGCCAACAACACACAAGCGGCACAGGCAAGCCCCCGCATAGATGCACCACGACGTCCAACGGCAAGCGCTAAAAATACAATGCCCGCCATAAGCCAACCCCGTTGGGCAGGCAAATGCGCTCCTGTTAATAAAACATAAAACCCGCCTACCCCAAGGGCTAAAAATGCTGAAAACGTTTTACACGGGAAGCGAAGGGCTGCGTATTCCCACGATGCTAAGCAAACACGGCTTACTTCCATAACAATAGCGATGACAAGCCCAAGATGTAGCCCCGCCACTGCCAAAAGATGCGCTAATCCAGAATCGGAAAAATCTTCACGCACACGCGCCGATAAATTTTCATTTTGCCCTGCTAACAAAATAGCGGCAATGTTGCCTACAGCACCGTGTAGAGTAGTACGTATTTGATCGCCTATGTCTGAACGTAAACAAGCTAATCCCGCAGAGAGTCGCGTCCAACTTTGGGATTGTTGACCCAAGACTTGCACTGTTGATAACGCTTTCCCGCCTCCGGCATATCCCTTAAACCATGCCTCAAATTGTCGATCACGCCCACCGGGAAAAGCAGGAAAAGGTGGGGACATTAAAAGAGCGCGTACGCGTATTTTATCTCCAAGAGAAAGAGGGGTTTCATCACCTTTACGAAGTCTTACCATAAGAATACGCGATAAAGGAGGTATGTTTGGTGTTAAATAATCCTCAAACTTCACACTTGAAAGTTCTACGCTTCGAGGAAGGCTCTTTCCATTGATCAGCGTGTGTGCCAACATAATTTTTTGCACGGTGCCGCAAAGAACAACAGCCCGACGAGGTAATTCAGGCATAGGTGGTTGCGCATATAAAGCACGCAGTGCCAAAATAGCCCCTAACGCGATGGTCATACAGCCACCCCCGAAACACCGTGCTAAAAGCCAATGCCACCCCGCAAGGAGAATGATACCACCCGTACATAACAAAAGCGAAAACCCACCCAAACCCATCCAGCGTGGTATTTCCCACGGAAGGGCAAAAAAGAACGCCGCACCGAGGGCAATACCAACAGGTACCCACAAAATAAGTTGACGTTGCTGTATAAGAAGCTGTTGTTCAATGGTATAAAGGAACGTCTGTCTATATAGCGCCATACGCTCACACATGATAAACAAAGGTTTCATGACTATTCGCACACGTTTTGCTCCGAGTCCAACGGGGCTACTCCATATTGGCAATGCAAGAGCTGCTTTGTTCAATTTTCTCTTTACGCGTCATCATGGCGGTAAATTCCTTCTTCGTATTGAAGATACCGATCGCGAACGTTCTACCCAAGAGGCGATAGAGGTTATCTTCGCGGGTCTAAAATGGATGGGGATAACCCCTGATGAGGAACCTGTTTTTCAATCCTCGCGTGAAGTCCGCCATCGTGAAGTTGCCTTTGAACTTTTGGAAAAAGGTCTTGCCTATAAGTGCTTTTGTACACCAGAAGAGCTTAAAACGATGCGAGAAAATGCTCTGAAAGAGGGTAAACCGCCACGCTATAATGGCCTCTGGCGTGATCGTGATCCCTCAGAAGCGCCTGCGGGTGCCCCCTATGCTATCCGTATTAAAGCCCCTCGCGAGGGAGAAACGAACCTTACGGATTTAGTACAAGGGAAGGTTCGTGTGGCTAATGCCGAACTTGATGATATGATTATTCTTCGTTCTGATGGAACCCCTACGTATCAACATGCCGTTGTGGTTGATGATCATGATATGGGTATTACCCATGTTTTACGCGGTGATGATCACCTTACCAATACATTCCGTCAAACAATGATCTACAGCGCTATGGGGTGGGATTTACCTCATTTTGGTCATTTACCCCTTATTCATGGACCTGATGGTGCTAAACTCTCGAAACGTCATGGAGCATCTTCTGTGATAGAATTTCGTGAAATGGGATATTTACCAGAAGCCCTTTGTAATTATTTGCTCCGTCTTGGGTGGGGACATGGTGATGTTGAAATCCTTTCCCGCGATGAACAAATTCGGCTTTTTGATATTGATGGCGTGGGTCGCTCTGCCTCACGTATGGATTATGCTAAATTAGAACATGTTAATGCCGTATGGCTCCGTCAGGCTGATAATATCCGCCTTACAGACGACGTTATGGAACGATTTAAGAACATAGAGGGCGTACAAGTTGATGAGATGATACGCACACGTGTACAAACACTCATGCCAGAGTTAAAAGAACGGGCCCGTACCCTTGTCGAGCTTACCGACAATGCTGCCTTTCTTGGTCGTCATATTCCTTTACCCTTTACGCCAAAAGCGGAAAAACTTTTGACCCCTGAAGCGCGTGCTATGTTGCGCGACCTTGCAAGAGATTTAGCGATTGTCTCTCCCTTTACACCTGAAGCGATTGATACGGCTTTACGTCGTTTTGCTGAAAATCATGCTTATAAATTGGGACAAGTCGCACAGCCCTTGCGTGCTGCAGTGACTGGATCTCACTCTTCTCCGGGTATTGACAGCACATTACATGCTCTTGGGCGCGATGAAACACTCGCCCGTTTAGGAGCTGTTGCATGACGTCCTCGTCCTCACACAAACATGATACCACGCGACATTTGCTCGGGTTAGAGGGTATGCCTCCTGACAGGATTACCTCTTTACTTGATCTTGCGGAAAATTATGCCCAGCTTAATCGTAGCTGTGCTGCCCCGCGTGATGTGTTGCGCGGTCGTACGCTCATTAACCTCTTTTTTGAAGATAGCACACGCACACGTACCTCGTTTGAGCTTGCTGGCAAACGATTAGGGGCTGATATTGTTAATATGTCTGTGTCTCAGTCATCTGTTAATAAAGGGGAGACTTTATTAGATACAGCCGCAACGTTAAACGCTATGCGTACTGATTTGTTGGTGGTCCGTCATTCTCAATCAGGAACGCCAACACTTTTAGCGCGAAAAGTTGATGCCTCTGTGATCAATGCGGGTGATGGTCTTCACGAACATCCCACACAAGCCCTGCTTGACGGATTAACGATTCGCCGCCACCTTGGCACTTTAGAAAGTCTTACCGTGGCAATTTGTGGTGATATTGCACATTCACGGGTCGCGCGTTCTAATATTCATCTTTTAACGACGATGGGCAGTACTGTGCGCTTAATTGGTCCACCAACATTGGTCCCTAAAACATTTAAGCAACTAGGTGTTAATATTTATCATCATATGGATGAAGGCGTTAAAGGCGTTGACGTCATTATGATGTTACGGCTTCAGCGTGAGCGTATGTCTACAGGATTAGTGCCAAGTGCGCGAGAGTATTTTCGTTTTTGGGGCTTAGATCGTAAACGCTTAAACCTTGCTCGTAAAAATGCTTTAGTTATGCACCCCGGTCCTATGAATCGTGGTATAGAAATTGAAAGCAGCGTTGCGGATTCGGATCAAAGTGTTATTCAACAACAAGTTGAAATGGGAGTTGCTGTACGTATGGCTGTGTTAGATGTTCTGACCCGCAATAAGGATACACCATGAGTACGCTTCTTTTTGATAATGTTCACCTTATAGATCCTGCTTCCGGTCTTAACCAACATGGACGATTGCTTGTACGCCAAGGTCGGATAGCAGCAATTGAAACACAAGCTGGTGACAGCGTTCCCGATGAGGCCACTGTTATTAACGGGAATGGGGCTGTACTCTGCCCGGGGCTTGTTGATATGCGCGTTGAAATTGGCGAGCCTGGGCGTGAATACCGCGAAACAATTGCCTCTGCCGCACGGGCTGCTTCGGCGGGAGGTATTACGACGATTGCTGTTATGCCAACATGCCGCCCCGCTATTGATAACCCTGCCCTTGTGCGTATGTTACGCACGCGAGGAGAAGAAACAGGTGCTATTACAATACTTCCTTACGGCGCACTTACTAAAAATTGTGACGGTCAGGAATTATCAGAGATAGGACTTTTACATCAAGCTGGCGCTGTGGCTTTTACAGATGGTGATCGTGCTATTGATCCCGCACGGTTAATGTATTTAGCTTTGTCCTATGCAGGCGGGTTCAACGCGCTTATTATTCAACACCCGGAAGAACCCTCTTTAGCCAAAGTTGGTTGTGTCACTTCAAGCGTACTCGCCACGCGGTTAGGACTCCCTAGTATCCCTGCAGCCGCAGAGGATCTTATGATTGCCCGTGATATTCGTTTAGCAGAATTAACAGGTAGTCGACTCCATTTTGGTCACGTTTCCACAGAAAAAGCCGTAGACCTTATCCGACAAGCTAAAGCCCGTGGGCTTCCTATAACTTGTGATACTGCTCCTCACTATTTTGATCTTAATGAAAATAGCATTGGTGATTTTCGCACCTATGCGAAATTTTCTCCTCCTTTACGCAGCGAAGAAGACCGATTAGCCCTTTGCGCAGCCCTTGCAGATGGAACGATTGATGCCATAGCCTCAGATCATATGCCTCGAGATGCTGATGATAAACGCGTGCCATTTGCCCAAGCTGCCACAGGTGGCACAGGTATGGTCACGCTTTTAAGTATAACCCTCACACGCGTCCATGATGGCACACTCACATTACCACAGGCTATTGCTCTACTTACACACAGACCCGCTTCTTTGTTAGGGGTACAAGCTGGTACCCTCGCTATAGGGAGCAACGCCGATCTATGTCTCTTTGCACCAGAACAAAGCTGGATTGTGAGATCGGGGCAGTTATCTGGTCGTGCTCAAAACACGCCTTTTGACCGCCGCCCATTAGAGGGACGTGTTATTGGCACATGGAAATCGGGACGCCGTGTTTATCCATGATGAGTGTTTCACTTTTTCACAATGATTTTTGCGTTTTTATTGTAACCGGATCTTTAGCCTACCTCTTAGGTAGTATACCGTTTGGACCTATTCTGACAAAACTTGCTGGACTTGGTGATTTACGTCATATCGGTTCTGGCAATACGGGAGCAACCAATGTTTTGCGTACAGGACATAAGAGTCTTGCTGCTGCGACATTAGTTCTTGATGCTGCTAAAGGCAGTGTCGCTGTTCTTTTAATCCCAATAATTTTTCCACATTTAAGCCTTCAAACCGCTGTTATTGCAGCGTTTTTTGCTGTTTTTGGGCATTGTTACCCTGTCTTTCTCGAATTTCATGGTGGCAAAGGCGTTGCAACAGGACTTGGTACTATATTAGCTCTTTCTCCTATAACAGGCATATTAGGATGTGTCCTATGGTTGTGTGCAGCACGATTTACACATATTTCCTCTGTAGGAGCGCTATCTGCCTTTACGCTTATGCCTATCATTGCCTGTATAAATTTTTTTATAAAAGACGGATTATCTTTTCATCAGGCTTTTATTCCTATAACAACATTTCTTATTAGTAGCCTTGTTATAGCCAGACACCGTGGCAATGTAACGCGTCTTCTTTCAGGTAAAGAACCAAAAATTGGCATGAGCAAACAAAATCTTTAAAAACCTTCCCACCATAAACGAGATATTTTTCGTAAGATTTTTACCCATGAACGCTTTAATCCATTGCCTCCGCCTTGCCCGAACGGATCAAGTTGGCCCACGCACTTGGCGACGCCTTGTGGCGCTGTATGGCACCCCTGAAGAGGCACTTAAAGCGCTTCCCTCTTTAAGTCTTAAAAAACAGACGAAACACCCTTTAACACTCCCTCCTATCGACCACATTAAACGGGAAATCGAAGCAACTTACGCTTTAGGAGGATCTTTGCTCACGCTTCTTGATCCGGCATATCCTGCCTTATTGCGTGCTTTACCTGATACGCCGCCTGTTATCAGTGTTTTGGGAGATATCACCTGTTTAACCCATCCCGCCATAAGTATTGTTGGCGCACGCAATGCCTCGGTACAAGGGCTACGCTTAGCAGAAAGTCTCGCAACGGAACTTACTGAACAAGGAATTGTTATTGTTTCTGGCTTGGCAAGAGGGATTGATTCGTCAGCGCATCGCGGCACTCTATACCGTCACGGTATGACAATTGCTGTCATTGCCGGAGGGTTAGATTGCCCCTACCCGCCTGAAAATGCCAAACTTCAAGAACAAATCGCAACAAAGGGACTTGTGATCACCGAAGCCCCTTTAGGCACAGTACCACAAGCACGCAGCTTTCCACGTCGTAATCGGCTTATTGCAGGATTGTCTCTTGGTTGTGTGGTGATTGAGGCTTCTTTGCATTCTGGTACACTGATTACAGCACGTATGGCGCTTGATTATGGACGTGATCTTTTTGCTGTACCAGGCTCCCCTCTTGACCCGCGTTGCCGTGGTAGTAACAATCTCTTACGACAAGGGGCGATTTTAACAGAGAACGCGCACGATATTCTCCCTTACATCGTCCATAAAACAGTGCACACGCCACAAAAACAAAAAACAGAACAACAAAAATTAGACATATCTCTTACATCTCCTCCGTTATCCCCTCCGTTTCAGGGACAAAATAGCCTCCCTCCATTGGAAGATAATTTACAGACGAGACTCGTTAATCTCCTTTCTTTCACCCCTATCCCTGTTGATGACCTCATACAACACAGCCAATGTCCGGCTCCTGTTGTACTCACAGCGTTAACAGAACTAGAGCTTTCAGGTCGTATTACTTCTACGTTAGATGGTCGCGTCAGTTTAGTAGAACAGACAGAAAATACTATAAAACAATTCCGTCAACATCATTCATTAAGTCGTTTGGCATTAAGCAATTTGGAGTCCTCATGAGTAACGTTGTCGTTGTTGAGTCACCTGCTAAAGCAAAAACAATTCATAAATATTTAGGCAATGAGTATACAGTGGTTGCTTCTTTCGGGCATGTGCGCGATCTCTCCCCTAAAGACGGATCTGTTATTCCTGACAATGATTTTGAAATGACTTGGCAATCTAATGAACGTGGGAATAAACAAATCACCGCCATTGTTAAAGCGCTCAAAAACGCTAAAAACTTATATCTTGCAACCGACCCTGACCGTGAAGGAGAAGCCATTTCTTGGCATATTCTTGCCATGTTAGAGGAACGTCACGCCCTTAAAAATATTCATGTTCAGCGTATTACGTTCCATGAGATTACGAAAAATGCTATTCGCTATGCTGTTGATCACCCTCGGCACATTGACATGCCTTTAGTAGAAGCCTATCTTGCACGCAGAGCGTTAGATTATTTAGTAGGCTTTACATTATCACCTGTACTTTGGCGCAAACTTCCCGGCTCACGCAGTGCGGGACGTGTTCAATCTGTCGCCCTTCGTTTAGTGTGTGAACGTGAAGCCGAAATTGAGATGTTCAAACCTCGGGAATATTGGAATATTACAGCCTCTTTTCTCACACAAGCGGGCGCCGCTTTTACGGCACGCCTTACCCATCTCAACGGTCATAAACTTGATCAATTTGACCTTGCCAATGCTGAACAAGCTGAAAAAGCGCGCCAAGCCGTTGAAACAGAACATTTTTCTGTTCACACTATTGAACGCCGTACAGTACGTCGCAATCCGTATCCCCCCTTTACCACGTCTACCCTTCAACAAGAAGTTTCACGCAAATTAGGAATGACGGCACAAAACACCATGCGGACAGCCCAACAGCTTTATGAGGGGGTTGACCTTGACGGTGAAACAGTAGGACTTATTACTTATATGCGTACAGATGGCACCACCCTCTCAGAGGAAGCTGTACATGCTATCCGGCACTATATCGATACCCTTATCGGCAACACCTATGTGCCCAGTAAACCTCGGATTTACACCTCCAAAGTTAAAAACGCCCAAGAAGCGCATGAAGCCATACGCCCAACAGATGTTTTACGCACACCAGACTCTGTTGCACCTTATCTCACCTATGAACAGAAACGCTTATACGAACTCATCTGGAAGCGTGCCGTGGCAAGCCAAATGGAATCGGCTCTTTTCGATCAAGTAGCCATTAACATCAGTAATGCTTCTGCGCAAACAATACTCCGCGCTAATGGCTCTATTATGACCTTTGATGGGTTTTTACATCTCTATCGTGAAGGACAAGATGATACAGAAGAAATAGGACAAGATGAGTCCCGGCTTCTTCCCCCTATGCAAGAGCAAGAGTCATTAACCCATGATGACATAAAAACAGAACAACATTTTACACAACCCCCACCCCGTTTTTCGGAAGCCTCCCTTGTTAAAAAGCTAGAAGAACTTGGCATCGGTCGCCCGTCAACCTATGCGTCTATTCTTGAAGTTTTACAGGAACGCCACTACGTCAAATTAGAAAATCGCCGTTTTATTCCTGAAACACGAGGACGTATCGTCACAACTTTTTTAGTTCACTTCTTTGAACGCTATGTTAATACAGGATTTACGGCACATCTTGAAACCTCATTAGACGATATTTCTGGTGGGCGTGTCCAATGGAAACAGGTCTTAGAGTCTTTTTGGCAAGATTTTTCTAAAGCTATTGCTAACACCAAGGAACTCACCATTACAAATGTACTCAATGCACTTGATGAGGATCTTGCGCCTTTCTTTTTTCCACCCCGTCCTGATGGGGCAGACCCAAGAAAATGCACTTCTTGTCAATCGGGCAGACTTAGTCTTAAACTTGGGCGACACGGTGCCTTTATTGGGTGTTCTAACTACCCGGAGTGTCACTATATTTGTGATGCTTCAAGTTTTATAACGACCTCTCTTTCTCAAGAAAACACGCCTGAACATACCCTTAAAGATGGTACGCGTCTTCTAGGAAAACATCCTGAAACAGGAGAGGATATTACACTTCGCCAAGGTCCATGGGGGTTATATATACAACAGGGAGAGGCGAGTACTACAGATAAAAAAGTAAAACCAAAACGGGCCTCTTTACCTAAAAATATAGACGAAAAAGACATTACTTTAGAACAAGCTATAGGGCTTTTATCTCTCCCCAGAGTTATAGGTTTACACCCTGAAACAGGTGAACCTATTGAAGCTGGTCTTGGTCGTTTTGGTCCCTATGTTAAAATGGGATCTTTTTATGGCTCCCTTGATAAAGACGATGATATTTTAACAATAGGCATTAACAGAGCTGTCGACGCTCTCGCAAAAAAAATGGCTTCTGTTCGTATTTTAGGACAACACCCTACTGATTCAGAACCTGTTACCCTCCGTAAAGGGCGATTTGCTCCTTATATACAACACGGTTCCATCATAGCAGATCTACCACGTGATACAAACCTTGACACTATCACACTTGATAACGCCATAACTCTCCTTGAGCAAAAAGGCAAACCTCTTAAAACACTTAAAACAAAAGCTGAAACAAAGAAAAAATCCGCAACAAAAAGCAAAACTTCAGCAAAAGAGACAAAAAAAACAGATTCAGCCAAGGCGCCACGCAAGACCTCAGTTAAATCCTCCATCAAAGCCTCTACTAAATCCTCAACAAAACCTCGTAAAACATCCTCCTCCATTAAGAAAGACAATGACAATTGATGCCATTCCTATTATATCTCTTTTATAATATTTCCTTTGTTCAATGACTTTATTTTTGTACTAATATGTTACATCACTAACGAAAAGCTATGATACCTAGCCGAATTCTCACCACATATACATTATTTTCTGCCTCTGTAGCGACGTGGCTTTTAACAACCCCTTTAGTAGCCCATGCACAACCTGTACGAGGGCTTTATATAAATGGCGAAGGCGGGGCTACGTTCAATCAAAATCAACGTATTCGTGCTTCTGCACAGAATCCTCAAAGTGGTCGTGACCGTTGGCACACAGGCGGGATTGGTATTGGCTCTATAGGCTGGGGGTTGGGAAACGGTTTTCGTGTCGAACTCGAAGGTAATTATCGTAGCATGGCTTATAAACGATTTATTACTGACGCTTTCAGTAATGGACATGTTGGCGGGCGACGGCAAACTTATGGCTTTATGGCGAATGCTTTATTTGATCTGGATGTTGGCAGTCCTTGGATATTTCCTTATATTGGTGGCGGCATTGGCTATGACTGGACCACGTTACGCACATCAGTAACTGCACCTCGTAACCAATTCAATGAACAGATTGGGGGAACTTTCGGTAATTTTGCCTATCAGGCTATGGTTGGTTTATCTTTTCCTATGCCTTGGGTTGTTGGTCTTTCAGCCATAGCGGAATATCGTTTTTGGACGATGCTCGGTCCACAATCATATCATGCAGTATCATGGGGAACCGACGTTAACCAAACACACCCTTATGAAGTTTCTAAGGGTAACTACGATACTATGACAGATTTTAACCATTCTCTTATGCTTGGATTACGGTATGAATTTACTCCAGATCCACCGCCGCCAACACCTACCTCCCCTACGACTTCAATCATTCCTGCACCACAAGCTGTACGGAGTTATCTCGTTTTTTTCGATTGGGATAAAACAAATCTAACAAATCATGCCCGTACAGTTATTGACACTGCTGCAAAAGCAGCCGCCCATGTTGCTTTAACGCGTATTACTGTATCGGGTTATACAGATAACACCTCTGCTCATCCTGGACAAAAAGCAGGGCTAGAATATAACCTTAGACTCTCCTTACGCCGTGCAGAAGTCGTTAAAGCCGAGCTTATTCGCGATGGCGTTCAAAAATCAATAATTTCTATCTACGGCTATGGAGAGGCAAATCCTCTCGTTAAAACAGCGCTCAATACCAGAGAACCTCAAAATAGACGCGTAGAAATTGTTTTTCGTTAAAACAAAACTATACGATAACTTAACCCAATAACATAAGAGAAACCTTATTCCTTTTTTACTCTTTATAGAATCAATAAGGTTCCTCTTTACTATTATTGTTAGTACTATTTTTTTCCTTTAATATCTTACAAAACTATCGAATAGAGGGGTAGATAAATACCTTTCGGCACAAGAGGGAGCAATAACAACAATCGTTTTCCCTGCATATTCTTCCTCTTTGGCTATCCCTAACGCCGCATATAAAGCAGCACCTGAAGAAATACCAATAGGAATACCATCAATCTGTGCACAACGACGCGCTGTCTCTATCGCATCACGTTCAGAAACCATAAGTGTTTTCTCTAACAGATCGACCTCTAATATATCAGGCACGAACCCAGGACCAATTCCTTGAATGCCATGAGGACTTGGTTCTTTCCCGTTCAAAACAGCACTTTCAGAGGGTTCAACCGCAAAAACACGTACCGATGACTTGCGAGATTTTAACCCCTTAGCAATACCTATTGCTGTTCCACCCGAACCAACACCTGCTATAACAACATCGACTTCCCCATTTGTATCAACCCAAATTTCTTCCGCTGTTGTTTCACAATGGACTTCAGGATTAACAGGGTTTGTAAATTGGCTTGGCATCCAAGCATTTGGATTTTCAGCTAAAATTTCATTTGCCCGTGCAATAGCCCCTTTCATCCCTAAACGAGGATGCGTTAATTCAAGATGTCCTCCTAACAGCCGCACCATACGTTGCCGTTCTATAGAGACACTTTTCGGCATAATAATGGTTAAACGATAACCACGCGCAGCAGCAACAAATGCCAAAGAAATACCCGTATTCCCTGATGTTGGCTCAACAAGAAGCGTTTTCTCTGGTGTAATTAAACCCTTTCTTTCAGCATCAAGCACCATATTAACACCGATTCTATCCTTAACCGAGGATAAAGGATTAAAAAACTCTAATTTTAAAAGTACCCGACTTTTTAACTTATCTTGTTCTGTCAGTCTTGGTATAGCAACAAGTGGTGTACCACCAACTGTATTGACGATAGACTCATAAACACGCCCCCGAGGCGCTGCAAAACCAAACCGTTCTTCCATTTTCACTCTTCCCTTGTTCCATTACAAAATGACAATGTTAAAAAGAACATTTCTCAACATTTTTCAGTAATGATAAGTCACACTTTTTCAAACACTCACCACATTTAACACATTAACGCTTATGTTCTGAAACAGAATGATGATTCTTTTTCCTCAAAGAATGGTAATGGTGTCGTGATTCCTCATGTTTAGGCTCCGTAATAACAGGGTGAGGAACGGCTACACCTGTCGCATCAACCTGCGCCGTTACAACAAGATGATCACGTTTTTGCCCTGCAGCCGGTAAAAGAGTAACGTTAAATTTATCTTGCCCTGCGTAACCTAATGTTGGCGTATAGGTCACATGCGTATCATCATCTAAAGAGTAAAGAAACGCTTTACCATGATCAGGAGGGGGTTCCACACCAAAAGAGACATAGGCTTTCCCATTAGCTTGGGAAACTTTTAATTCACAAAGCCCGCCATCTGACCTTACAGTCATCGTCGTTGACAATGTCCCATCGGAACCTTTTTTAATAGGTTCAACCTTACAAACAGCAGATTTCCGCATATAGGCAAATGGATTAGGCGAGGCTACACGGGTAGGAGCAGTCTTTTTTACGACTGCTGTTGTTGCACAAGCAGAAAGAGCTCCGCATACCATCATCAAACTAACAATTTTTATTAAACGCACGTTATTTCCCTACCTTTTCAATTGCTGTTATTCATGGATTAACACATCCTGCATGCTCCACGCATATACTTCATACAATATTTCTATTTGTATTTCACGTAACATAAACTTATGCTACTCTTTGCGTTTGAGTAACTATACCTAACCATCTGCGCATTGTCACGCTGTATCTTATCCTAGTAAACCTTGTAGAATTGTTTGTTTTTTAATATCTCTACTATAAAACAGCTTTCCTCTCACACATTGTTTATGTGTTAGCACATCTTTACTCTATTCTTACTCTCGTCTTTGGAGGTTTTTTCATGTCTTTTCTTCCTCGATCCTTTGTTACAACTCTCCTTACGATAGGAATAGGCACCGTAGGGGCTCTATACCACTCAACTGCCTTCGCAGCAAATGTTCCGTGTAATCACTCCCCTGCCCATGAAGCTTTTAATGTACAAGGTTTAAAGAGTGAACTCATGGTCACAGCGCTCTCTTGTCATGCACAGAATCGTTATAATGATTTTGTCGCCCAATTTCGTGACACGCTTCTCGGTGAAGAAAAAAAGTTAAACGGCTATTTCCGTTCTGTTTATGGAAGAAATGCTCAACGTAAACACGATGATTATATTACACAGCTTGCTAATGTACAATCTGAACAGGGCTTACAATCAGGCACTATTTTTTGTCTACAACGTATGCCCATGTTTGATGAAACAAAAGTTCTCAATAATGGAGAGGAGCTCTCTGCTTACGCCGAAGCTAAAGACGTGACACAACCAACTTCTTTTGAAGTGTGTACAACTCCGCAAACAAGACACCATGAGTCCCATAGACATGCCCATCACGCATAAATAATTCAGTTAAATACTTGATCCTTGTTATTAGGTTCGTGCTATTAGATTATGACTTGCGGTAATACATAATGTTACCGCAAGTATTTAGGTACTATTGATAAGTCTTTTTATTCCATGAAAAGCTCAACAGGGTAGAAAATGATTATGAATGATCTGTCTCTCCCTTTTGTGTTAGAGTCTACATCTCAAAACACGCAACCCCAACACGTTTATGATGCCAACGCGATTGAAGTTCTCGAAGGACTTGATCCTGTTCGTCGCTGTCCAGGTATGTATATCGGGGGAACTGATGAAACGGCTCTCCACCATTTAGCCACAGAAATCCTTGATAACGCTATGGATGAAACCATTGCGGGACACGCAAGCCTTATTGAGGTGCGACTAGAGGCAAATAATTTTTTAACAATCCGTGATAATGGACGCGGTATTCCTGTTGATGCCCATCCTCTCTACCCCGACCGTTCAGCTTTAGAAGTGATTTTAACGACCCTCCATGCAGGCGGAAAATTTTCAAATAAAGCTTATACAACGTCTGGTGGTTTACACGGGGTTGGCTCTTCTGTTGTCAACGCTCTTTCTGCGTCTATGGTTGTAGAAGTGGCGCGTGACCGTACATTATGGAGACAATCTTATGAACGTGGTAAAACGATTTCCCCTTTAGAATGTATAGGAAGTGTTCAAAACCGTCGGGGAACTCTTATAACGTTCCAACCTGACCCAGAAATTTTTGGTTATTGTACTTTTGTCCCGGCTCGGTTATACAAACTCTGTCGCGCAAAAGCCTTTTTATTTCGTGGTGTCACTATTCGTTGGTCATGTGAGCCGACACTTCTTCAGCACGGTGATGAAACACCCGCCCAAGCTGTTTTACACTTTCCCGGTGGGTTAGCAGACAGTTTACAAGACGACCTCGGACCTCACGCCCAACTCCTTACCCTTCTTTGGACAGGAGAAGCACCCTTACCAACAACAGAAAACGCCAATAATGGCAAAGTAGAATGGGCTGTTGCTTTTCTTGAAAGTGGCACAGCGTCTCTCGTTTCCTATTGCAATACAATCCCGACACCACTTGGAGGCACCCATGAAACAGGTTTCCGTAACGCACTCCTTAAAGGATTGCGCACGTGGGGAGAACAACGCGCTATTAAAAAAGCACAGACGATAACAGCAATCGATATTTTAGGAATAGTAGCTGGACGTCTTTCTGTTTTTATACCTAACCCTCAATTTCAAGGACAAACTAAAGAAAAACTAACGACTGCTGAAGCAACAAAACTTATCGAAACAGCGCTCCGCGATCGTTTTGAACACTGGCTTGCCCAAAACCCTCAACAGGCCGATACGCTTCTCACTTTCACTATTACTCGTGCTGAAGAGCGTTTACGGTCTAAAGACCAAAAAAACATTTCTCGTAAAAAAGCAACGAGTCGTTTACGTCTCCCGGGCAAGCTCATTGATTGCACAAAAGAACATGCTGAAGAAACAGAGATTTTCCTTGTGGAAGGAGATTCAGCAGGCGGCTCTGCAAAACAAGCCCGTAATCGTGAAATACAGGCGATTTTACCTCTCCGCGGTAAAATTCTCAATGTTGCAAGCGCAACAACAGAAAAACTTCATGCCAACCAAGAGCTCCGTGATCTTGTCGAAACCTTAGGCTGCGGCTCAGGAGAACATTTTGACATTAACAAACTTCGTTATGGTCGTATCATTATCATGACTGATGCGGATGTTGACGGAGCTCATATTGCTTCTTTACTGATTACATTTTTTTATCGTAAACTTCCTAAAATTATCCAGCAAGGTCACCTTTACCTTGCTCAACCGCCTTTATATCGCCTTACACAAGGTTCTCAAAGCGTTTACGCTATGGATAATGCTGATCGGGATCATAAGTTAAAAACTGCTTTTAAGAGCAAAGGAAAAATTAGCATTTCTCGCTTTAAAGGACTTGGAGAAATGCCACCAACAGATCTCAAAGAAACGACTATGGCGCCTCATCGTCGTACTTTGTTACGTGTTGTCATTCCACAAGAAGAAACAAAACATACACATGATTGTGTTGAAAGCCTTATGGGGCGCAAGGCAGAACTGCGCTTTGCCTTTATCCAGGAACATGCACACTCTACCCATGATATGACGCTTGATATTTAAAATTTAAATAGGCTCTTTATAGCTATTTTCAAAAACCAAAAAACCTGTCGTGTCTTTGAGGAAATAGAGAGGGAGCGTAGCGTTCCTCTCTCTATCTCGGTTTATGTCTTTTTCGACTAACCCTTCTAACACTTTAATAGTTAATGGTTACTCTTTCACGATCACAACAGATTTGTTTGCAAAGCTCGGATAATTGAGCTTGGTAAAGATCATACAAAGTATAATCTTTGACAGAACCTATAAACTCGTAATTCTGTGCAATAACATCGTAAGCTAATTGACAAATAATATCAGTAGGAAGATTACCTAGAGAGTCTAACTCATGTATGCGCTTAATAGCCGCAATAAGACGAACGATTTTTACTCGTATACCATCGAGAGGTTTATCATACGTTAAAAGGACATGAAGAGCTTGTGGAATAAAACGTCTATCAGTATATTCGTTTTCAAAAAAATAAGCATACCCGAGGGGTTCCCCATTTTCAGCCTCACTACCTTTAGCTGGATTTTCTCGGCATAAAAGATACTCAAACTGATGATAAATAGTGTCTAACAATTTATCTTCTTGGATAAGACCTTCAATCCATTTTAAATCTCTCTCAAACTGATTAGATTCACTTTTTTCTAGTTCCTCAGGAATAGAACAACTAGAGAAGCCCTTAGAAACTAAATAGTCGTTGACACGATGAAACTCAAAGCGAGCGTCTTCTTTTGTATCTTCACTCTGTAGCGCTTCTGGAAGAAGCTCTATTAATCTCTTTCGATAATCCGAGACTTTTTGAAGATTAAGCGCATAACTGTAGAGTTCTTCTGGTGATATATTGGATGCGATCTCTTTTAATGAGATTTTCTAAAGTTAGATGATGGTGAGACATCATGGAACACTCCTTACTTTATTGAGAGAAAAAATATAAAGGCTCCTTCGTTCGACGCGCTTTTTTATTGACTGTTCAAAAACTCTATTTGCACTTTTTACACCCACCATTCAGGAAAGACTAAAGACTTTTCGGCATTGGTTCAGCTTATGAACGTAGTAACATACGATTCAACCATAAGTGGGGGCAAATTACATGACGATAGAAAAGGCACATGTTGATAATAAATAGAGGCGAGGTAATTATAAAGGGTTGTTCAGAAACTGAAATCGCCTTAACCACGATTTTTCCGTTTTCTGAAACAACCCCACTTATCAGATCTTTAGCGGATTTACCGGCTGGCTACATGGATTACGGTATTAAGATCAGTCCCATACAGTGACGCTGATAAAGTCCCACTCGTTGCACCATGAATCGCCTGCATCACAACCGGATCAAACAAGCGTATAAAACTCGATGGATAGACCCCCATCCATAGAGTAACAATTGCCAACGGAACAAGAACAGCCATTTCACTTGCTGTTAAATCACGAATTAAAGCGAGCGTTTCCTTCACACTACCAAATAAAACCTGACGATATAAACAGAGCATATAGGCTGCGCCCAGAATCATCGTACTGCCTGCCAACAACGCCAACCAGAAAGAAATTTTAACAGCCCCCATGAGAACCAGCACCTCACCAACGAAAGCGCCTGTTCCAGGTAAACCAACATTCGCCATGGTAAACAACATCGCAAACAAAGCCAAAAGCGGCATTTGATCGGCGATACCCCCTAATTTATCAATTTGCCCTGTTTTTGCACGCCATGCCACAATAGCCACACAAAAAAACAAAGCAACGATGATAATACCATGCGATAACATCTGAAAAATAGCGCCATCAATCCCTTCTGCTGTAAGTGTAAACAAGCCAACAGCAATCATTCCCATATGAGAAAAAGAGGAATAAGCAATAAGCCTTTTCATATCGGTTTGAGCAAAAGCAACAAAAGCTGCATAAATAATTGCCATAACCCCTAAGGCTAACAAATAAGGTGCAAATAATTTTACAGCATCAGGGAACATCAACACGCCAAAACGAAGCAAACCATAAGCACCTGTTTTTGACAAAACCCCTGCCAACATTGCAGAAGTCGGCGTTGGTGCTTCAGAATACGCATCAGGCAACCACGCATGTAAGGGAAATAAAGGAAGCTTAACACCAAAAGCTAAGACGAAAGACAATAACAACCAACATTGCAATGACGTGTCAAAATGCGTGTGCATTAACGCAGGAATATCTGTCGTCCCTGCTTGTTGCCACATAGTGATCAAACCGATCAACATGAACAAGGATCCGCCAAATGTAAAAAGAAAAAATTGCAATGATGCCCAAGTACGCTTTGCTCCACCCCATACACCAATCATAATACTGCTTGGAATAAGTGTCGCTTCATAGAACACATAAAACAAAACGAGATCTTGCGCTGAAAAAAGTCCAAAAAGCGCTGTTTCAAGTAACAACATAGCAATAACAAAATCACGGCTCTGCGTTTTGATACTATGCCAGCCTGCCCCTAAAGCCACAGGCGTTAAAAATGCCGTTAATAAAATAAAAACAAGGGAAATACCATCAACCCCTGTATGATAGGTAACACCATATCCCCCTAACCAATTTAATTGATCCTCAAATTGCAATCCTGGGGTTGTAGGGTCAAAATTCACCCACATAAAGACACTCAAACCAAAGGTAATAAGTGTTGTCCAAAGTCCTAACCAACGTGCTGATCTATCGCGCGTTTGAGCGTCACCAAAACATAATAAGACAGACAATGCACCTACAAGCGGAAAGTAAGTGATTAACGGAAGCAGAATCTGCTGCACGATTGTGTTACCTCACAAATTAAAAACGTCACGAAAGCTATAAACTTTCTTAATAAGGGTTGAACTTAAAAACTTGCTCACTAAAACTCGCCCATTTTAGGCAACGCGTTTTATTATAACCTTATATTATTTTTACACCTTATACTATTTAACGACGACTGAACATTTTCTCAAGATCATTTCGCGTAAATTTTATCCAAGTTGGGCGACCATGAGAACATGTTCCCGCGTAAGGCATTGCTTCCATTTGCCGAAGTAGGGCATTCATTTCCTCAATTGTCAATTTTCGCCCCGCACGTATGCTCCCATGGCATGCCATACGGGCAATAACAGTATCAAGCCTCCCATCAAGGGCTATCATTTCATCAGGAGTCGTATGTTCATCCCTTGCTAGTTCATCTGCTAAATCACGTAATAAATCAGAAGCTTCTATCGTACCCAGTAAACTCGGCAAAGCACGAACTAAAATCGATTCTTTACCAAAAATCTCAATTTCCACGCCGAGTCTCTCTAACATAACCTGACATGTCAAGAGTTGTTCTATCCCTGCACGAGATAAATTAACAACATCAGGCACTAAAAGCCTCTGTGCCGAAACACGACCGCACAAAAACTGTTCACGTAAACGTTCATGGGTAAGGCGCTCATGGGCAGCGTGTTGGTCTACCACAATAAGGCTTCCATCAGGCGCAACAGTTAATACATAGGTCTCTAATATCTGTGCGACAGCCATTCCTAAGGGTTTTTCACGCTCACACTCAATAGAGTGTAACAAATCTATAGGCTCTTCTGAACTTTCCGTTATAAGACGACGATCAAGTCTTTTATCATCGACAGGCGTTTCCGTTGGTATAGAATCAAAAACCGCGTGCTGTTCCTGAAAAAACCTACTCTCAGACACTCTAGATATGGAACCAACGGCACTAGAAATATAACCAACTCTACTTTTTATCGGAGAAAAAGAAAAAGGTGTCTGCTGCCTACTGCCAGCCCCACATGCTAAAACACGTTGAATACCCCCAATTACTAAAGATCGTACATCGGCTTCATCTGCAAAACGGAGCTCTGTTTTAGCAGGATGCACATTCACATCAACTCTCTGAGAGGGTACCGATAATGTCAGTGCCACAATTGGGTACCGCCCTGCTTCAATCACGCGTCTATAAGCAACCCGTATAGCAGTTCGTAATAACGGATCCATAACAGGACGATCATTGACTAACATCAACTGCCCGCTCGCCGTCGCACGATGCAAAGACGGCGGGCAAATAACACCTGACAAAACCATGCCCATACGCTCTTCAGAGATAGGCATAAGATTTTCAACATGCTCTATATCGAGTAAAGCCGCAGCCCGTGCTTGCAGATCCTGTTCAGGAAGCGCTAAAATCTCCCGTCCATCCATAATAAGGCGGAAGGCAATATGAGGTCTCGCAAAAGCAAGACGCCTCACGACCATCTCAGCATGTCGTCCCTCAACTTTTGGGCTTTTGAGAAATTTACGACGGGCAGGCGTTGCAAAAAATAAATCTTCAACCACGATATGAGTGCCATAGGCACCCGCTGTCGGTTCTAAAGTCGTTTGCACCCCACCTTCAACTCTTATACGCCACGCTTCATCTGCTCCTTGTTTTGTCTCACGACAACGTGACGTAATACAGAGCCTAGCCGCAGCCCCTATCGATGGCAGTGCCTCCCCACGAAAACCAAGTGTTTCAATATTGACAAGTGTTTCATCATGTAATTTAGAAGTGCAATGACGATCAACTGCTATAGCCAAATCCTCAGGCAGCATACCGTAACCATTATCTGTCACGATAATCCGTTCTATACCGCCCTTTTCAAGGGTTACATCAATACGTGTAGCCCCTGCATCAATCGCATTTTCAACAAGTTCTTTAACAACCGCAGCAGGACGTTCTATGACTTCACCAGCTGCTATTTTATTTACCACATTTTCAGGTAGACGCCGTACCCGAAGAGGTCCTTCAAACACAAAACCTCCGAAAATATTCTTAAAAAAGATGGTGTAGCCATTGACCAACACTCATTCCTTTGGTTGATGTTGTCGTTGGTGTTGCTCCTTTTGTAATCGGCTTACCAAGGGCTAAATTCGTTTTCAAGCGGCGATTTTCAGCTTCTGCATTCACGACAGACCCCGCTCTCTCCCCTTCCCAAAACATCACTCTTTCAGAAAAACTTGGTTCTGAAGCCCCTAACTCATCATCATCAGGCATATTTGCAGCCGCATTCGCGCGGTTAATTAAAATAGTTTGTCCCTCACTTGTACTCCCTCCTGTACCACTCAACGCCACATCAGGTGAAAGAGTCTCAAGCGCTTGTAAACGGTCACTTTCGTCTTGCTGCTGCTTAGTTTCTTTTCCAAATTTTACCAATTCATCTGACGGAGGCATAGAAAGAGGTCTTCGTGTTGTGACTGTATATTCATTAGGCATACTCCGTTGGAGACCAAACGCCCGCGCGACATCCCTTCCTGAACACCCACTCACAACAAAACTACTCCCCAATAAGAGTAATGGCGCAAAGACGATTGAAATACGGCGTAACATCATAATTTTTCACTCATCTGAAACAGAACACTCTACACTTTTTTGTAAAACCTGCTGATGACCAGATAGAAAATTCTGCACTAATAAAATACATACAGAACACACTATAGCAGAATCAGCGACATTAAACACATACCATGACCATCCAAACGCATGGGCATGTAAAAAATCAACTACCGCCCCATAACAGAGACGATCAATAACATTTCCTATAGCGCCCCCTGCAATTGTTCCAACACAGAGTGCCGTTAATTTATAAGGTGTGCGATACATCCACACCCACAACGCACAAACGACAGCAAGAGAAATCCCTGAAAAAATAAAACGCCCTGAATGACCTAGCCAACCAAACATACCAAAGGTAATAGCCCTATTCCAAACCATAGTAAAATTCAAAAACGGCAAAACCCGAATAGACCCACGCGCTGGTAAGTCAATATCATAAAGAATCCAATATTTACTGAGCTGGTCCGCCGAAAGCGTTAAAACAAAGGCAATAACACCTAAAGCAAACGGCCATGGAATAAAGGGAAAAATAAAAGACTTTTTCACATGTTCCCCTATAAAGAGACCCCTTGTATAGAATCACCTTGCAAAGAAGATACAACATCAACGCAACGTAAACATAACCCTTGATAGCCCGGGCATGTACCCGTTTCAGGTAACACTTTCCAACAACGCACGCATTTTTCCCCCTCTGCAACAGAGACGACAGGCACAGCAACCGACATTTCTCCCTCATCTTGCTCAAAATAAGGGGAAGAGCTTATGGGGGCTACTAATATCTCTGCCTGTGATACAATAGCCAGCTCACTCCAATCAAGACCTGCAAACAATGCCGCTTCATCTTGTGAAAGAGTCAATGTTACTTTTGCCTGTAAAGAAGAGCCAATCATGCCTGACTGACGAGCATTTTCAATTTCTGTCGTCATAACACGCCTTATAGCACGAATACGCATCCAACGTTCGCTGAGCGTCGTGTCTTCCCATTCTGCGGGGATTTCCATAAAAAGCTGTTCATGCACACTACTTTGAAGCCCAAAACGCGCTGTCCAAGACTCTTCTGCTGTAAACACCAAAACAGGGGCAAGCCACGTTGTTAAGCAACGATGAAGACAATCAAGCACCGTACGCACCGCCCGCCTAACAGGATTAGAGGGCGCGTCGCAATATAACGCATCTTTCCGAATATCAAAATAAAACGCCGAGAGATCAGCCGTACAAAAACTATGTAAAGCGGGATAAACGCCTACCCATTCATGTGTTTCAACAGCGCGTGCAATCAATGCCCCTAATTCTGTAAGACGATAAAGTACCCACCGCTCAAGCTCGGGTAGTTCTGCATAAGGCACAATTTCAGAATCGGTAAAGCCTTCTAACCCACCAAGTAACCACCGTAATGTATTGCGTAATCGGCGATAAAGTTGCGCTTGTTGTTCAAGAATAGCACGCCCTATACGTTGATCCCCATTGGTATCAGAGTTCATAACCCAAAGCCGCAAAATATCCGCGCCCATCGTCTCATTAACATCTTGCGGGGCAATAACATTACCAAGGGATTTAGACATTTTCCGCCCTTGCTCATCTAAAACAAAACCATTTGTAAGCAAAGCTCGGAAAGGTGCAACCCCGCGTGTTCCAACACTTTCCAATAAAGAGGATTGAAACCAACCACGATGCTGGTCTGACCCTTCAAGATAAAGATCAGCTGGGAAATTTAAGCCTATTTGCCCTACTCCGTCTGACTGCCCTAACACAAAAGCATGGGTTGATCCACTTTCAAACCAAACATCAACAATATCAAAAACTTGTTCATAGGCTTGTGCGTCGTAATCAGCTCCCAAAAACCGTTCAGGAGGAGAAGTATACCAAGCATCAGCCCCTTCTTGGCGAAAAGCGTCTACAACGCGTTGCATCACCGCAGCATCGCGTAAAACCTGCCCCGTTCGTTTTTCAACAAAGACAGCAATAGGCACACCCCATACCCGTTGACGACTAATACACCAATCAGGGCGTGTTTTGATCATAGACGTGAGGCGATTACGCGCTTGACGCGGTATAAAAGCAACGCTTTCTAACGCTGTTAAAGCCTGTTCACGCAAAGAGTCCTGCCCGTCCATACGAATAAACCATTGTGGCGTTGCCCGATAAATCACAGGCGCACGTGAACGCCACGAATGTGGGTAAGAATGGACAATTTGCCCTCGGCTAACCAAGCCTGCAGGCGCACACCCTGCCGCGTTTGCAGCCTTCATAACGTCAGATAAAACGTCACAAACAACATCTGCTACCTTAAAAACATGTACCCCTGCAAAACACGGCACCCATGGCGCATAAGTGCCATCCGCTTGGACGACTTCAGCTTCTGGCACGTCAATACCATGTGTCCGACAGAGCCTAAAATCATCTTCACCATGAGCGGGCGCCTGATGAACAAGCCCTGTACCCGCTTCTGTCGTCACAAAATCCCCTGCTAAAAGAGGTACATCAAACTCATACCCTTTACCTCTCAGCGGATGAGCACAAACAACACCATTTAAGGCAACCCCGGGCAACACATGAAGAACATGAAAAGACTCAATATGGGCTTCACGGCAAAAAGACTCAACAAGAGCTTCAGCTACAACAACTTTTACCCCCTCTCTTAAAAGAGAGTCAGGCGCTATTTTCTCAATTTTTAAAACAGCGTAAGGAATCTCAGGACCATATGCCAAAGCACGATTAGCTGGAATCGTCCACGGTGTTGTTGTCCAAATCACAATTGACGCATCAGCCAAAACATGTGTTGGCGTGTTTTCTTTAATAATAGGAAAAGCGACAAGAATCGTTGTCGATGTATGATCGTGATATTCAATTTCAGCTTCTGCGAGGGCTGTTTTTTCAACAGGACTCCACATCACAGGACGCAAACCGCGATAAAGTTTTCCGTTCAGTAAAAAACGCCCGATTTCTTCCACAATGGCTGCTTCTGAAGCAAAATCCATTGTCGCATAACGATGATGCCACTCCCCTTGCACCCCAAGCCTACGAAATTCCTCCATTTGCACTTGAAGCCAATGAGCCGCATAGGCACGGCATTCGGCACGAAATTCTAAAATAGGAACGTTTTCTTTGTCCCGTTTCGCTTTGCGATACCCTTCCTCCACTTTCCACTCAATCGGCAAACCGTGACAATCCCACCCGGGCACATAACGAACACCATATCCCGCCATACGATGGGCACGGTTAATCACATCTTTATTGACTTTGTTCAGCGCATGCCCAATATGGAGATTCCCATTGGCATAAGGCGGACCGTCATGCAAGGTAAAAGGAGGGCGTCCTTCTGCTTGTTGGGCTAAACGTTCATCTAAACCACTCACACGCCAACGCTCTAACCATTTCGGTTCTTGCACAGGGAGATTACCCCGCATGGGAAAAGATGTACGTGGCAAAAACACCGTTTTGCGATAATGATCGGCAAGTGTATTTTCGGCTGAAGGGGTATTGTCTGTTTCAATATGCGATGAGCTCATAAGCGGAAAAATCACTTCAGTTTGAAAGTTTTAGGACACAAGAACGAATAAAAAAACGCAAAAAACATAGAACTGATATACATATAACGTATACGCACCATTTCGTGTAGGTATATCAAATCTCTTTTGCCTCTAAAAAAAGAAATCCCTAAAAAATTGACCTTATAAAACGGTTTTCAAAATTTCTTGTGCCATTGCCGCATCTTTTACAATTTGGACTTTTAGCGCCTCTAACCCAGAAAAACGTTGTTCTGGTCGTAATAACCGATGCAACGAGACCGAAATTTCTTGCCCGTATAAATCCCCTGTAAAATGAAACAAATGCACCTCTAAACGACTTTCTTGACCATCATCCACCGTAGGGCGTACGCCAATATTGGCAACACCGGCATATTTCTCTCCATTAGATAAATGCACACTCACGGCATAAACCCCTCGCGCGGGTTCAAGATACCGCCCTAAAGATATATTCGCCGTCGGAAAGCCTAATTTCCGCCCATATTGATGACCTTGCTGCACTTTTCCACGCAAACACCACGGCCTCCCAAGTTCTTTCGCCGCTTTTTCTGGATAACCGTCTTGTAACAAGCGTCGAATCCGTGTTGAGGAATAGGGAACACTTTCATCACAGCACGGTGAAACACGCGTTAAACCAATGCCTAAAGATTCTGTTCGCTCCGCAAGGAAGGACACCCCGCCCCCACGCCGATGACCAAAAGCAAAATCCTGCCCGCAACCAATATGCCGTAACCCTAAAGCCTTATGTAAAACGTCATACACAAATTCTTCGGCAGACAGACGCGCAAAAGCCTCATCAAACTGAATCCGAAAAATATGCTGGATTCCCAAAGCCTCTAACGCTGCCCCTTGCCCATCAGGTCCATCCGGTAATGTCAAACGAAAAGGCGGGTCTTGTGGGCGAAAAAACTCCCTCGGATGCGGATCAAAGGTCACAACAGCACGCGGTAAATCCGGTCGCGCTGTGTGAACTGCATGGATCAAATGAGCATGCCCAAGGTGCACACCGTCAAAATTCCCTAACGCTGCTGCACACCCCAAGGCTTCCGATGGGATAGAACGCCAATCTGTATGGAGACAAACACCCTGCCCTTTAGGCCTGTTCATGATTCTTACTTTTTTGGTTAAGATTTTAATTAAGGGTGAGGCTGCCCTTGTGGCTGCCCCGTAAGCGGTTGTTGAGATTGTGGGGGCACAACGCCACTCTCTTGAGACATAACTTGTTGCCCCTCCTGATGAGCTTGAGAAAAACCCTGCGGAGATACATGCGAAGACATTTGAGAGGGTGCCTGCATTTGTGGAGGCGTTTGTGTAGGAATTTGCTCAGGGATTTGTGATGGAATGTGTGTCGAATGTGAAGGCGTCCCACCCTCCCCTGATTCATCATCAGCCATATTTTTCTTAAAGGATTTAAGCCCTTTAGCAACGTCTCCCATGAGCGTGCTAATACGCCCTCCGCCACCAAAAAGCACCAACACAACAATAAGCACAATTAACCAGTGCCAAATACTCAAACCACCCATGAAACATTATCCCTTACATACAGAACAACATTGAACAAAACTATTTTTAACCGAATTTCTTTTTTTCTTAAAAATTTTAACCTCTATATACCAGAGTGGTAGATCTTTACTTTTTCTCTTTTTTACCTCTATCACATTATGGTTCTATAAATCCATAAGTTGGGTAGACCGTTTTTCCTACGACATGGGTCGGATCCCACCAAACGCGTACACGTGTCCAATTATTACGAGGGGAAACATCAACAACCGGCGCACGGTGCGTCACAACACCGGGTTCCCAATTCGCATGATCAACCAATACAAGACGTGAACTCCTCACCTGCCGCACAATACAAACATGCCCAAAAGGTAAACGCCGCGTTGCTCGAAATACTAAAATATCACCCCGACGTGGTCTGTGTGAACGTCGATACCGCCCAGCAGCCTCCCGCCACCATGAAGCCGCATTTCCTATAAGTTTGATGTCAGAATGTTCTCGTGCATAAGGCGCACATTGCACGGCTCCATTCCAGCTACGCCCGTGCCAGCCACGCGAAGAGCTACAGGCAGATAAAAAAAGGACTAAAACAAGTATGATCCCCCAATTTACGATTCGGTTCTCATACGGTTTAGCCATTGCCATGCCTCTTCCTCGTCCATAGTTAAAACGCGTTCGGCAATATCTCTTACAAAACCTGCCCGCGCAAAAATACCTAATGCCCGCTTTTTTTCAGCGTATTTTTTCTCAACGTGTCTTGGTTGTGCCCCCGTCGTCTCATTCGTTTCTGTTTCCACCTCTAAAGAAGAAGCAAACGGACCCAATTTCCGCTTACGCGCTAAAACAACGGCAGCACATAAATCCCGTTCGGTTTCATTAAACCTATCGCTCTCTTCTTGTTTATTGAGAACAGAATCTTTAACCGATTCTTCAACGCCAAAACCCGTTAAATATCCCTCTACCGCCCGTATTGAACGCCCTGTACGCATAAATCTATTAGCGCAAGATCGAGCAAATTCATAATCACTCACAAGCCCTAAATCGACCATTTCTTGAACAACGTCATCAACAAGCCCTTTTAAGTCTTGCGTTACTATTTTCTCTGAATCCTGCCCAAAATTTAACCCAGCATCTGCCACCCCAGAATCTAGCCCTGTTTCTTGTTTTACTGCCCCCTTGGGGGTTGCTTTCTCTTTTTTGTGCCACTCCGTCACACGACGGGTAAGAACACGGACCAATCCAGATCGCGTTGTCCCAAAACGAGCAAGGTACGATAATGCTGCATTCCTGATCTTTGCCCGATTAACACGATCCACATCGACACCTTCCTCTTTCCCATCAGCCAGCGACTCATGTCGTAACTCACCCTGTATCTCTAACTGAGGTATTTTTAAGTGTGACATCGCCTAAAAACCTTTTTTTTACCTCTTTTCCCAAAACCCTATTCTACCTCAAAAGTCTAACGCACTTAGAGTACGACCCAAGAGTTGTTACACTCTAAAAACTTGTTCATTATTTTCTTAGTTTTTCATGAATTTTTTTACACAAAAAACACCCATAGAACACGTTTTCGTGTTAGAGTATGTGTTGTGTGTTGACACATATACCATTCACGCTAGAGAATACCCTTTTTTATATACCTATGATTGCTACTGATTAAATACTCTTTTACCTCTTTAGTTTTTTCAAACTTTTAGGAAATCTAACTTATTATCTCATTCTGAGGGCGCATCTTTCATGATTTCTCCCCTTATGCCAACGTATAAACGCGCTGACCTTGCTTTTGAACGTGGGGAAGGCTCTTATCTCTACAGCACTGACGGACGGCGTTTTTTGGATTTTGCCGCAGGTATTGCCACCTGTGCGCTTGGACATGCCCACCCCCATCTCGTCGAAACACTTCGACAACAAGCGGGTATGGTCATGCATGTGTCAAACTTATTTCGTATTCCCCAAGCGGAAAGACTTGCTGAAAGACTTGTTACTAATACCCCTTTTGCCGATAGCGTCTTTTTTTGTAATTCGGGCACTGAAGCTAATGAAGGTATGATAAAAATGGTTCGTCGTGCCCATATGTTGGCTGGCAACCCTGAACGTACCGATATTCTTTGCATGGAAGGCGCTTTTCACGGGCGCACCCTTGCTATGCTCTCTGCCACAGGCAACCCGAAATACCTCGAAGGATTTGGAGACCCCGTTGCCGGATTTTATCATGTTCCTTACAACGATATTCAAGCACTTCGTGCCGCTATAACGCCTCGTACAGCCGCCATTCTGTTAGAACCTATCCAAGGGGAAAGTGGCATTAGAACCGCTTGTGCTGACTATTTACGTGCTGTGCGTGCTCTTTGTGATGAAACGGGGATTTTCCTCGCTCTTGATGAAGTCCAAACAGGAGTCGGGCGCACAGGCTATCTCTTTGCCCATGAATGGGCGGGGATTGAGCCCGATATTATGAGCACCGCCAAAGGATTAGGCGGAGGGTTTCCTATCGGCGCTATTCTTGCCCGTGAAGCCCTTGCTGTTGGTATGACAGTCGGCACCCATGGTACCACTTTCGGTGGTAACCCAATGGCGTGTACTGCAGCGAACGCTGTGCTTGATGTTCTCCTTGCCCCTGGTTTTTTAGACCAAGTTAAAGCCCGTGGTGTTTTTTTAGCGCAACTTCTTGATGATCTTATCATTCAATACCCCCATATTTTGGCAGAACGAAGAGGGCTTGGGCTTCTCATAGGATTACGTTGTATTCCGCCTGTTAGTGTCGTGCAAACTGCCGCCCAAAATGCTGGGCTATTATGCGTTACAGCGGGAGATAATGTTCTGCGCCTTGTTCCTCCCCTCACTGTATCGGAGGAGGAATGTTCTCAAGCTGTTGCTCATCTTGCACAAGCGCTTAATACCCTTAACTAATAATCTTTAATAACTGTTTCTTAATCTTTAGGCTCTGTTTCCCTATGAGTAATTCTCATTTTTCCCAATCACACCAACAACACACCTCACACAACGCGCCTCATCAAGAACACAAATCTTTGCGCCATTTTCTTGATATTAAAGATTTAGAAAGCCACACCCTCCGTCATATTCTTGACGTCGCACGCGGTATGAAACAGATGCAACAAGGGCGCCAATTTCCACTTCACCCACGTACACCTTTAGCAGGTCGGCAAATAGGGCTTATTTTTTCCTGTCCGTCAACCCGCACACGTGTTTCGTTTGAAGTTGGTATCCGCCAACTCGGCGGTGATGCTGTTGTTCTTTCTACGCAAGATATGCAATTAGGACGTGGAGAAACGATTGCCGATACTGCACGTGTTTTATCGCGTTTTGTTGACGGCCTTATGCTCCGCACATCAAACACACATGCATTATATGAATTAGCGCGTTGGAGCCATGTTCCTGTGATTAACGGGCTTACGCCGCATTCACACCCTGTACAAATTATGGCTGATATTATGACCTATGAAGAACATCGCGGCTCTGTTCAAGGTAGAACCTTTGCATGGGTCGGCGATGGCAATAATGTTTTGATTTCGCTTATCGAAGCAGCTGTACGTTTTGGCTTTACCCTCCACATTGCTACCCCTGAAGCCATGAAACCCCCACAAAATGTGTTGGATTGGGCATGCCACGAAAACGGCTCTATTAAATGGACACCCCACCCTCACGAAGCCGTTTATGGTGTTGATTGTGTGATGACCGACACATGGACAAGCATGTCTCACACCCACAAAGATATGGATAAAAACGCGCATTGTGATGCTTTAAAACCCTATCAAGTCAACAAAGTTCTGATGGACATTGCTGCCCCTGATGCGCTTTTTATGCACTGCCTACCCGCTCATATTGGTGAAGAAGTCACAGAAGACGTTTTTGAAAGTCGGCACTCTGTAGTGTTTGATGAAGCTGAAAACCGCCTCCACGCACAAAAAGGAATTTTAGCGTGGGCGTTCGGTGGTAAAACATGGCGCTCTTGGGGTGATCTTGAGGGGCATTAAGAAAAGAAAAACACCTAACCTCTTCACTTTGTGTTAAGAAATTTCGTGTTATAGTGTTATAGTATTGCACGGGTATTTGTACGGATTTTTGATGATTACGTTAGAAACTCTGCCAGAACTCCTAAAAATTTTAGGATTCTCTTCTGAAACCAGCCCAGAAAATCAACCTTTTACCCCCCCCTAGAGAATTTAGAAAGTCAAGCTAAAAATAGCCTTTATACCAAAATTTATGCTCATGGGACGAAAATTGTTGTTGATTGTCAAAACAGCAAAATTATTTACCCCGAAACTCTCAAAAAAGGCGATGAAACAACTTGTAATTTTTCACACAATGAAAATTTTGTTGTTTTAGAGTGTGTCAATCGATTATTAGAAAAAGGCTATCCACCTGAAAATTTAGAACTTGAACCCCGTTGGAGGCTCGGACGTGAAAGTAAAACTTCGGGCAAAGCGGATATTGTCGTAAGAGACAATACTGGAAAAATTTACATTATCATTGAATGTAAAACCGCTGGTGCCGAATTTAACAAAGAATGGGAAAATATGCGCAAAGACGGCGGGCAGTTGTTGAGCTATTTTCGTCAAGATAAAAACACGCAATTTCTTTGCCTCTATACCAGTGATTATATCGATAAAAAACTCACCTATCACAATATTATTATTTCTACAAAAGATAATGAGGATTTTCTACGAGAAAAAAACTTAAAAGGCTATAACAACGCTAAAGCAGAGTCTGAGATTTTTCAGGTCTGGCGTGACGTTTACGAATTTGCTGCCGAAGAAAAAGGGATTTTTGAAGCAGAATTTAACGCCTATAACGCAGGCAAAGCTGCCCTTAATTTTAACGATCTTAAAGAAATTACCCAAAAAGACACGAGCGGCAAAAGCGGAGAAGATGGCAAATATCACGAATTTGCCAAAATACTCCGCAAATACAACATTAGCGGTAAAGAAAACGCCTTCGATAAACTTGTTAATCTCTTTTTGTGCAAAATTTATGACGAAACGCATCACAAAGATAATCTCCATTTTTGTTATCGCGGCGTTATGGCGGATAGCTTTGAAAGCTTACAAGATCGCCTCATGATTTTGTACAAACACGCCATGAAAGAATTTCTGCACGAAGACATTACCTATGTTAGCAACGAGGAAATCGGCGCCCAATTTCATGATTTCAAACGCAATAAAATTAAAACCAAAGCCCTGCAAGAACAAATAGAAGAGTTTATCCGACAGCTCAAATTTTATTCTCATAGTGATTTTAGTTTTTTAGAAGTCCACAATAAAAAGCTCTTCCTCCAAAACGCCCTCGTTTTGAGAGACGTTGTCCAACTTTTTCAGAACTATAAACTAACAAGTAACCAAACAACGCAATTTTTAGGCAATCTTTTTGAACTCTTTTTACAAAAAGGTATGAAACAAGATGAGGGACAATTTTTCACACCGTTACCAATTTGTAAGTTCATTATGTATGCTCTCCCCTTACAAAATCTTTTAGAGAGAAACCACCGATTAAAAGTGATTGATTATGCTTGCGGGGCGGGACATTTTCTCAACACTTATGCCAATGTTGTCGCCCAAATAGAGGATCAACAACCGCGAAAAGAAGGGGCAAAAACAACCGCCCAAAGTAAGATTTATGGCATTGAAAAAGAATACCGCTTGAGTAAGGTCGCCAAAGTGAGCTCAGCGATGTATGGGCAAAACATTAACATTACTTATGCCGATGCGCTCGATAAAAACAAATTTACAGAAAAAGATTTTGATCTTCTCGTTGCCAATCCCCCTTACAGTGTCAAAGGCTTTTTAGAAACATTAAGCGAAAAAATGCGCAAAAGTTACGAACTCTTTGATGAGGGGATTAACCTTGAAACAAACGCTATTGAATGCTTTTTTGTTGAAAGAGCCAATGACCTCCTTAAAAGCCATGCCAAGGCTGCTATTATTTTACCCGTGAGTATTTTAACCAAAGACGGCATTTATGAAAAAACCCGACAAATTCTCTTCCGTCATTTTGATATTATTGCGATAAACGAACTTGGCGGCGGTACATTTGGCGCAACGGGTACCAATACCATTATTTTATTTCTCTCTAAAAAACCTGTTTATGCCTCAACAAACGAGTCACAAGCTTACCTTAACCTTAAAGAAAATATTGAAGAAAGTTTGAGCTTTGAAAATGTTTTTCTCGCCCCATTTTTGCGAGAGTATTGTGCCTTTCAAAATTACCCGTTAGAGGATTTAAGGTATTTTTTAGAGGGTGCTCTTACAGACACCCTCAATAATCATGAAGTTTTTAAAGAATATCGTCAGGCTTTTTTGACTTCAGCAGAGTATAAAATCCTCCAAAAATCTAACCCCTATAAAACTGCCTCAGAAGAGGAACAAAACACACGCAAAGAGAAAGAGTTCATAACCTTTTGCCTTGAAAAAGAAAAAGAAAAATTGCTCTATTTTTCTCTCATCGGGCAGCAAAAAACCCTTATCATCAAAAGCCCAACAGAGAATAAAGCCGCTAAAAAATTTTTAGGCTATGAGTGGAGTGACCGAAAAGGCAGTGAAGGGCTTAAAGAACTCAACACTCCGTACCTTTCCCCACTTTTTGAACGGGAAAATCTGGATAACTCCAATAAAATCGCTTTCCTTATTCGCAGCGCGTTTTTGAATAATACTGCCATGAACGCCACGTTAGAAAAAGACCCTTACGCCCCATTAAACAACGCGCTTGATATAAGCCCAGAACTTAAAGAAGTTACGCAATTTGTACCCCTTAATCAGTGCCTTGATTTCAAAACCGCCGCGTTTAATAAGGTGATCAATTTAAGCCTTATAACGACAAGTTTCGAAGAAAAAGCGTCTTTGTTTGAAAACTCTCGTTATAAGTTAGTAAAATTAAAAGACGTTGTAAAATTTGGCCGCGGAAGTTCAAAATATACTAAAAATATTTACAAGGAAGACGGACAATTTGACGCCTATTCTGGCGCGGGATGTGATGGAAAAGTTGACTTCTATGAAAACGATTGTGAGGCTGTCATAATCTCATCTGTAGGTGCGCGATGTGGAAAATGTTTTTACGCAACAGGAAAATGGACAGCCATCAACAATACGATGGTCATGTACGCCAATGAAGATAAAATATTAAATAAATTTCTCTATTTACTAACAAATAACGAGGAGTTTTGGCCACGTTCTGGTTCTGCTCAACCATTTATCAGACCGTCTGACGCCGAAAACCAAAAAATCCCGCTTCCGCCGTTAGAAATTCAACAACAAATTGTCAATGCGTGCGAAGAGGTGGAAGCACAAAACCACGCGTTAGATCGTGCTATTGCCGACCAACACGACACAATATCAGCCGTTTTGTCTTATACAAAAATTACGGACGCTGACTTTCACCAAAATTTCAACCAAGAAAACACCGCCCTTTTTCATTCCCTCCCCACACCTGAAACATACGGACTCAGTGAATGGGAAAAAATTAACGTTGACCATGTCTGTAAGAACATTTTTGCGGGTGGCGATGCTCCTAAACATGTCTTCAGTGAGAAAAAAGAGGGCTTTACAGTTCCCATTTTTTCAAACGGTGCAACTAATAATGGTCTTTACGGCTATACAGACATCGCGAGAGTCACCACCCCCGCCGTCACCGTTTCAGCTAGAGGTACAATAGGCTTCTCTGCTATCAGAACAGAGCCCTTTTTTCCTATTGTACGCCTCATTACACTTATTCCAGACCCTATTAAAATCACGCTCTCGTATCTCTATTACGCTTTACAAAAAAGCGAATTAAAAAATACAGGTAGCAACACTCCCCAGCTTACCGTTCCAGATATTAAAAGATACTCTATCCCCCTCCCCCCGTTAGAAGCTCAAGAGAAAATTGTTAGCGCCATAGAAGCCTGCGAAAAAGAGATTTTACGGCTAGAAAACGAAAAAGAATCCCTCCACGGCAAAACCGACGCGATTTTGAAACAATATTTGTTTTAATGCTTCACAAAACTACAAAAAGGAGAAACGCGCCTTATCTTAAAAAACGCCTTTCTCCCTCTTTATCTCTTAACACGCTTATAAACACACGTACGTGGCTTTAAGCTTGAAGCTCGTTTGAGTTTTTTTGAGTTTATTTTTGTTTTTTGCTGGTTTCGTCGTTCGCAGGTTTCGCGGTACTTGTCAACACAGCGGCAATCGTATTGCGTTGAACCAAAACGCGCACATTCGGAGCAATTTCAACTTCCACTTCTGGAGCGTCATCTTGGGTACGTTGTACAGTGCCAATAACACCTCCCGCTGTCACAATACGATCCCCCCGACGAAGAACTTTTAAGGCTTCACTGAGTTGTTTATGATGCTGTTGCTGAGGACGAATCAGTAAAAAATAAAAAATAGCAAAAATAATAATTAAAGGTAGAACAGACATAAACTCGGCACTAAACCCACCACTTCCTCGTGTCGATTGAGCATAGGCTGGAGAAATAAAGACAGAACTTATTGCTGACATAAGCGAATCAATCATGATTAAACAACTTTCAAAAATATAACGCCTGTTAGGGAGAAAACGCCCCAGCGCCCCCCCCCCTTAACGACCAAAAAAACAAAATAACAATAAAAAAGCGGTTGTTCTTTTTACCGCTTCCCATAGAACAATGATTTTCCTATCATATACCTTATTTTTTTGTAATTTGGAAATTTTTGACTCTTTTTTAACTCTCTTTTTTTGATTCTTGAACTTAATTTTCTTTAACTTAATTCTTTTTAGCCTTTTTGTTGTTTCTCGTTTCTTTTAAAATTATTTTCTTAAAAATCTCTTTAAGGGCGCCTTTTATGGATAATTCTGGATTACTCCCTCTTCAACACACACTACAACGCATTGCAGACGCTTTAGAACGCCTTTCCCCACCTCCGCCAACACTCAACGGGATTGAAGACGCAGAGGCTTTTATTTGGCACCCCCAACAAGGACGGTTAGCACCTGTTGCTAGTGTTGCCTATGTTTCGGTAGATCTTCTTTGCGGCATTACCCATCAACGAAAAATTTTATTAGACAATACTCGTCATTTTGCGCAAGGTTTACCCGCCAATAACGCCATGCTTTGGGGGGCGCGTGGTATGGGGAAATCCTCTCTCGTGAAAGCCGCCCATGCGCATATCAATGAAGAAGAAAAGAAACTATGCCCAAAATTTTCACCCCTTATTCTTATAGAAATTCAACGTGACGATCTTTCAACATTACCAACTCTTTTAGGACTCCTGCGCTCTTATCCGAGACGTTTTATTCTTTTTTGTGATGACCTTTCTTTTGAAAAAGAAGACCACGATTACAAAGCCCTTAAATCGGTGCTTGATGGAGGCATTGCAGGGCGCCCTGACAATGTTATTATTTATGCGACATCTAACCGCCGCCATCTCATGCCGCGCGATATGATTGAAAATGAACAGGCAACAGCCATTAATCCCTCTGAAGCCACAGAAGAAAAAGTTTCCTTGTCAGATCGTTTTGGGTTATGGCTTGGATTTCACCCTTGTGAACAAGAGATTTACTTTCAAATGGTGCAGAGTTATGCCCGCGCCCGTTCTTTACCTATTAGTGAGTCTGAATTGACTTCTCGCGCGCATGAATGGGCTATGAGTCGTGGAAGCCGTTCTGGCAGAGTCGCCTTTCAATTTATTGAAGATTTACAAGCACAGTTAACACAAGAAAAAAACACACACAACAAGACTCATCTCATAAGATGATGATTTTCTAAAAAAGACTAAAATAGGGCTCTATTTGTTAAAAAATTTTTATTAAAACATTGTCAAAAAACGTTATGAAACATATTATTGAGTTCCTCAGCGATAAATTGGTAATAGAACAATCAGGGAGTTTTCCTTTTTGAAAATTTGTTTTTAGTTCAGTTTTCTACACTTCATAGCCTCTCCTTTTCACGAAACAAACCTACGCTTAACTTAGTTTGCTATGTCATACATGTCACCCTCATCATCTCGCATTGATTTACGCACGGTTCGCTCTCACCCTGATTATTGGTACCCTGTTGCGTGGTCACATGAACTTGCAGTGGGAAAAGTCATTGCAACCCGTTATGCGGGTATTCCCATTGCTTTAGCACGCCCTCAAAATGGCAGTCCCGTTTTTGCTTTAGAAGATCGTTGTGCCCACCGACAAGTGCCCCTAAGTGCAGGAATCCTCCAAGGAGAGAGCCTTAAATGTTGTTATCATGGTTGGGCGTATGATCGTTCGGGCTGTTGCCACGATGTCCCCTATTTAGGCAAATGTCATAACCAAGTGCGGGCTTTTCCATGTCGTGAACAAAGCGGTATGATTTTTATTTTTCCTGGTGATGCCAAAAAAGCCGAGATTACTCCCCTTTCACCCACATTAGCCCAAACAGAGAACCCCGCTTATAAAACCCGTTTTTTTGGGACGACAGTCGGTTGTCATTATAGTTTCATGCATGAAAATCTCATGGATATGAACCATCAATGCATGCATTTTCGACAAATGGGGCAAATTAAACCACGATTTTTAGGACAAAAACGCGAACCGGGTATGGTTGAAGCGCGTTATAGTTTTGCTCGTACAGGAGGAAAACAACCTCTTGGCGAAGCCCTAATTTTTGGAGAACGACGCGATACTTCCGATCGGTTTCAAAATCGTGATGTCATGACTATTCGCACCGAATACCCCTACCAAACTTTACGCATTCAAACGGGTGATGAACTCCCCGTTATGGATCTTTGGATTGTTTATGTGCCCCAAAGCGCCGATGAACTGACCAACCGCACTTTTGGGTTATTGTCTGTTAAACGCTTAAAAATCCCTTTTCTTCTTGATTTAGCGTGGCCCGTCCTTGTGGCATTTACTAATCGTATTTTCGCTGAAGATTGCGAAATCGTAGAGCTTGAACAAAAAGCCTGGCGTGAACTTGGTGGTGACCATAACAAAGAAATTTTCCCGGTTATCAATGCTTTAAGAGCTCTTCTTGTAGAATGTGGCGTTCCGCCTACTTATTATGCCTGAAACACTCCCGCTCATTCTTGAGGCGCCGCCCTATCGTCTACGCCCAATTTGCCTTGATGATGCCTCTGTTATACATCACTTTATCAATGATTGGGAAGTAGTGCGTATGCTCAGCCGCTTACCCTTTCCATATCCTCGAGAATTAACAGACGAATGGATTATCGCGACACAAGCCGAACAGTCTGCGGGACGTAGTTATCATTTTGCAATTACAAAATCCCATGATGAAACCCATAATGAAAGTTTTATAGGCTGTGTTGGTATACGCATTGAAGAGACCAAAAAGGAACGTGTCGGCTATTTAGGCTATTGGATTGGTCGCCCTTATTGGGGACAAGGCGCCGCACGACTGTCGGCAGAGCGTGTCACACGTTGGGCTCTCGCCCATTTAGACATAAGCTGTTTACGCGCGCGTGTAGCGCAAGATAATACAGTTTCTTTGCATATTCTTGAACGCATCGGGTTTCATCAAACTGGTACAGAAAGCCAAATTTTTGTAGCGCGAAAAACAAAAATCCCCGTTGTGACTTTTGAAATAATCCGCGCTGATCTTGATCAGCCTCAAAATGCTGCTCACAAAACGCGTCTTGAAACGTCTTCTAAAAAACAAGATCGGCGTTTAATTCTTGTGGTAGCGGCTGCCCTTATCGACCATAAAACTCGCGTTTTATTAGCACGCCGTCCAGAGGGAAAAAGCATGGCTGGCTTGTGGGAGTTTCCGGGTGGTAAAATAGAGGCTGGTGAAACACCCGAACAGGCTTTAGCACGTGAACTCCTCGAAGAACTTTCTCTTGATATTTCTTACGCTTGTTTAGCGCCGTTTACTTTTGCCTCACACTCTTATCCAAATTTTGACCTACTCATGCCGCTCTATTTATGCCGCCATTGGAACGGCACCCCCACTCCACGTGAAGGACAAAAACTCGCTTGGGTAGAAGCCCACGCTTTACGAGATTACGCTATGCCGGAAGCAGATCTCCCCTTTATTCCTCTTCTTCAAGCGCTTCTTTCATAAAAAAGATATTTTTATACCACCCCTTTTTAACACGCTTATAACAGGCTTAATCCAAACATACCCTTGACGAACCGCCTCAACACTTTTACTTTTTACTCTTATACAATAATTCTATAAACCAGTTTGTACTAGAGCACAAGCGCTCGCTTCATTCAACATAAAGAGAAAGAGTAATGACTCATCACAAGTCCTCCCCTTCTTCCTCATGGCATGCCGCAACGCGTCTTCTCCATACAGGGATTGAACGCACCCCTTATCAAGAAACAAGTGAACCTCTTTTTTTAACCTCAGGTTTTATTTATGACAGTGCCGAACAAGCTGCGGCAACGTTCCGTAATGAAATTACCCGCTACCAATATAGCCGTTTTGGTAACCCGACTGTTGCCTCTCTAGAACGCAAACTTGCGGATTTAGAGGGTGCTGAAGCGTGTATTGCCACTTCTACAGGAATGGGTGCTGTTTTTTCCGCTCTCTTTTCTCATGTCAAAGCTGGGGATCGTGTTGTGGCATCGCGAGCTCTTTTTGGTTCCTGCCATTGGATTGTTGCTGAACTCTTGCCGCGTTATGGTATAGAGTCTGTTTTAGTCAACGGAACCGAACTTCATGAATGGGAACGCGCTCTTTCTAAACCAACAGCCGCTGTTCTGCTTGAAAGCCCCTCCAACCCTATGTTGGATATTCTTGATATTTCTGCTATTGCCGAGTATGCACACCGTGTGGGTGCGTTGGTTATGGTTGATAATGTTTTTGCCTCGCCCATTTATCAAAAACCCTTAAGCCTTGGGGCTGACGTTGTTATTTATTCCTGCACGAAACACATTGATGGTCAGGGAAGAGTACTCGGTGGTGCTGTTCTTAGCACAGCAGAATGGATTAAAAACACATTGCAACCCTTTACTCGTAACACAGGAAACTCACTTTCTCCTTTTAATGCATGGGTTATGATGAAAGGCTTAGAAACGCTTTCCTTACGTGTTGAAGCCATGACACGTAATACGACGATCTTGGCTGATTATCTCGCCACAGCCCCGGGTGTTCTAAAAGTACGCTATCCTGGGCGTACCGATCATCCGCAACATGCGTTAGCAATGCGTCAAATGAGTGGAAGTGGTACATTGCTAGCCTTTGAAGTTCAAGGTGGACAAAAAGGTGCTTTTGCTTTTATGGACGCGCTTAAACTCATCGCGATTTCTAATAATCTAGGCGATGCACGCTCACTTGTAACCCACCCTGCCACAACGACGCACGCAAAAATTAGTGATGCAGAACGGGCAGAACTAGGTATTACAGAAGGAACAATTCGTTGTTCTGTTGGACTAGAAGATAGCCGAGACCTTATCGCCGATTTAGAACGTGGGGTAGAGGCGCTCACTCGTAAGTAATCCCTTTTAGTTATGTTACGTCATTTTTATACCTTACAACACAATTACTCATAGGTTGTTTATATGACACTTCCTTTTCAAAATCGCCCCACAAAGGCAGAGGTAGAAGAAGCTGTACGCACCCTTTTACGTTGGGCGGGTGATAACCCAGACCGAGAAGGTTTACAAGAAACGCCCTCACGTGTTGTCCGGGCTTATACAGATTTTTTCTCAGGTTATGCCCATAATCCTGATTCTCTCCTCAGCCGTACCTTTTCGGAAGTAGAGGGGTATCATGACATTGTGCTTTTACGTGACATTCGTTTTGAAAGCCATTGTGAACACCACCTTGCCCCTATTATTGGTCGTGCCCATGTGGCTTATTTACCGCATCAACGCGTTGTGGGTATTTCAAAACTCGCTCGTGTAGTTGATGCCTATGCGCGCCGTCTCCAAATTCAAGAGCGTTTGACAGTGCAAATTGCTAACACCATTAACGATGTGTTAAAACCCCGTGGTGTTGCCGTTATTATTGAAGCTGTCCATCACTGTATGACAACGCGTGGCGTCCATAAACATAATGTTTCTATGATAACACGAAGCCTCTTAGGGGTATTTGAAACTGATGCTAACATGCGGCAAGAGCTTATCGCCCTCATCAATCGCCCTACTTTGACTGAGTCATGAGCTTTACGCGTTTTTCTTGTTTCCTCACCTTAGGCTTTTTTATTGTACTCCGCTTTTCTTCTGCTATAGCGTGGGCTGATACAGAAAAAGGAAAACGCCTTGTTATTAACATATCCTGTCTTGACCGTTTATATATAGGCACACGTTATACATTAGAGGGGCGTATTCAAAATATTAGCCCGTGGCCTAAGGGTTTACAAGTTTCAACAGATTCCAAAGGCACTATTCATTTAGAACGTAACACATGCCCTGATGGCGGGGCTTTGAATATCGTTACAGCATCACGTATGCCTATTATTATAACAAATGCAGGCAATGCCACAATGACCATTGAACCTCACTTAGGCGCTCCCGTCGCTGTTCATGTTGGCAATGGTCCTGCATTACTCGGCAATGCTGAAGAACTCGACGTTTTTTCTAACGCTTCTGGTCCGATTACTATTCCTTCATTAACCACATCAGCGCGTATTCATTCTATAGGATCTGCCGTCATTACGATTCAACGCGTTCAAGCAACAGCGCTTTCTATCTTTTTAGGAGGAAGTTCGCGTTTTATGATGAAAAAAGGACATATTAAAGCCTTAGAAATCATCTCAGAAAGTTCTGGTGATGCGTTTTTTCATGGAGAAAGCGGTGTGACAGCCCTTCACGTTTTAGGCAAAGGAAGCATTACGGTTGATCGTGTCAGTGGCAGTGTTGCCACTGAACGTGATGGACCGGGTAAAATTTTTTATACGTCCGTACCATAGTTATTCTGACCCCTGACAAACACGTTATAAAATCAGTGCGCCATTAGAACATGAGGAAAAATAATAACCATGAGAAAAACCAT
>JAFVHT010000048.1 GCA_017474285.1 Acetobacter sp.
AAAATCTATTTTCCCCCCTGTTTTCCCCTCTCTCACAATGTCAGGAAAAAGACGCTTCAACGTTTTAATATTCTCCTCAACAAGGTCCAAACTCTGACCCTCTTCTCTCCTCAGTCGTTCCATCATGTTAAACTCCTTTCCCTATGTTTCCCTATGTTGTGTTCTCTGCCCTGTTCTCTGTTGCGTGTGTTCTAAAGATGTTCTTCTAAACGCTTGAGATGATCGACCTGCTCTTGAATTTGCATATTTAAAGCGAGTTTTTGGTTAAAATGCGTTTCTTGTTTCAAGGTAGCGCGTAAAGCGGCAAGTTGTTTTTCAATTTCGCCAATATCTCGAAAAATTTGGCGGCGGTTTTCTGTCGTTTCCCAATCGGTGCGTTGATAAACCCCACGGCGTGCGGCAGCGTTGAGGGCAATAATACGCGCAACAAAATCTTGATAAAACGTGTAAAGTGTGCGTGAGGAACAATGTTGAACGGCACAATCGGCGAGAAAAAGCGCTTGTGTGTTAGTGGGCGTTTCTTCATGGATCCACGCCGTGAGCCATTCTTCTTCCACAACAAGGGTATTAGTGTTTTTGTCGGCTTGGTTAATCCGTTTTAAGGCAACAGAAAGCGCAAAATGACTTTCACAACAAAAAAGAAGAATTAACGGGTACGGGATCGCTTTATTGATAAAACGGGCAATGCGTTTCACAGAGTTAGGGGTGTTAAGGTCTATGCGTAAAAAAACAATTTCAAGATATTCTAACGTGTCGCTTGTAAAAGCGGGGATAGAAATCGTTTCAGGTTTAAGGGTATATGCCCAAGAAAGACGTGTAACGTCTTGCGAAAGGGCTTTTTTATCGGCAGCGTCAAGCACACTGTTTTCGCGAAACATTTTCTTAAAAATAGGTTTGTTGACAACACACACCGACGGGAGCGACAACGCGCGAAAAAAAGGGTGGGTTAAAACAGGATCTGCCACGATGAACCTCTTAAGTGCTTTTTAGGCTGCCCTCGTTATGGGGCGCTTTGAATAATGAGAAAACAGATCACTTCAAAATCGTCCATCGTTTGAGAAAATGTGGAGGTAAGCGTCGTGCCACCTCGGCTAAACAGGCTCTCAACCCCTTTTTCTTCTGTTTTACCACAAATACTTTGAATCGCCGCTTCAAGCATTGTTTGATAGGCTGTCATAGTGTTGCCATTATGGGTTGCCGCGGCAAGACTTTCAAGAGCGATCAGATCAAGTTCATTACGCGTGGCGCACAGTTTTTTGAAAATATCGAGGCTTTTTTTGCTTTGTAAATGGTTAAAAAGAATACTTCCATCTTCGGCAACATAAACAAGATAATAAGGGGCTAGGGCATAAGGCGTGTTATTTTGAGGTTTATCAGATGTTTTGGCATGACTATCGCGTAAACAAAACAGAGCCCCCGGTTTTATATCGTCCCGAATATCTTTAAGTTCGTCTGCCGTGGGGATTAAGGTGGCGTAATAGCCTGTTGGGGTGTTTTCTAAAAGCGTTTTATGCTCTTTGAGAAAATGGAGTAAATCCATACGAAAATCATTGAGGGTTAAATCGGTAATAGAAACACCGCCGTCTATATCTTCAAGATCAACCACAAGCTCTTGTAATTGTTGCATTTGCTTGCGGCGATATTCTAGATCATTCATGATCTGTTTGTCGTTTTGAGCAATGACGTTATCTTCTCCCGTGGCAGAGACATCGAGTAACACCATACGCCCGCTGACACGATCGGCAAGGTTAATATATTCCTCAAGTTCCATATTAGGCCAAAAATTAACGAGCTGAATGGTTTTATTGGGTGATCCTAAGCGGTCAATCCGCCCAAACCTCTGAATAATGCGTACAGGGTTCCAGTGAATGTCATAATTGATCAACGTGTCACAGTCTTGGAGGTTTTGCCCTTCAGAAATACAATCGGTGGCGATGAGAATATCAATGTCTGTTGTGGTTTCAGGATCGATTTTACTGCGCTCTTTTGAGAGGGGCGAAAAATTGATTAGCAACGTGTTAAGCTCTTGAGCAATGTTTAATGTGCATTTATTTTGACCATTGCCCGTTATTAAAGCGGTGTGTAAAGAGAGGGTGGTTTGTGCCCACGGGGCAAGTGCATGATATAAATAGTCGGCTGTGTCGGCAAAGGCTGTAAAAATAATTACTTTTTTATTACAGGCGTTAATAGGGTTTTCAATTTTATCGGCAATAACTTCTTTTAGTTTTTGGAGTTTGGCATCGCGGCTTTCTGTAATAGGGGCTGTTTCTTGTAAAATCTGGTGAAGAAGGCGTTGGTCGTCTTCTAAATCTTGCCGCCAACGGGGAATGTCGACATCTTGGAGGAGAACTTTTATTTTCTTTCCAACGAGGTGTTCTTCAAAATCAGGGTCATCAATATCGATATCTTCAATAGAATAGTCTTCAATATCTGTTAGGGTGTGGGTTTCAATGCGGTTGAGAAGTGTCGTAATTTTATCATGAATATTTTTGACAGTCTGACGAAATGAGCAGATAGAGCTTTCCATACGTTTGAGCAAATTCACCCGCATGAGGTGAATCATATTTTGTTCACGGTCACTTTGGCGAAAAGAATTATTTCCTTTGAGTTTTTGATCGTATTTGCGACCGTATTGCTCTTGTTTGTCGACGCGAACATAACTAAACGGCGTATAAGCGGCAAGTGTTAGGCGTTGAATGGTTTTATTGATCTCGTTAAGAGGCGGAAATTCTTCGTTACAATCAATAGGGGCATAGATATTTTTGGGTTTTAGGCGTTCAGGGAATTTTCCGATATCAAGGGCGTTATAATATTTTTCAATATGTTTGCGTGATCGTGCGATGGTGATTAAATCAAGCAATTTGAAATAGTCAAAATTCATGCTTTCGAGAAGGGCTAACGTTGTACGGTGCTCTTCATCGTTATTTTTGAGCCATTCGTTAAATTTTTTCTGCGCTATTCTGAGGGTGTTTTCAATACTCGAAATGCCGTATTCTTGTAAGGCAGTATCGTTACCTTCGGTGATCAGGGTAACTTGGTTTTTGAGGTCAGTCATTCGGCTATTAACAGGGGTTGCCGACAGCATGAGTACTTTCGTTTTTACGCCCGAGCGAATAACTTTATTCATAAGCGCTTGATAACGCGTTGCTCCGCCTGCTTTGGTGCCGCTATTGCGGAAATTGTGGGATTCATCAATCACAATGAGGTCATAATTACTCCAGTTAAGGGTTTCTAAATTGATGTCACCTGAATGACCGGTGGAACGGTTCAAATCTGTGTGGTTGAGAATATCGTAACGAAAGCGATCGTTATTGAGAATATTACGCTTGTCATTGCGTGTAAAAATTGCCCAGTTTTCACGAAGTTTTTTAGGGCATAGAACAAGAACACGGTCATTGCGTAACTCGTAATATTTAATGACGGCGAGGGCTTCAAAAGTTTTTCCAAGCCCAACACTGTCGGCAAGAATACAGCCGTTATATTTTTCTAATTTATCAATAGCCCCTAAAACGCCATCGCGTTGGAATTTATACAATTTATTCCAAACAATCGTTTCCTTAAACCCTGTTTTAGAGCGAATAATTGTTTCTTCGTTAAGGTTGTTGAGGCTTGTGCGAAAAAGGTGATAAAGCGTAATAAAATAAATAAGATTGGCAGGCTTATCGGCGGCAATGGTTGTTAAGCTATTGAGAATCTCTTGAGTTATGTCGGCAGTGGCGTGTGGATCCTGCCACAAATTGTTAAAGACCTGAAGCATTTGCTGTGTGCTTTCAGGGGCAGTCACTGCTATATTCATGTCTATACGATCAGAGGGAACTTCTCCTAAGCCCGACGCTGTAAAATCAGAACTTCCTGAAAAGCTAAAACTTGTTTGATCAGGGTTTGCAATGTGAAAAATATTTTGCCCACTAGGATGAGACAGGGCTTTTATACGGGTATGGTGTTGGAGCCAAGCGGCACACTCTTTAGCAATTTTAGCTTGTGTGAGGTTATTTTTAAGGCGGATTTCGTTTGCTTGTCCGCATAACATTTTGAGAAAAGAAAGACTTTTCCCCTGTTGAGACGGGGGTTGTGTTAAAAGAAGGCGCATCTCTTGCAAAGAGGCGAGCTCTTTTTGAAGCGCCTCATATCCATACAGAGAAAAAAGCTGACACAAAACAGAAAAACGAGCGTTGGGTTTTATGTTTTGTTGGAGAGCTGAAATAACTTTTCCGTGGGTTTTATTATCAAGAAGCATGGGATTTCGAAACATGAGATTTCCTCATTTTTTAGAGAATATACATTTTTTCTTTGTAAAAAAAGAGTGTCTTTATAAGAGGAAGTATAAAAATCGAGTGCTTGGCGTAACCCGAATAAAGGTTCTATATTCAGGATAAGATTTACCAAAAAGCGGGGCTTTTAAAAATGGTCGCAAACGAGCAATGCTATGCCTTAAAGGGTAGGATATGGTTATTTGGTACCTTGGACATAGGAAACAGAGAATTGCAAGAACAAAATCTGGCGGAGGGGATGGGATTCGAACCCACGGTACGGCTCAAAACCGTACAACGGTTTAGCAAACCGCCGCCTTCAGCCACTCGGCCACCCCTCCGTTATCAACACTACGGAAGCGATAGACTCGTTTAAGAGTCGCTTCTTTTGTAACACGTATAACACGGCAACGCATTTACTTTTTTAGGGGGTTTTAGGCGTTACGTCAAACCTCTTTTAATGTTTTTTGCCGTTTTTGCTTTTTTCTTTGTTTTTTGAAAAGAAAAAAGAGAGGAAGATTTGAGGACGTCCTCAAATTTCCCTCTCTTCAGGGGTAATCGCTTGTAGCTTTTTATGAGCTCTTTAACCGTGCTTTTAAGGCTTCATTGACTAAAGCAGGGTTTGCTTTGCCTTTGGTCTCTTTCATAACTTGACCAACAAAAAAGCCAAAAAGTCTGTCTTTTCCGTTACGGTAATCTTCAAGTTCTTTAGCGTGTTTTTCTAACACAGTGGTAATCGCAGTTTCAATAACTCCTGTGTCTGTAACCTGTCGTAAGCCTTTACGTTCAATAATGGCATCAGGCTCATCGCCTGTTTCGAGCATATCCTCAAAAACTTCTTTCGCGATTTTGCCATTAATGGTGCCGTCGGTAATTAAATCAAGCATACGCCCGAGCGTAGCCGCTTGAACGGGGCTTGTTTCAATGGTTGCGCCTCTTTTATTGAGGGCACCAAAAAGATCGCCTGTAACCCACGCGGCGGCAAGTTTGCCATCACGTCCGCGGGCAACATTTTCGTAATAATTAGCAACAGCTTGTTCAGCAACAAGAACACCTGCATCATAAAACGTAATACCATATTCCGATTGAAAACGGGCACGTTTAGCATCAGGCAATTCTGGCAATGTCGCTTTAAGGGTATCAACCCATTCTTGTTCTAACACAAGCGGGAGAAGGTCTGGATCGGGAAAATAACGGTAATCATGCGCATCTTCTTTAGAACGCATAGCACGTGTTTCTCCGCGACTCGGGTCAAAAAGGCGGGTTTCTTGCTCGACTTCTTGCCCGCTTTCCCAAAGGGTAACTTGACGGAGGGCTTCTGTTTCAATTGCCTGCATGACAAAGCGGATAGAATTAACATTTTTAATTTCACACCGCGTGCGGAAAGCTTCTCCTGCTTTGCGGACAGAAACATTGACGTCAGCCCGTAAAGAGCCTTCTTCCATATTGCCATCACAGGTGCCGAGATAACGCAAAATTTGGCGAAGTTTGCGCAAATACGCCCCTGCCTCTTCAGGTGCACGAATATCCGGCTCACTCACAATTTCCATGAGTGCAACCCCTGCGCGGTTGAGATCCACAAAAGAATGGGAGGGGTCTTGATCGTGTAAAAGTTTACCCGCATCTTGTTCAAGATGGAGGCGGGTAATGCCAATATCACGGGTTTGCCCATCCGCGAGTTCAATAGTAATACGTCCTGCTCCAACAATAGGGTGCTCAAATTGGCTAATTTGATAGCCTTGGGGTAAATCCGCGTAAAAATAATTTTTACGGTCAAAACGACTTTGTAGGTTAATGTGTGCATTAAGCCCTAACCCTGTGCGTATGGCTTGCGCCACACAAGCGCGGTTAATCACCGGTAACATGCCCGGAAAAGCGGCATCAACAAGACTTACTTGTGTGTTAGGTTCGGCACCAAAAGCTGTTGCTGCTCCAGAAAAAAGTTTAGACTCACTGATCACTTGAGCGTGGACTTCAAGCCCAACGACAATTTCCCAAGGACCAGTTTGCCCTTCAATAACATATGTCATGCACCTGCTCCTGCATACAGGGTCGGGCGGTGTGTAAAGCCCGCTGCTTTTTCTAATGCGCTGCCAATCGACAGCACGGTTTCTTCATCAAAATGGCGACCAATAATTTGTAACCCTAAAGGGAGCCCTGCTTTATTCAGCCCCGCTGGCACAGAAAGGGCAGGCGTTCCCGCAAGGCTTGCGGGCACCGTGAAAATATCGTTGAGATACATTTGAACAGGGTCGTTTACATTGTCATTTTGTGCAAACGCTGCCGAGGGAGCTGTAGGTGTCAAAAGCACGTCAACCGTGTTAAAGGCGTGTTCAAAATCACGCATAATAAGAGTGCGTACTTTTTGCGCTTTAAGGTAATAGGCGTCATAATACCCTGCTGAGAGCACATAAGTGCCGATAAGAATACGGCGACGCACTTCCGTTCCAAAGCCTGCGGCACGCGTTTTTTCATAAAGTTCATCAAGGGTGGGGGCGTCTTTGCGTAAACCAAAGCGAATCCCATCATAACGCGCTAAATTAGAGGAACATTCCGCAGGCGCAATAATATAGTAACTTGGTAACCCATAACGCGTATGGGGGAGAGAGACCTCAACAATCTCACATCCTGCTTCTTTTAACCATGTAATGCCTTGTTCCCAAAGAGCAAGAATTTCGGGAGAAAGACCATCAACACGGTATTCAGAGGGGATTCCAACACGTAAGCCCTTAACACTCTTTCCAACCGCTTGATGAAAAGCGGGAACAGGGCGGGGAGAGCATGTGCTATCACGGGAATCGGCGCCAGCCATGACTTCAAGCATAAGAGCGGCGTCGGCAACACTACGTGTCATCGGTCCAGCTTGATCAAGTGAGCTTGCATAAGCAATAATACCCCAACGGCTACACCGTCCATAAGTGGGTTTAAGACCAACAATCCCACAATAAGCTGCAGGCTGACGGATAGAGCCTCCCGTATCGGTACCTGTTGAGGCAAGGGCAAGCCCCGCGGCAACCGCTGCTGATGAGCCACCAGAAGAACCGCCTGCTACAAGGGCAATTTCTGGGGCGTCAGCGCGTTTCCAAGGGTTTATTGTCGGTCCAAAAGCAGAGTTTGTTGTAGCAGAGCCCATCGCAAACTCATCAAGATTGGTTTTGCCGAGAAAAAGGGCGCCCTCTTTGAGCAAACGCTCTGTGACTGTGCTTTCATAAGGTGGGATAAAATCGGCAAGCATAGCACTTGCGGCAGTGGTCCGAATGCCTTGCGTGCAAAAAAGATCTTTAATACCAATAGGCAAGCCGTCCATACGCCCCGCTTTTTGGTGTTTATAGCGTTCATCGGCGGCATCAGCGGCTTTCAAAACGTCGCTTTGAGGGCACGGGGTAATATAGGCGTTAAGTGTTGGGTTAAGGCGTTCAATGGCATCAAGATGGGCTTGTACCAATTCCCGCGCTGAAAATGTGCGGGCAACAAGCCCTTGGCGGGCTTCTGTTAAAGTAAGTTTGGTCAGTGTCATTCTACTACCCGTGGTACTGTATAAAAAGGTCCTGACGTTTCAGGAGCACAAGAAAAAAGGGAATCACGGCAGTTACCCTCTGTAATGGTATCTTCCCGCTGGCGGAGGGGTTCTGTCTCGGTTCCAACCATGGGGGGAACATCATCAATACGCACTTCAGCGAGTTGGTCAATCCAACCGAGAATGTCGTTAAGAGTGTGGCAAGTGGCATCAATATCGCTAGGGTCAAGCCCAATACGGGCTAATTTCGCGATGTGTTTGATCATTTCAGGGGTAAGTGACATGTAAAAATGCGCCCTTTTTGAACGATAAGAATAAAAATCGTCTTATTTTCTAGCATAAATAGCCGAAAAATAACATACCATGTCGTATGGCGATTCTTTTTGATATTTCAGAACTTGTGGATCTTTTACCAGCACAAGCACGTTTATTAGGGATAGATCCGGGCAAAAAGCAGGTGGGGTTGGCTTTATCAGATGTTTCCCGTGTTGTAGCCTCTCCTTTTCAAACATTGCAACGGGCGAAACTTGGGGCTATGGCAAAAGTGATTAGCGCTTTTGCAGTGGAACACAATATTGGCGGGCTTGTGGTTGGGGTACCGATTTCCCTTGATGGGTCTTTTGGTCCTGCGGCACAGGCGAGTCGTGATTGGGCGCTGGCACTTGCAGAACAAACAGGACTCCCGACATGTTTGTGGGATGAACGGCTTTCTTCATCGGTTGTCAATCGTATGTTGATTCAAGAGGCAGATCTGTCACGTAATCGTCGTGCACAAATTGTTGATCGGCTTGCTGCAACCTATATTCTTCAATCTGCATTAGATGCTCTTTCTATGCGGAAGAGAGAACTTTAAAGCCTTAAACTTTAGCGTTTATCACTTTGAAAGGTGATAAACGCCGTAGTTTTTGAGAACGTTTTGAGCGTTACGGTGCAGACACGTAAACATTTCCGCCTGATTGACGAAATTCCTCACTTTTTTGTGCCATGCCTGCCATACGCTGCGCGTTTTCTTGAAGATCTTGGCTAATGCGCATGGAACAGAATTTAGGACCACACATGGAGCAAAAATGAACGCTTTTATGCGTTTGATGGGGCATGGTCTCATCGTGATAGGCGCAAGCCGTATCAGGATCAAGCGAGAGGTTAAATTGATCATTCCATCGGAAAGAGAATCGCGCCCGACTGAGGGCATCATCACGTAATTGTGCAGCCGGGTGTCCTTTGGCAAGATCTGCAGCATGGGCAGCAATACGATAGGTAATGACACCTGTTTTAACGTCGTTACGATCAGGGAGCCCGAGATGTTCTTTGGGCGTGACGTAACAGAGCATAGACGTGCCAAACCAACCAATCATGGCTGCTCCTATAGCAGAAGTAATGTGGTCATAACCCGGGGCAATGTCAGTGGTAAGAGGTCCGAGTGTATAAAAAGGGGCTTCGTGGCAATCACGGAGTTGTTTTTCCATGTTTTCACGAATTTTATGCATGGGGACATGACCTGGCCCCTCAATCATAACCTGACATCCTTTAGTCCAAGCAATTTTTGTGAGTTCACCAAGGGTTTCTAATTCTGCAAATTGGGCAGCGTCGTTTGCATCAGCAATACTTCCCGGGCGTAAGCCGTCTCCTAACGAAAAGGAAACATCATACGCTCTCATAATGTCGCAAATATCTTCAAAATGTTCGTATAGAAAACTTTCACGATGACCATTGAGGCACCAACTCGCCATAATCGAGCCACCGCGTGAGACAATTCCTGTAACACGGTTGGCGGTTAAAGGTACATGTTGAAGCCGTACACCTGCATGAATCGTAAAATAATCAACTCCTTGTTCGGCTTGTTCAATCAGTGTGTCACGGAAAACATACCAATCAAGTTTGCTGACATCTCCGTTGACTTTTTCAAGAGCTTGATAAATTGGCACCGTGCCAATTGGGGTTGGGGCGTTACGTAAAATCCAGTCGCGAATGGTGTGGATATTGCGCCCTGTTGAAAGATCCATGACGGTATCAGCCCCCCAACGGATCGCCCAAACCAATTTTTCAACTTCATCAGCCGCAGAAGAGAGAACTGCAGAATTGCCGATATTAGCGTTAATTTTGACTAAAAAATTTCGTCCGATAATAACGGGTTCAAGTTCAGGATGGTTTATGTTGGCAGGAATAATCGCGCGTCCTGCGGCGATTTCTTGCCGTACAAATTCAGGGGTTACATACTCAGGAATAGAAGCGCCAAAAGAATGACCCGCTACGGGATTTTTTGTCGCATTTTCGGCGGGTTTTTGTGCGGCGTGATGTCGTCCGAGATTTTCACGATGGGCGACATAGATCATCTCTTCTGTAATGATCCCCGCACGTGCAAATTCGTATTGTGTAATAGGTTGTCCTGAGCGTCCTTTTAAGACGGTGTGCTGTGCCGGGCATAGGGGAAGTAAGGAGGCAGTAGAGTCCTCGCTATAGCCATTGTCTTCAGGGCGTACAACACGCGGGGAGGAGACTTTTTCTAGATTACGCTGAGCAAGCCATGGGGCGCGTAATTTTGGTAATCCTTGACGGAGGTCAATGGTCATTTCTGGGTCTGTATAAGGACCAGAGGTATCATAGAGCCATACAGGGTCTTCTTTGGCTGATGCGTCGAGGGTAATTTCACGAAAAGGGACCCGAATATTAGGGTGTCCTTGTGGGCTTGTATAAATCTTTTTTGAACCACGGATAGGGCCTGTCGTCACATGGCCAGGCATAGAACTAGGAATATGGGTGGGCACGAGTAAATTCTCCTCTCGGTTATGAGTGAGGAGACGGGTTAACAACACAAGATAAGGGCAACGGACCGCATATGTGTCGAAACCAGTCCCTCCGCCAGTATGAACTGGATCAGGTTCCCCGCTAACATGGATATGGTAGCGGCAGGGTCGCTATTGTGAGTCCTCTATAAGATAGAGATAGACACGAAATAGCCTCTCAGTTCCTTTGTAGAACTCCCCTTGGTCTTTGTTTATAAAAAGAGTAAGGTGTTTTTCTGTCAAGAAAAACTATTGATAATCTTCCTAAAACTTATTTCTTTTTTGAGGGATTTTGTACAAAAGTAGGGTATAGCTCTTTTTAAGAGGCATGGGTACGGGCTGTAAACTGTTCTAGCCAATGAATAGAGTAATCACCCTTTTGAAAATCAGGATCTTCTAAAATATGCTGATGAAGGGGAATAAAGGTTTGAATACCTTCAACAACAAATTCATTAAGGGCGCGATGCATACGGGCAATGGCTTGGGCACGTGTCGGCGCATGAACAATGAGTTTAGCCACCATGCTGTCATAAAAAGGCGGTACCTGATATCCTGTATAAAGAGCACTATCAATCCGTACACCCAATCCACCCGGGGGGTGATACATTGTAATTTTTCCCGGACAAGGGACAAAACTTATGGGGTCTTCAGCGTTAATACGGCATTCAATAGCATGACCAGAGAAAGTAATATCCTCTTGCGTGTAGCCCAATTTTTCTCCTGCCGCAAGACGAATTTGTTCATGAACAAGATCAATATTACAGACCATTTCTGTGACAGGATGTTCCACTTGTAAACGGGTATTCATCTCAATAAAACAGAATTGCCCATCTTGATAGAGAAACTCTAAAGTGCCTGCGTTACGATATCCCATACGGGAGAGGGCATCGGTTGCTGTTTTTCCGATTGCTTGACGTTGTTCTGCCGTAATAATGGGAGAACCTGCTTCTTCGAGAAGTTTTTGATGACGGCGTTGGAGCGAACAATCTCGTTCACCAAAATGGACAACATTACCGTAATTATCACCAAGGATTTGCAGTTCAATATGACGAGGGTGATCCATATATTTTTCCATATAGACTGCGTCATTACCAAAAGCGGCGCGCGCTTCGATACGTGCTATTTCCCAAGCCTCTGCAAGATCTTCAGCCGTATGGGTGACTTTCATCCCGCGCCCACCTCCTCCAGCTACGGCTTTAATGAGTATAGGATAACCAATTGTTTTGGCAACTTCGTATGCTTCTTCAAGGCTTTCGAGCTTACCGTCGGAACCAGGGACAAGAGGAACGCCAAGTTCTTTCATCGTGGCTTTGGCTATAATTTTATCCCCCATCATGCGGATATGTTTGGCTGTTGGTCCTATAAAAACCATGCCATGATCTTCAACAGAACGAGCAAATTCAGCGTTTTCAGATAAGAAACCATATCCTGGATGAATAGCTTCAGCCCCTGTTATCGTAGCAGCAGAAAGAATAGCTGCCATATTGAGGTACGACTCACGAGAGGAGGGAGGGCCGATACAAACAGATTCATCTGCAAGGCGTACATGCATTGCATCTGAATCAGCTGTCGAGTGCACAGCAACGGTTTTAATACCGAGTTCTTGACAAGCGCGTAAAACGCGAAGGGCGATTTCGCCACGATTGGCGATGAGAATTTTTGAAAACATTACTCAATAACGGCAAGTATTTGACCAAATTCCACAGGTTCCCCGGAATTGATGAGGAAAGATTTAAGGGTACCGTCTTTAGGGGCTTTAATAGGGTTAAAAGTTTTCATAGCCTCAATGAGCATGAGAGTTTGTCCTGCACTCACAGATTGCCCCTCCGTCACAAAGGGGGGAGAAGTAGGAGAAGGTGTGAGGTAAACAACACCGACCATAGGACTTTTAATAGCACCAGGGTGGGTTGATAAATCTGTTGTTTGATTCGTCGGGGTTGGTGGAGCCGCTACCTGCTGTTCCATAGGAGCGTGTTGTACTGTCACAGAGGGAGGGAGAGCCGTAACGGTTGGTAAAGGATTAAGTTTCCGTACAACACGAATACGGCTGTCTTTTTCTGAAACCTCGATTTCCGTAAGACCTGTTTCTGTAAGAATTTTAGCTAAGGTCTGGATGGTATCGGTATCTATGAGCCGTCCACTCATTGAGAATCCTTGCAAATAAGATTGGTGATTGCCTGTAATGCGAGAGAATACCCCCCTACACCTAACCCACAAATCACACCGACAGCTGCGTATGAAACATAAGAATGATGCCGAAAAGCTTCTCTGCGGTGAATGTTAGAGATATGGACTTCGATAATAGGAAGATCAATGGAAAGAAGGGCATCTAAAAGTGCAACAGAGGTGTGCGTATAGCCTGCCGGGTTAATCACAATACCTTGAACACGTTTGTGACATTCTTGCACCCAAGAAATAAGTTCACCCTCTATATTTGTTTGCCGAAAATCAATTGATAAACCAAGTTTCTCGGCTGTTTGTAAACAGATCTGCTCAACATCGTCTAAAGTTGCACGACCGTACAGTTCAGGTTCACGCTGACCGAGCATATTAAGATTAGGTCCGTTGAGAACAGCAATAAGAGGTCTTTCCATAATGGACATATTCTAGCAGAACAAGAAACAATTTCCAAGGATAATCTCAAAGTGGGGGTATGTATGCTGTGTGAAATCTGTCTTAATTTTTGCCATGATTGTGTTTTATCTATGACTTAAAGTGTGTCGCTATAAACCTTAAATGAGACGTTTTTGTCCTCTTTGGAGGTTTATGTTATAAGAGAACATGCTTAAGAAAGAAATATGTTTAAGACAAGAACAGCTTAAGCAACGTGTACAAAACAATAATTTTATGGAGGAAACAAGCGTATGTTAGCCCTGCGCCGGGCACTTCTTGGAAGTGTAATTCTTTGGAGTATTTTTGAAGGAGTATTAGGAGGGGTTAGTAAAGGATATGCGGCACAGACCGCATGGGCTCAATCCGTTCAGAAAGCATTAGCGGCTCGTGGTATGAGCGGAATAAGCAAAGATGGTTCTATTCATCAAGGAATAGGGCAAGACAGTGGTCAAAGCCAAGAACAAGAAAATGAAGATGACCAACACAATGTTTATCCACAAACGGTTCAGGAAGGTTTGGCAAGTTGGTATGGTGGGCGAGGGCAGCATTTGCATCGACGCACATCTTTTGGAGTCATTTTTGATAAACATGCGCTAACAGCAGCGCATCCGACAGCGCCATTTGGAAGCCATTTGCGGGTGACATCTGAAGAAACGGGGCGTTCAGTTATTGTTACGGTCAATGATCGTGGTCCGTATGCGCGTGGACGTGTGATTGATCTTTCGCGTGCGGCTGCGATTCGTATTGGTATGCTGGGGACAGGTGTTGCCCATGTGCGTATAGAACCTGTTGTTGGTGAAGACTCGTTAGATGGTGAAGATATAGGGCAAGAGGAGACTGAAACGGCTATTACAAGGCACCGTGCTCACGTGCATAAGCATGCACATTATAGCCATGGTCTTCATAGACATAAACATGTCCATACTTATCACCGTAGCCACCATAGTCATCATCATGTTCAACAGCGTGGGCGTCATATTATTGTGTAATGGAAAAGATGTTTTCTCTTTCCACTCGTCGCGCAAATCTTGGTATTTGCCGAGATAGTCTTGAAAATCGCGTTTCGAGAGGAAGTCTTTCCCTGTAAACTCGTCAAAAGAAACGAGGATATTACGCAGATTCGAGAGCTTCCAAACTGCTTAATAAAGTCTTTTTCGTTTTGCTCGCCTAAAATCTGTGGCATATCAACGGGGAATTTTTCCAGTAATCAGCACAATGCCTTGCGCATCTTTGTCACCAAAAAGCTGTTCTGTTGTGACAGAGCGCGCTTTAGCTTTGGCTGTTGTGTTTTTGTTTTTCCTGAGAATAGGCATACCTGTAAAGCCAAAAAGATAATATTTTTGAAAGCTTGAGATAATAGAGTGATGCATGTCGCCGAATTGGCTACGATGGCACTCATCGAAAATAATAACGACTTCTTTTTGGTAAACATCGTGTGTTTTATTTTTGGCGATAAATCTCGAGAGTTTTTGAATCGTCGTGATAATAATACGTGTATTGGGTTTAGAAAGTCGTTCTTCTAAAATGCGCGTTGATTTAGTGTTGTTTGCCGCTTCCTTTTCAAAACGGTCATATTCCTTCATAGTCTGATAATCAAGGTCTTGGCGGTCGATAAAAAAAAGCACTTTGTCAATAAAATCTAAACGCGAGGCAATCCGTGCTGTTTTGAAAGAGGTTAGTGTTTTACCGGCACCTGTTGTATGCCAAATAAAACCGCCATTTTCTGCTGTGCCATAGTGTTTGTAATGGTGCGCTATAGTGATCTGGTTAATAATGCGTTCGGTCGCTGTAATCTGATATGGACGCATGACAATAAGATGGTCTTCAGCTGTAAAGATAGAATATTTTGTTAAAACAGTCAGCAAAGTTTTCTGACATATAGCGGTAAAACATGGTACCAAGCACGTAGTTTTTGAAATCCCAACCATCGACCGCACCACGTAAATTGTCGGCAATTGCCCAAATGGCTTGATGAATGGCTGTGCGTTGTTGTCCGTTATTTGCTTCGTTTGCCATTGATAAGTCCTTTGTGATTATAAAAGTCTTTTGCGTTATTCATTGGTTTGAGAATGGCAGAAAAACCAACATTATTCTTAAAAATATGATGAGGTAAAGTTCTCTTTTGAAGCATTGTAGTCCTTTTTTATTTTTAAAACAAGTGGGTACAATAAAACAAATTAAAGTGCATCAAACAGTGAGGGAGACAAACAAGGGGACGTGGTTTGTGATTTTTGGAGGGTTTGGATTTCTTCTTGAGAAAGTGGCGGACCAAGCAAAAAAGGGCTATTGGGGTCGTGTTGTTCTTTGTGACGTGCTGCTTGTTGAGGGTTTTGGGTTGCGTAACAATACGCGCAGCCATGTAAACACGTGTTATAAACGCCAATGTCTACACTTTTGACACAACCACATTGATCACGTTGGTTTTTATCTTTACGCGCTCGTGTCGTGAGTCCAAAAACAGAGGTAAGGAGGTTATCATCAATACATTTGCCGTGAGGAATACCGAGATGAGAAAAATCTTGTTTTTCAGAACAGGTTTGAATCACCATACCGTGACGGTGTGCAACAGCGACCATAAAAGACAAAAGTTCTTCTTGTTCGGCGGTGTTAAGGGTTATATCTTGATACGCTAACCCGTCAACGGTTTTGAGGTTGCGTTCTGTTTTGGCGTAAAAATCCGCAAAACTCATCATAACGCGGTGAGTTTTGCCCTCTAAAAAACGGGCTATTTTCTCAAAGAGGCGTTTATGTTCGGCAAAATTGACTTTATTAGAAAGTAAAATAGGGTCATAACGCCAAATCACTCGTTCTGCCCCGATAAGGTCACTTAACTGATGAAAAATCTCAATTGCCATTTGTGGGCGCGGCACAGAACGTTCTAAACAGCGCGGATACCCCGTTACAGTATACTGAAAATAAAAGGCATAACCGAGCGCGTCAAGTTGCGGCAAATAGGGGATAAGGTTTTTCGGGTTTTTTGTCCAAAAAACAATGGCTTCAACGTCATGCGGGATAAGGGAAACACGTTTTATTTGATGTGTGTTACGCGGGTTTTGGATGAGTAAAAACTGCTCTCGCACGCGGTTCATAAACCATTCTGCATAAAAAGCAGGAATATCCGTCCGCCGGCTCGCACTAACGATCATCTGATGTATTCTCGTAACTCGTAGTGGAAATAATTTTGATAAGCTGTTACGTTTCTGTCGGTGAAATCGTCAGTTCTGATGTTCCTGTCCAAATATCTAAATTCAGAATATTTTGCGGAAATTTTTTCTTGGTGTCCTGTATAACAATATTCATCAGGATCTAGCTGTGTACAGTTAAAGCCACTATTTTGGAGTGCTTTATCTATTTCATCAAAGTAACCATGCCAATGTCCGTATTCATCGCGATAACCTGTCTCGCCTTGTGGACATGACGAATTTCTTACATAAGAGATTAAAAAGAATAATCTCTTGTTGGCTGGAGAATTTTTAGCAATGCTCTGTGCAAGAGCTGTGAGACTATTAGTATTATGAATATCAGAAAGTGATTTTTGAAAAATAATAATATCACTATCAAAACAATCGTTTAAATAATTATTGTGTATTATTTTAGGAAAGTTTTTTTGGTCTGTAAAAGGCGTGAGTAGTTGTATGCTGTCCCAGTCTGTTATGTCGTAACCCTGATATGTAAAGTTAATGTTGTTGGGAGCTAAAATAGATAGAAGCGCAAAATAATCTTGGCAAAGACCACACCCAAAAGAGGCAATTTTTATTTTTAAAGGATGATTTGGTGACAGCGGGATAGGCTCTTCTCGTAATCTCTCTAGAAAAAGTTGAACCATTTCACAATACTCAACATAATACGCTGGAAAATACCTTAAAGCATATACAATTTGATATAGTGGTTACTGATAAAGTGAATTTGACGGGTTGGCTTTAAGGTAATTACTGAGAGTTTCTTGGTTTTTTGACAGTTCAAGAGTAAACTTTTCGTAAAAACAATTCCATATTGGTAGAATATGTTCTCTAAGTCCAAAATTAATGGGATGATTGGGACCAGTTGGGTTGTTTAAAGAATTTATCATTGATAATTGTTACCTTTGTTGTGTTCAAATATTGTAAACACAATGTAAGAATATCTTTTCAGGTTTTTAAGATTCTTATAAAAACGCTGATGATAAGAATGTGTAAAGATGTATAAAGCGTGAAAGAATGCTTAACAACCGCTAAAGAGCAGATTTATCGGTTTCACGGGTACGAATACGAATAATACGCCCAATATCACTAACAAAAATTTTGCCATCTCCAATTTTGCCCGTATAGGCAGAATCGAGAATTGCGTCAATAATTTTGTCTACATATTCGTCGGTTGTGGCGATCTCAATTTTAATTTTGGGTAAAAAACTCACATGGTATTCAGAGCCACGGTAAATTTCATTTTGCCCTTTTTGGCGTCCAAATCCCTTAATTTCGGAAACAGTTAGCCCGTGTACGCCTAAAAGAGCGAGGGCTTCGCGGACGGCATCAAGCTTAAAAGGTTTAATAATAGCGGTAACGAGTTTCATAAGAACGTGAACTCCCTATAAAAACAGACATCACAAAAGCGTGAGAGGAAAGGGTTCGTTTTTTATCGTTTCAGGTTTATTCGCTTCAAGTTTATTCAAATTTATTTATGTGTTATACTACATACGCGCAATAAAAGCGTCTATCAAGAGGGGAGGAGATTATAAAGCGTTGAGAAAAGGGTTTAAAATCTTCAAAATCCTTAAAAAAGGGGGAGTTTCAAAATGATTAAAAAACCTTTCTATTTTTTCCTAAATAATCTCATGAATACTTTTTTCTTTTAAAACACTTCAAAAGATTAAAATTTTTAAACTTAAAAGAATCTTAAAATTTTTCAAAAAGGAAACTTTTTCCCATGTCACATATGTCACATATTCCCATGTCACATACGGCTTCTAACGTTTTTCACAAAAAGTCTCAAACAGAGTCCTTATCTTCGTCTTTGTTGGAGGGAGGGTCGGTTGATGTCTGTATTGTGGGGGCTGGACCTGTTGGGGCAGCGTTAGCTTGTCGCCTTGGGCGTGCAGGTGTGCGAGTTGCCCTTATTGATAAAGCGGCTCTTTTGCCTATGGAAGACCCTGCTTGTGATGGACGCGCTTATGCCATTGCGGCAGGCCCAAAAAATTTCCTTGAAGAGGCAGGTGTGTGGGATTATATTCCCTCGCCCTCTTGTCCGATTGAAGATATTCTTGTAACCGATGGTCGCCTTGGGAAGCCAGCTTCTTCACTTTTTTTACAATTTATGCGTGAAGATGCCAATCAACCCTTTGGCTGGATGGTTGAGGCACGCGCTTTGCGTATTGCCTTAAATGCGGCATTGGCAGCAACGCCATCTGTGCATGTTTTAGCGCCTGCGGAAGCACATTTGACGCGCAGAGAGGAAGGCGTAGAGGTTTCTTTGAAAGAGGGTGGGAATTTTCGGGCACAATTGGTTGTAGCGGCAGATGGTCGCCGTAGCCGTTTACGTGCTGAGGCAGGGATTCCTCTGACTCGTTTACCTTATGGGCAAACGGCGATTGTGTGTAATATTGCCCATGAATTGCCGCATAATAACAGCGCGTTAGAGCATTTTTTGCCGGCTGGTCCGTTTGCACAATTACCACTCTGTGGCACAGAAGAACACCCCTTTATGTCGGCAATTGTTTGGAGTGATAAAGATGGTTACGCCGAGCGTTTTGCTGCTTTGCCTGATGCGCTTTTTATCCAACAACTTGAAAAACGCATGGGTAATGAACGTTTGGGGCGTGTTACTTTTGTTGGGCGGCGGTGGACTTATCCGCTTTCAGCACAATATGCTCACTCTTATACGGCAACGCGTATGCTGCTTGTAGGCGATGCTGCGCATGGCATTCACCCTATTGCAGGGCAAGGGCTTAATTTGGGATATAGGGATATTATTCACTTAAGCCCGTTGTTGATAGAGGCACATGCTCAAGGGCAAGATCTTGGCACGCCGGCACTTCTTGCTTGTTATCAGGCACAATGTCGCCCTGCGAATATGCTTATGTTTATCGCAACTGATGTGCTGGATCGTCTTTTTAGTAATAATAACCCTGTTCTACGATTGGCGCGGGATCTTGGTATTGCAGGTGTGCACCGTATACCCGCTTTGCGGAAGGCTTTTGTAAAACACGCTATGGGGCTGTAGGGGATTGAATAGGAGACAATGTCGAAAAAAACCTTTCTTGAATCCCCAAAAAACGACCCTCACATAGTCCCTAAAAAAGACGTTTCTGTTTTGTTGTCGAGTCATTTTGAGGGCAATGTTTATTTATGTGCCTCTCAACTTGAGGTTTTATGGCAGAAAATGCTACAACAAGCGTGCATATGTCACGATCAATTGGTTAAAGGTTTACTCACAACAGGAATCCGTTCTCACGCGAATTTTGCTTTTGCATTAGCGGCTTTGTTAGGGCGTAAATTAGGTGATCACTCAGTTGCGGTTGATGCGTTAACGGAATTGGTACAAGAATGTTTTGAGGCAGATCCTGATATTGTTTGTGCTGCCGCCGCTGATTTGTCGGCTATTCGTGAACGTGATGCAGCGTGTACAGATTTTATAACGCCGTTTTTGTTTTTTAAGGGATATCACGCCATACAGTGCTATCGTGTTGCCCATTGGTTGTGGCGTCAAAATCGTAAACACCTCGCTTTACACTTGCAAAGCCGTGCTTCAGAACTTTTTGGCGTGGATATTCATCCTGCGGCACAATTAGGTCGGCGTATTTTATTTGATCATGGCACAGGCATTGTTGTGGGAGAAACTTGTGTTATTGAAAATGATGTTTCTATGCTTCATAGTGTGACGCTTGGGGGGCGGGGTAAACAACACGGTGGCGATAGGCATCCTAAAATACGTAAAGGGGTTTTAATCGGGGCAGGAGCAAAAGTGCTTGGTAATATCGAAGTAGGGGAGGGGGCTAAGATTGGAGCTGGCTCTATTGTGCTTGATCCTGTCCTTCCTTTTACAACAGTTGTTGGTAACCCCGCTCGTCAGGTTGGCTCACGCCATACTGGTAGCTTTCCTGCACTGGATATGAATTAACACAAGCGGAAAGGCAAAATTTTATTCTCTGTATTCTGTTGTGTTGGTTATTTTAGCGTCTAAACAGAAAAGAGATGACTTCTACCGTATAGTTTTAGCGCTGATCGGCGTACACGTTTCTATGAAACGTGCTGTTTAGTATTTTTTGAGACTTTTATATTTTTTAACTTTCACATAAAGCAGATCAGGCATTGAAATGCTTTTTTTTGAAAAAAAAGGGGGAGGGTAGGATTTCTGTGAGTTTTGTTTTAGTTTAACCATAGAACGCAAAAGCATAACAGTGAATCAGATAAAACTAAAAACTAAAAGAAAAGGTCATGAAATTTCTTTCATGACCTTTTCCCGTAATGGGGAGAGATAAATCTCTCACATATAATATGAGAAATAAGACTTAGAAGTCCATACCACCCATACCGCCCATATCATGTCCACCCGCAGGAGGGGCTTTCTTTTCTGGACGTTCTGCAACCATGGCTTCTGTTGTGATCAAAAGACCAGCGATAGAAGCGGCATCTTGCAAAGCTGTACGAACAACTTTAGCAGGATCCATGATACCAGCTTGGACTAAGTCTTTATATTCGCCAGCTTGAGCATCAAAACCGAAGTTATAGTCTTGATGTTCAAGAACTTTGTTCGCAACAACGGCACCGTCTTCGCCTGCGTTTGTCGCAATTTGACGTAACGGAGTTTGAATGGCATGTAACACAATTCTGCTACCAACGCGTTGGTCTTCGTTATGATAGTGTAGATGTGCTAAAGCCTTAGTGGCGCGGATTAACGCTGTACCACCACCGGGGACGATACCTTCTTCAACCGCAGCACGGGTTGCATGTAAAGCATCTTCCACGCGATCTTTACGCTCTTTCACTTCGACTTCTGTAGAACCACCAACACGGATAACGGCAACACCGCCCGCTAATTTCGCAAGGCGTTCTTGCAGTTTTTCACGGTCATAGTCAGAAGTGGTTTCTTCAATCTGAGTGCGGATTTGCTTTACGCGTCCTTTAATGTCATCAGATTTGCCAGCTCCATCAACGATCGTGGTGTTTTCTTTGTCAACATGGACTTTTTTAGCCGTGCCAAGCATCTCTAAAGAGACGTTTTCGAGCTTAATACCAAGGTCTTCGCTGATAACTTGACCACCAGTAAGAATAGCAATGTCTTCCAACATGGCTTTACGACGATCACCAAAGCCAGGGGCTTTAACCGCAGCAATTTTCAAGCCAGCGCGAAGTTTGTTGACAACCAATGTTGCAAGGGCTTCACCATCGACGTCTTCTGCAATAATCAACAGCGGACGACCAGATTGCACAACCGCTTCAAGCAATGGGAGGATCGGTTGAAGAGAAGAGAGCTTCTTTTCATGAATAAGAATATAGGGGTTTTCGAGATCCGCCGTCATTTTTTCGGCATTGGTCACGAAATACGGAGAAATATAACCCCGATCAAACTGCATACCCTCAACAACATCTAGTTCAGTTTGGAAGTGTTTCGCTTCTTCAACGGTAATAACACCCTCAGAACCAACTTTTTGCATGGCTTTAGAAATCATCTGACCAATTTCATGTTCACCATTGGCAGAGATTGTGCCTACCTGCGCTGTTTCTTCAGGGGTTGTTACTTTTTTGGCGTTTTTCTTGAGCTCTTCAATAACAGCGGTAACAGCTTTATCAATACCGCGTTTGAGATCCATCGGGTTCATGCCTGCGGCAACAGCTTTCATACCTTCCCGCACGATAGCTTGTGCAAGAACAGTCGCTGTTGTAGTACCATCACCAGCAACATCGTTGGTTTTGGAAGCCACTTCGCGCAACATTTGCGCACCCATGTTTTCGAACTTATCAGCAAGTTCGATTTCTTTTGCAACAGAAACGCCATCTTTTGTGATGCGTGGAGCCCCAAAGCTCTTTTCAAGGACAACGTTGCGCCCTTTTGGCCCTAACGTTACTTTAACAGCATCGGCAAGAATATCAACGCCGCGCAACATGCGGTGGCGTGCATCAGCACCAAATTTTACTTCTTTGGCAGCCATAAAATTTCTCCTGAGATAAATTATTCTGGATAAGTACTAGACTTAGTGTTTTGAGCAGCAAATAACGCCCAAAATGTCACTTTCTTTCATAATCAACAGTTCTTCACCGTCAATTTTAACTTCTGTGCCAGACCACTTACCAAAAAGGACACGGTCACCCGCTTTGACATCAAGCGCCACAACATGCCCTTGTTCATTACGAGCACCTGGGCCTACAGCGATGACTTCACCTTCCATTGGTTTTTCTTTGGCAGTATCCGGAATGATAATGCCGCCAGCAGTTTTTTGTTCGCTCTCAAGGCGACGAACAACAACTCGATCATGTAAAGGACGAAATTTCGTCATTATGGATTGCTCCACATTCATCATGCTATGGGGCACCCTAATGATTAGCAGTGCCACCTGTTTGAACCGCGCGCAACACAACGCCGCGACGTGTTAGCGCTTCCACCATAGAAGCACCGAAGTAAGATGTAGGGTCGCTACCCCGTATTGTCAAGGAAAGGCACAACATTTTTCTTTAAGAAAAATGATAGTATGAGAGAAAAAGCATTTCTGTGCTGTTTTCTGCGGAATTTTTGTGGTTTTTATATCTTATATCTGTTTTATAGCGTGTTAAAGCCGCATTTATTAGGTATAAAACGGGATATATAAAACGAAAGATGTGCCTCTTTTAAAATATTTTTTGAAATATTTTAGGCGTTTTTTGGATTTTTTAGAGAGGAGGAAGAACTTAAAAAAAATTAAAAAATGGACTTAAGAAAATAAATTTAATTTTGGAAATTAGGTTTTGAACGTAAGTCGATGATAAAACGTAGTAGAGGCTCAAGAGGCACGTACCTAAAAAGACCAATTTATTTTATAGAGCCTCGTTTGAGAAGATCTTAAAAAGAGTGAAACAAGTGCTAGACTTTAAGACTATTTGTAACGACGTCTTGTAAATATTTGTGGAGATTTGTATTGCTTGCAATCAGTGTCACAGTTTCAGGAAAAGCGTTGAAATGCTTGCCGTCAGGGTCTGTAACGTGTCCACCTGCTTCGCGCACTAATAAAATACCTGCAGCACAGTCCCAAGGCTTAATACCAAACTCCCAATACCCCTCATAGCGTCCTGCAGCAACCCATGCTAAATCAAGGGCAGCAGAGCCAAAACGCCGAATACCTGCCACACGAGGCATTAAAGCGCTCATAACGCGTGTAAAAGGTGCTTGTATATGAGAAGAGGCTTCAGAAAAAGGAATTCCCGTAGCAAAGAGGGAGTCTTGCATGTTTTTACGGGCAGAAACCCGCAGACGACGCTCATTAAGATAGGCGCCACCTCCTTTTTCTGCCCAAAACATTTCTTGGGCAACAGGGTTATAAACAACCCCTGCCATTAGTTCAACATGTCCATCGGGGAGTTGGTGTTGAAGCCCTATAGAAATAGCCCAATGAGGGATTCCGTGAAGGAAATTCGTTGTGCCATCTAAAGGGTCTACGATCCAACGCCATGTCCAGTTTTCATGATCTGAGGAGCCACTTTCTTCCATAAGAAAAGCATAACCCGGGCGAGCACGTTCAAGTTTTTCGCGTAAAACACGTTCGGCACAGAAATCCGCCTGAGAAACAAAATCTCCAGGTCCCTTAAGACTGACTTGAAGGTGTTCAACTTCGTTGAAATCGTGTAACAAAGTCTTCGCCGCAGCTTGCGCTGCCGCGTGCATCACTGTCATAATCGGGGAAAGGCGCATAGTTACACGTGCTTTAGCTTAGGAAAGAAAAACTTACTCTGAATAATAACTTAAATAGAGAGTCATAAGGGGGTTAGCTTTTAGCACGTTCAACGTAAGAACCATCTTCCGTGCGAACAACAATACGCTCTCCTGCCTCAACAAAAGGAGGGACCATGGTTTTAACACCGTTAGAGAGTTTAGCAGGTTTGTAAGAAGAACTGGCAGTTTGTCCTTTTACAACGGGGTCAGCTTCAATCACTTCCAATGTCACATGAGGGGGGAGATCAATGCTAACAGGGTCTCCCTCCACAAGGTGGAGGTTAAGGGTCATATTATCTTGGATAAAGGGTGCTTGATCCCCTAAAAGAGAAACAGGTACAGTCATTTGTTCGTAAGTTTCTGGATCCATGAGAACAAGTTGATCAGCGTCTGTGTAAGAATAAAGATATTCTCGATCTTCTGTTATAAGGCGTTCAACAGTATCCGCTGTACGCCAACGTTCATTGGTTTTATTGCCCGTTTTGAGGTCACGCATTTCAACTTGAATAAAGGCACCCCCTTTACCTGGGGTAATAATTTGTTGTTTGAGAACGGTCCACCGCCGCCCATCATGCTCAATCACCTGACCAGCACGGATCAAATTGGCTTGTTGTTTCATAACGTTATCCTTAAAATCAGTATCTCTAAAGAAGTGAGAAGCGAATCATTTTAGCATAAAAAAGACTCTCTCAAAAAGCGAATGTTATATAGCATAAAGCATCAACAAAGAGATTTGAGAGAGAGCTTATTTTTTGTAGTAAAATTAATTATAGCAGAAAAACACAACACTGACAACGCGAAACAGAAATTTCTTTTTATTCATTTTTAAAAGTACTTATTAAGGGCTTTTCTAAAATGTTCAAATATGCTAGAAAGTTCTGTTAGAGATAAAAAGACTCAATAAACCACGTATGATTTCTTAAAAATACATGAAAAATACGTGTTAAAAGAGTGCTTTGAGGTTTTTTGAGAAGGCCTCTTTATGAGGAAGGGTGTCCGAGTGGTTTAAGGAACCGGTCTTGAAAACCGGCGTACGGTGATACCGTACCGTGGGTTCGAATCCCACCCCTTCCGCCAATGTTAAACCTAATAATTTCTTAAACCCAACTCTTTCAATGTCTACAAGGGCAATGTCTACAAGGGCTTAACAAAAAGCACGGTTTTTTTAACTCTTATACAAGTAGAAAGAAACTTTGCTTTATTTTTAGATCTGTTGGGCAAGGGATTTTCCTACAAAGGGGATTTCACGCACGCATTGAATGAGAACGCCGCGAAAGGATAAATCAATCTCTTTTGCATCAAAAATGGTTTTTTGTCCTATGGCACATAAGGTGTGTGTACCACGCGTAAAGGGGGGAAGACCTTGTGGCGTGTGTTCTCCTAACAGGTTTTTCGTATAAGCGCGGCAAATAATTTGATCGGGGGTAAGAGTGTCAAAAACAAGAGGGTGTATGCTCCCCCCATAGGTTTGAGAACAATCTTGCACAGGTAAAATGACCGTGTCCTCTAAAAGAAGAGGCGTTCCTCCGGGGCGTGCGCAAGACGCACCTGTGAGAATAGGGTTTTTATGATAACAAGTCCACGGACCAAAAAGCGTTCGGGAATATGCCGCATGAAGGGCGTATTGGTTTTGGGAGGAAGCCTGAAGATAAAACAACCACCACATATTTTGATAGCGAACAGGCGTTGCGTCAGTAGGAATATCATTGCCGAGGTCTAATCGTGCTATTCTTACCCAATTATTCGGGAAAGAAATAGCACGGTATAAAAAACAGGTTCCCCGTTTAGAGGATTCGGGCAATATATATATTTCTCCGTTATCTTCAAAAACGTACGGGTAAGAGAGATGCCACGGTTCAGAAAGAACGGGTCTGCGTTCTAAAAGGGTAAAATCTGTGTCAAAAGTGAGACATTCAATAATGCCGCGACGGGTTCTGTAATCAAAAAATTCGGTAAAAACATAAATTTTTCCATCTTTTTGAAAACAAAACGGGTCTGCCATAAAGGTGTAAAAAGACAATTTCGGTGTAATATTGATAATTTTATGTGTATAAGGCGCAGCTGTTTTCCCTTCCGCCTCTAAAATAGGGGCTGTTAAAATATCGGATAAGGAGCGATCAATACAAAAAAGATTCCAAATATCTCTCTCAAGTTTGAGTTTCATGGTGATAAAGCTCTTTTTCTTTCACTATGTGTTTGAAGAAATAGCGTGTCTTTGTTGATGAAAATAAAAAAGGGTTTTCCCATTTGATAGAGGATATAATCATGTATGAGGGAAAATTTTACATGTTGCAAGTAAAGGTGGTGTGTATGATATGCAATATTAAAATTAAATCCGTTTAGGGCAACTTAATCAATTTTGAAAGCATAAGAGAAGACGTCAAGGAGCTTGTCGCTTCTTTATCTTAATTTTGTTAAGTTTTGTTAAATATGGTCTAAATGTGGCAAATTCAGTTTGTGTGCTATAGATAATAGTTTATTATTTGGTGATTTTGTAAAAAACGGAAAACGTGAAGTGAAACATTGGCGTGAGCGCACAAGCTCTTTATCTACTCAGTTCTATATCATGAGAGTGTTTTAAAATATGGCAAGCTCTTCTGTGAAACGGCGGGAAAGTAAACAATTATCTCTTCTCGCACGGCGTGTGCGTAAGTGGTTGACACTCGCTGTGGCTTTAGGGGGTGTTTCGGCTGTGTGTTTGGTGCTTCTTTTTGTTGAGATTGCACGGCTTGTCGATGATGTCACTTTTCGTCACGTGCCTTTATCGGTAGGACATTGGGCTATTATTCTCTCTGTATGTTTGGTGTTGACGGTTCTGGCACAGTTTTTATCCGATATAGCGGGTACACAAGCGGGATTACACATTGTTGGCAGTGTTCGTAAAGAGGCTATGACGCATTTAGCAAATGTTGGTCCTGTTGTCGCCGCACGTTTACCTGCGGGGGAAGTGCTTACGCTTCTTTCTGACGGGGTCGAGGCGTTAGAGCCGTATTTTGCGCGTTATATGCCTGCCGCAGCTAAAATGGTCGTGCAACCTTTAGTAATTTTAGCAGTTGTGGCAGGGCTTGATGGGTGGAGCTTGGTAATTTTGCTTTGTACAGGTCCACTTATTCCTGTTTTTATGGTGCTTGTTGGGTATCGCGCGCAAGCTTTAATGGATAAACAATGGGTGCGGATGACCATATTAGGTGGTGGTTTTTTAGATGCTTTGCGTGGTTTAAAAACATTACGCCTCTTTGGACGAACAGCAGATAGTTTAGAGCAAATCGCTAAAATGGCAGATGAGCACCGTAAAATGACGCTTGCTGTGATGAAAATAGCTTTTTTAACCTCTGCTTCACTTGAGTTTTTTGCTTCTTTATCAATTGCATTGATAGCCGTTGTTTTTGGATGTCGTTTATTAGCGGGAACGGCAGATTTTCGGACAGCGTTTCTTGTATTGATGCTTGCACCAGAATATTTTATGCCGTTACGGAATTTTTCTGCAAGTTATCACGCGCGCCAAAATGCTATGGCTGCGACAACACGCTTATTAGATATTTTTTCTTTACCTGTTTCTTTAGGACGTCATAATAAGAATATTGTTCCTGAAAATGAAAATATTACTTCGGAAAAGAATGGGCAAAGTGAGCAAACAAAAGAGCAAGCTGTAGAACAACAAGCGGTTGTTTTGGTAGAGGCATTACCAAAACCACACTACCTCAAACACACTTGTGAGGTTGAGGCTTTGACCTGTGACCAGATATGTGCTTCTTATGATGGGCAAATATCTGTGTTAGAATACGTGGTGTGTCGTTTTGAACGGCATAAATTAACAGTTCTTGATGGAGCAAGTGGGGCTGGTAAAAGTACTTTGCTCTCGGTGTTATTAGGGTTTTTGCAACCCACTTCAGGTTGTGTATGCGCATGGGACAACACAGGTAAATTGATGGATCTCGATGGCGTACGTATGGCTTGGGTGCCACAAAGGCCTTTACTCGTTTTTGGGAGTGTTGCCGATAATTTACGTTTGGGCATAGAAGATGCAAGCCTTGAGGCATTGAAACAGGCAGCGCACCAAGCCGATGCTTTATCGTTTATCGAAGCTTTGCCACAAGGATTTGATACGCCTATAGGGGAGCGCGGCAGTCGGCTTTCCGGAGGACAAATAAGACGTTTAGCTTTAGCACGTGCTCTCTTACATGAACCCGATGTGCTGATTCTTGATGAGCCAACGGCTGGATTAGATCCTGCGAGTACACAACGGGTTTGTGAGGCTATTAAAAGATGTACTTATGGAGATAAACAGGGTAGGAATAAACAGGGGAGAATTGTTATTGCTGCAACCCATCAATCTGAATTACTAGCGCGTGCCGATACAGTGTTCCGTATTGAAGACGGACGAGTCACCGAAGTTTTGACGTGTAAGGAGACGGTGGCATGAGCGGGCAAGAGACGATGATACACCAAGCACCTTTTCCCATAGAAACAGAACAAAGGCAGGAAAAACACGGGCAAAGAAAAGTGCTCTCTCACTTTTGGCGTATTGCTTCGCCTATTCGTTGGCATTTATTTTTAAGTTTGTTTTTGGCTTGCGTAGCGGCTTTATCGAATTTTGGCTTGCTTTTTCTTTCAGGGTGGTTTTTGGCAGCAGCAGCTGTAGCAGGTTTAGCGGGGCAAGTTGTCGCTCAGACGTTTAATTTTATGTTACCCTCTGCAGGGGTACGGTTTTTTGCTATTTTTCGTATTCTTGCTCGTTATTTAGAACGGATTGTGACTCATGATGGGGCTTTGCGCTTAACCAGCCTTTTAAGAAGTTGGACATATGCACGTTTAGCCCCACGGGCACCCGCTGATTTGCTTGATGCCCGTGGAGGGGATTTACTCGGGCGTTTTGTTACTGAAACCGACCAAATTACCAGCTGGTATACGGATAGCGCTCTGCCTGTTTTGCGGGCGTTATTGTGTGGGATTATCTATATAGGGGTATTCGCTTGCGCTTTGCCTATGGCAGCTTTTATTTTGGCATGCGGGCTTGGAGGGGCAGCTATAGCGGTTTGGGGGCTGACACGTCCTGTTGTTCATCACCTTATGGCGCATGCCGTTAAAGAACGGGCAGAATTACAAACAGATATGGCAGAAACGCTGCAAAGTTTGGGAGAAAGCCTCATACTTGGAGCAATGCCTGCACGCTATAATGTGTTAGCAACAAGGCAACAACGGCTTGATAAGGTTCAACTACAAGCAGCGACGGCAGAAAGACTTGCTGCAGGTTGTGTTACGTTATTTATGTTTATAACGGCTATTGTCGTGCTTGTTTGTGCAACAAATGCTTTACAAGCTGGTCGACTTCTAGCACCTCAATTACCGATGTTGGTTCTTGGTACATTAGCGGCTTTTGATGTTATGACGGTGTTACCTGTTGCGCGTTTGGCTTCAGCAACGGCACAAATTGCTGCAGAACGTCTTTCAGAACAATGCGGTGATCCAGACCAAAAACCTATAGTAAAAACAAGTGTACCACCACAAGTGCCTTACGATTTACAGCTTAAAGACATTTCTTTTGGGTACCCTAACGCAGAGACTTTAGTTTTAGAGAGGGCGTCTTTATCAATTCAACAAGGGGAACGTGTAGCCATTATCGGGCCTTCAGGGGTAGGAAAAAGTAGCCTTATCAATATTTTATTTGGGTTTTGGCCTGTGCAAGAGGGACGTGTTCTTTTTGGAGGCGTTGATGTGCGTGAAATGGATGCAGAAACGCTTTCTCAATTTATTAGTGTTGCTGCGCAAGATAACCATTTATTTGCGGGGAGTATGCGTGACAATCTCTATGTAGCAAATCCAGAAGCAACAGAATCTGATATGATGGAAGCCCTTGAAACGGCACAACTTGCCTCATTTGTGGCAAGTTTACCCGAGGGGCTTGATACGTTGCTTGGTAATGAGGGGGTACGCCTTTCAGGCGGACAGGCACGGCGTCTAGCTATAGCGCAAGCCTTGTTACATCCTGCTCCGTGGCTTATCTTAGATGAGCCAACACAAGGTTTAGACGCGGCAACAGAGCAAGAATTGATGACGGCTCTCTTGCGTGCTAGACCGAAAACAACAATAGTATGTATGACGCACAGTTATGCTATACTAAAATTCATGTGTCGAGTCGTATGCATGGATGGAAAGCAATTACATCCTTTTACAGGAGAGAACGAAGCGGGAGAAAGTAAAATGACACACTAAAAAAGAAAACACTTGTTTATAACACCTCAACAAGGTCTAGGAAATGGAACAATTGATTAACCCTACAGTGGTTGACCTTTCACGCTTTCAATTTGCGTTGACGGCTCTTTACCACTTTATGTTTGTCCCCTTGACATTGGGACTAACATTTTTTCTCGCCGCTATCGAAACGGCTTATGTCGTTACAGGTAAGCAAATTTATAAAGAAATGACCCAGTTTTGGGGGAAATTATTCGGTATTAACTTCGCGATAGGCGTGGCAACAGGTCTAACGATGGAGTTTGAATTTGGTACCAACTGGTCTATGTATTCTCACTTTTTTGGTGACATGTTCGGTACGCCTTTGGCTATTGAAGGTTTAATGGCGTTCTTCATGGAATCTACCTTTGTGGGGATTATGTTCTTTGGTTGGGATAGACTAAGTAAACCCGCGCATCTTGCTGTTACCTATATTGTCGCTCTTGGTTCTAACTTGTCTGCGCTGTGGATCCTTGTGGCAAATGGTGCCATGAACGTACCAGATGGCGGTCATTTTGACCCTGACACTGTGCGTATGGTTTTTGACGATATTGTTGCCCTTATCTTCAACCCTGATGCGCAAGCGAAATTCGTTCATACCTCTACAGCAGGATTTATGACAGGTGCGATGTTTGTCATGGGGATTAGTTCATTCTACCTCTTGCGGCGTGAGCATAGACAATTTGCGGCACATTCTTTCCGTATGGCGGCAGTATTTGGTGTTTGTGCCACACTCGCTGCGATGACATTAGGAGATAACCTCGGTCGTCTTGACTATGAGCATCAGCCCACAAAAATTGCGGCTATGGAAGGGATTTGGGATACAACAAAACCGCCTTATGCACCATGGCTCCTTGCGGCTCTGCCTAATGACGCAAAGCAAGAAAACGCTTTTGAAATTGGGATTCCTTATATCCTAACGCCTATTGTTGCGCACTCTTTCACAACCCCAATTATAGGGATGCATGAGTTAGAAGCAGCAGCAGGTCCACGTATTGAGTCAGGTATTGCGGCTGTTACGGCGTTGCGTCGTTATGAGCAAAGCCATCAGCAGGCTGACCTTGAACAATTTAAAGCCCATGAAAAAGATTTGGGCTATGGTTTCTTGGCTATTCAGCATGCACCTAATCAGGATGTAACGGCTATTACACCTGATCAAATGCCAAATGTTGTGAAACAAACAGAACCCGATATTCTGCCAAATGTTTTTGTAACATTCTGGGCTTTCAGAATTATGGTGTTTATTGGGTGCTGGTCTCTGTTTGTCTTTGCTATAGGGGCTTATGTTGCACTCAAAAACAAACTTGAGCAAAACAGATGGCTTTTGACATTGGCAATGTGGTCTATCCCTCTGCCCTTTTTGGCAGCAGAATTTGGGTGGATTACAGCAGAAGCTGGTCGTCAGCCTTGGACTGTGTTTGAATACCTGCCAACATTTCTTTCGGCTTCGACGCATACCGTAGGCTATATGGTATTCTCTCTCATTGGTTTTGCATTACTTTATACGACCTTTATTGCTGCTGAACTTTATCTTATGTTTAAGTTCGCGCGTTTGGGTCCGCAACCGCATGACCCTCACGGTGCTGCAGATGCCGTACATGTTTCTATTGGCGCTGCTACGCACGTGTCTGCTACCGCTACTGCGCATTAAGGGAGGACTGTACTTATGGACCTCTATACTATTCTTAAAATTGTATGGGCGGGCTTGTTATGCGTGCTCTTCATTGGCTTAGGCCTTTTTGTTGGCATGGATATGGGGGTTGGTACGCTGTTGCGTTTCGTCGGGAAAACCGACGGTGAACGCCGCGCAGCCCTGAACATCATCGGACCGCATTGGGATGGGAATCAAGTTTGGTTTATTCTCGGCGGTGGGGCGATTTTTGCTGCGTTTCCAACGCTTTATGCAACATCGTTCTCGGTTTTCTATGTCGTGATGATTTTGCTGTTGTTCAGCATGATTTTGCGACCCGTTGCTTTTGAATATCGCTCAAAAGCTGAATCTACTCGTTGGCGTGAGAGCTGGGATTGGACTTTCCTTATTTCTGGCTTTTTACCTATGTTTGTTTATGGTGCCGCCTTTGGGAATGTACTTGAAGGGGTTGGCTTCCATTTCGACTGGATGGGGCAATATTATCAAGATAGTTCTTTTTGGAGCTATTTGATTAACCCCTTTGCCATTCTCTGCGGGCTTATGTCTGTTGCGTTGAGCATTTTCCAAGGTGGGGTGATGCTCATGATGCGCGGGGAAGATCCTATTTACACTCGTGCTAAAAACTGTGCGCAATGGGGTGCCATTATTGCCGCTGTGCTCTTTATCATTGGCGGTGTTTGGGTTCGGACTCTTCGTGGTTATGTACTCGATAGTGGAAACCCGGGTATGGCTTCTGTCCCAATGACAGGGCAGCATGTGACGCGGGAAGTCGGAGCTTGGATGCACAATTATGCGGCTCATCCGATTTTGTGGATTTTCCCATTACTTGGTATTGTGAGCATGTTTGTTGGTGCGGCTCTTGCCCGTGGTAATAGCCCACACGTTGCATGGTGGTTTGGTGCTTTGGCGTGGATTGGTACCATTGGCACTGTTGGGGCATCTATGTTCCCCTTCTTTATGCCATCAACCACGAACCCTGATCAGAGTATGACGATCTGGAATAGTTGTTCTAGTGAGTATACCTTGCTTTGCATGCTGATCGTTGCGCTTATTTTTGTACCTATTATTTTGTGGTATACTTCGTGGTGCTACTATCTAATGGGTGGCAAAGTAAAAGCGCCAAGTATCACAGATAGCCATAGCTACTAAAAGGAGGTGTAATGATGATAAAGGTTCTACATTTCATTGGATTAGGGCTTGCTCTCTTTACAGCATTGTTCTGTGCTATCCTTCTAGGGGATGTCGGTCCGTGGTATTTCGCGTGGTTGGTCGGTACTGTGATGATCTGCCTTATTACTGCAGCTTCAGGGATCTTGTTTGATACCGAAATAGAAGCCAATCCAAACATGGAGTTGTAACATGTTAGGTGATCTTGAAGGTCTTATCTTCTTCGTGCCGTTTTTATATCTCTCGTTTTTTCTTATAGCGTGGGGTATTTGTAGAAAACTATTCCCGTGAACTGTTCTGATGAACAGGGGAACATAACGGGTTGACGTTTTAATCTGTTATGCTTAACCGGGTAGGGTCTCATATCGTTTTGGTATGAGACCCTTTTGTTTATTAAGGAACTTTTATAAATAACTGAAATGCTGTAAAAGCAAAGATCTAAAAATGTTAAGACTTTAAAAATACAGAAGTGTAAAAAATAAACAAATAACTCTACTATGAAAGTTATAAAAAAGATAATCTAACAAAAAAAGAAAAAATATAGTGTGGTTTTAGCACAGTTAGAAACACATAATGAAAAAGGTATATTGCAAACTAAAAAAAGAGTTTATTCGTGAAGTTCATCGAATTTGAGAACACAAGAACAAGATGAAAAATTTATAAATCTACTGGATCAAGAGATAAAATTATAAAAAAATTGATAGACTTATGTTTCTTGATGAGGGATAGGCGTATTTTCGAGATGGCGTATGAGAAAGATTTTGAAAAAAGTCTAAAATATTTAGAAAATGTAGAAAAATTATCAAAAAAACAGGGACAAAAAAACTTGACTCGTTTCGTTTTTAGTAATAAAATAAAATGAAGGTAACTTTTTGAGTTAATCCTACAACATGAGGAGGTTTACCAGAATGGGATCCGAATTCATAACAGAAATTGAATACAGATGTTTCAATTTTCACTATTACAATTTCACTTCAGGTGCTCGTCATCTTACTAACACTGATATTAATGAAATTCTCTCTAATGGTCATACAGCACGCGGGATATTGGTTTATGTTTTTTGCAATTGGTTGAATTCAAAAAAACAAGAATGGACTGTTGAAATACGTAATACGGGTGCATTAGTTTTATATAACAAATCAAAAAAGTATCTATTTCATGCTGTTAAAAATGAGAGAGAGATAGAAGAAGAGATTAAGAAATATCAAACCCTCGATATTCCTCTCCACTTTTACGCACTTCTTGATCAGTTTGAAACTTCACAGACAGTGAAGTTTTATGAGGTATTAGCTTAAATCTTTATCGACTTCGTCCTCTTCTTCTGGGCGGCGTTGGAGGTTTAGGCGGTTCTGGGTCTCGTCCGTATTGTCGGCGATAGGCTTCGCGTCTTTCTTGCTTTTGCTTGATCTGTTTTTCACGCTCTGCCTGACGAGAAGCTATTCGCATTTTAGCGTTGTCTATGGACTACCTTCGACTGTGACCTCTCTCGTGTCGCGCTTTAATTTTCTGTTCATTTTCTGTTCTGTTGCTTCTATTTCTGCCTTTTGTGCATGCTTTTTAGCTGCTAAATTCTGCATGACTTTAGCGGTGGTCTGTTCCGCTGTTTGTTCAAGCTACTTCTCTCTTTGCTTTTCCTTTTTAACTTCCTCAAATTGCGCTTTAAGCCTCTCTAGTGCTTCATTGGCGTTCTTGCTGACAAAGCTTAAAGCCCACATAACGGCAAACTTTAAGTGAGAAGGTTTAGGGGTCGGCTGGGCAGGCTTCTGCTGCTCTTTCTGGCGCTGCTTCATAACGGCGTTTAGGCTGTTATACGTCGTCTATCCGCTTAAGATCTGTTATACTCGCGTTCTTTTTTCTGGTCTCGCGGTTTCTATTAGCTATAGTGGTTTTAATCCCCTTATGCTCTAGGGCGGTCATCTTATTTTAATCGACCAGTTCTTGTTCGTCTTTAATGTCGTATTAGGGAATTTTTATATCCTTATTATTATAATTTTTTATGACTTTCCCGTACACGAGGGTCAAGGAATAAGTAAAGTACATCAACAACAGCACTTGCCATAACAACAAAAACAGCAGAATACATCACTGTTGCCATAATGAGGGGAAGATCCATACTGCTTAATGCTTGATAAGTGAGCCGTCCAACACCGGGGAGTCCAAAAACAACTTCCGTTAATAACGCACCTCCTCCAACAAGTTGGGCAAAATCTAACCCGAAGAGCGAAATAAACGTAATCATTGCCATACGTAAGCCATGCCACAGTAAAATACGCGAAGGAGAAAGTCCTTTAGCTCGCGCTGTCCGCATAAAATCTTCCCGTGCTATGGCAACTAAATCCGCTCGTAAAATACGGCTATAAATACCAATAAATAAAACCGCTAAAACGCACCACGGAAAAACAAGGGCTTTAAACCAACCGGCAGGGTCTTCAGAAAAAGGAATATAACCAAGACCGGGCACCCATGAAAAAAGCCATGTGTTATGATAACGGTCTTGCGTGATAAGGTTGACAACTTCTCCAAGCCAAAAAACGGGAATAGAAATTCCAATAAGCCCTAATGACATAAGGGTGCGGTCAATCCACGTATCTTTGAATATGGCGGCTATAAACCCCATAGTGATGGACGTCACTGTCCAAATCAGAGCAGCACCTCCTACAAGGGAAAGCGTTATAGGGGCAGCACGAAAAATTTCTGGTACAACGCGCTCACCCCGATCGGCGTAAGAGGTGAGATCTTGTGTAATAAAGAGTTTTTTCATCATAATCGCGTATTGAACAGGTAAAGGGCGATCAAAACCATATTCTTTACGGACTTTTTCTAATGTTTGTGGGGCGGCATTGCGTCCAGCAATACGCGCGGTAGGGTCTGCCCCCGGTGTCGCAAAAAATATCGCAAAAACAAGAACCGAAACACCAAATAAAACAAAAAGCATTTGGCTTATACGGTAGAATAAAGTAAGAATCATAGAAAATTACGGTGTTTCTACATGGCTTGTATCACGTTGATCAAGGGCATCGCGCAACGCATCACCAAGCGTGTTTAGGGCGAGAACGACAAGAACAATAGCCAGCCCTGGCGCTATTGCCACCATAGGACGGGTATAAATAAGCCCTTCTCCATCTTGAATAATGGTGCCCCATGAAGCCGCAGGGGCTTGTACCCCAATAGATAAAAAAGAAAGCGCACTTTCGGCTAATAAAGACATTGCCATAATGAGTGGAGCAAGAACAACAAGCGTTATCGTAATATGAGGGAGAATATCCTGTACAATAATGCGCCAACGGGGTATACCAAGACAATGGGCTGCCATAACAAAGTCAGATTGTCGTAGCGTGATAACACGCCCGCGTATAGGGCGGGAAGCATAGGGCACATAGACAAGCGCAATAATCATAATAGGGATAAGAAGATTATTTGATTCAATCACAAAAGGTCCGATATGAAGCCCCGAACTTACTGTGACCACAGAAAGGGAAATCGCTAAAAGATAAATAGGAACAGCCCACATAATATCCATGAGTTGCGATAAAATCGTGTCGACAATTTTACCAGAAAACCCAGCCATAATACCGATAAAAGTCGCTAAAACAAGGCAGAGCAAAGCAGCGCATGAGGAAATAAATAAAGAATTACGCCCCCCATAAAGCAGACGTGCCGCAACATCGCGCCCTTGGCTGTCAGCACCTAAAAAATAGGTTCTTTGCCATGTGGGACCGATAGGGCTTAACCCGAGATGGAGAGGGTTATCGTTGGGCTGCATAATATCAACTTTTTGCCCATTGAGGATAAGAGTGCCTGCAACATTTGAAGTAAATGGGTCAGTATGGGCGATCGTATGGGCATAAAACGGCGCTAAAAGACAGGCAATCGTCATGACAAGAAGTAGACAAAGAGAAAGCATAGCAGACACATTCCGCGATAAACTATGCAACGCTACGCGCCATGGTCCTTTTGTAGGAGAATCTTTTAGGGAGGGGGAAGAAGTCATCGAATTTGAAGCTGTGAAAAGAGAAGTTCATCATTAAGCGTAATAATAACGTTATGAACGCGTTTTGATAACAAAATAACGTTTCTGGTTTGTACAAGGGGCACCGCAGGGGCTTGTTGCATAAGGGCACGGTCTACTTTTGCCCAAAGATGGTTGCTTTCGGTGCGATTGCTTAAAGTTTGGCTTAAGGCGTCACTCATCATACGGTCAATAGCGGGATCACAAAAGCCTGACATATTAGGAGAGTTATCAGAATGGGGACGAAAACTTTCACAAGAAAAAAGAGTGCTTAAAAAAGTAGAAGCCGAGGGGTAATCAGCTGTCCATCCGCCTAAAGAGATTTGTACATGATTGTCTGTATTTTGAACAAAAGTAAACTGAATCGCAGGGCTAATATTATGAACGGTGGCTTTATAGCCTAAAGCCTCTAAAGTATCGCGAAGTTCTGAAGCGGTGTTGCTAGAGCGTCCTTCGGCAGGGGCAACAATCGTCACTCTTTCTCCTATTGTGCCACTTGCACGAACGAGGGCACGGGCGCGTTGCATATCGGGAGCTTTCCAAGAGAGGGCAGGGTGTTCTGGTGAGGCACCAAGAGTGTAATCACAAAATGGCTCGTAACCCGGTATTCCTTCTGGGAGAAGTTGGCATTGGGGGGTGGCAACGGCTGGTCCTCCGCTGTAAATAACCATAGCGTGACGGTTAACCGCATAATTAAGGGCTTGGCGTACAGCAAGATGATTAAAAGGGGGCTCATGCACATTTAGCATGGCATAAGAATACATTAAAAGAGGGTAAATATGGACTTGTTGGGTATAACGGCTTCCCACTTCTCCAAGACGATCAAGAGGAACATTACCATACATCCAATCGGCTTGACCATTTTCTACGGCGGAAACTTCAGCTTCTTTGTCAAGCCCAAAAGTGATTAAAACATGATCTGGATAAGCGGCAGGTTGTGCATTGTGTGACCATTCATGAAAATAGGGGTTGCGTTCAAGGCGCATATGGGTTGTAGGGTTATAATCTGCGATAATGTAAGGTCCTGTTCCAGGGATAGGTGTATTTCCCATATCATGTGCAGGGGTATTCTGAGGTAAAATAGCGGCATGCATCCAAGCAAGTCGATCTGGAAATTCTGGATCAGGACTTGTAAGATGAAAAACTATTTGGCGAGTAACGGGGTTGGTTTCAATGCCTTGAGCCAGTGTGCAATGGGCAGGGTCTTTTAAGCAGGCTTGTGCGCCCCGAATATGGCTGTAATACGGACCAGCTGTTGGGCTTCCAACGGTAAAAATCCGTCTAAAAGAAGCCGCTACATCGGCGACCGTTACAGGTTGCCCATTAGAGAATCGGATATTTTTACGTAACGTCAAACGATAGGTAAGACCGTGGTCTTCTGGAATGGGCACCGCTTCGGCAAGGTTTGCAATAACAGGATGTGCTCCCGGTCCAGAAAGTTTAGGATAAGTAAGTAATGTGTCATAAACAGGTGTTTCAAGTGTTTTGACGAGAGCAGTATAGGAAATTTGAGGGTCTAGCGTGCCTGCAGCCGCTTCAATCACCACTTTAAGTGTTCCCCCAAAATGGGAGGAGGGCGGTGTTTTTTTTGCCGTTAGAGGTGATGAAGGTGGTGTTTGCGCATACGCAAAGCGGGGAAATGTTACACACCCTCCTAACAAGACAGAAAACACGCTTATAATAATAGGCAAAAAAGGGCGATATAGAAAAAAACGGATCATCGTCTTGATAGGAATAAGTAAAAACTCATTTCGCTGTAAGGCGGCTTTGGAGATATGTTAAGAAAATGTGTAGAAAAAGAATATAGAAACTTTCTTTAAGAATAAAGTACGATACTTTTGAGATAAAAGCACGTTATGGAGTATGACGCTAAAACCTGTTATTGAAGTTCTGTTCTTGAGATGAGACAATGAACTTTAAGAGGATTTATTTGTGTATTTTTATCACTATCTATATCTATAAAAAGAACATCTTGAAATGAAAAAAGTATAGAAAAATCATGCTATTTTTATAGTATTGAAGAGAGAGTTTTATTTTATTGATAGTTACCAATGGTAAAATGGCGTATGTGATCAGCAAAAGTGAGGGAAAATGAACTTCCCTTTTTGAGAGGTAACTCTCTCTTATACTCTTAGTTAGATACTTTTATTAAAGTGTTATGTGGTTGATATGAACAAAAAAGCCTACGCTTTATTATTGAAAAAAGAGAGGCAGCGTAGGGGTGTGTGTTTTTTTGTGGTATCAGCCTTACAATTTGTATGTTTATTTACATTGGCAGGCTTACAAATGACTTTGCTAGGGGTAAGCCCC
>JAFVHT010000049.1 GCA_017474285.1 Acetobacter sp.
ATCAGTTTATTCGGAAACAAGTGATAGAGGCGTTGTTACAAAAAGGGGCTTATTTTGCCCAATTGGGGCAACAAGAGCAGGGTATCGCTTCTTATGGGTTGACGATTTATGATGATGTTATTCGTCGGTGTGGGACAGAGGTTTCTTTTAAGCGTTTTATAGCGGAAGCTCTTAGTCAAAAAGCAGGACTTCTTTTTCACCTTGATCGTCAAGAAGAAGCGCTTTCTTTGTGTGATGAGATTATCCAAAAATTCCAAAACGAACAAATCCCAACGCTTAAACGACAAGTCGTGGGGGCTTTGGTGTGTAAAGGTGATGCTCTTGATTGGCTTGATCGTGAGGCAGAAGCACTTCCTGTTTGTGATGAAGTTATCCGTCGGTTCGGGAATGAAACAGACATAGAGCTTAAACGAGAAGTCGCAAAGGCTTTGTATCGGAAAGGTTATGCTCTTTTTAGTCTTAAACGCTATAAGGAAGCTCTTTCTGTGTTTGATAGTTTTATTAACACTTATGGGAATACAGAAGAGCTTTCTCTTAAAAGAAAAACTGCTTCAGCCTTGCTCCTCAAAGGAAATAGTTTGAGTTGGCTTGATCGTTTTAGTGAAGCGCGTCATGCCTGTAATGAGGTGATTCGTCGGTTTGGAAATGAAACCGATTCAGACCTCAAAGAAAGTGTAGAACAAGCGCGAGAAAATAAAAAGAAATTTGGCGGGTAAATAGGGGAGTAAGCCTCGTTCGTGCGTAGGGAGTGTAGGGAGTCTCTCTAAAAAAGTGAGATGTTCCGTTAAAAATTAAGGGTTAATGTGTTTATAACACATTAACCCTTGTTAATTCTTGATGTTTCCTTTTAAGACACGCCCTTAGAAAGATCCCTTATAAAAATAATGAGCGACCTTAATAGCGGTATTCATCGCGTTTGAACGGACCATTCACTGAAACATCAATGTAATCCGCTTGTTCTTGGGTGAGTTTGCTTAAATGCGCTCCCACTTTGGCAAGGTGCAACGCAGCCACTTTTTCATCAAGTTTTTTAGGCAGTGTATAGACTTTAACCTCATATTTTCCTTTAGGTGCCGTCCAAAGCTCAATTTGAGCTAAAGTCTGATTCGTAAAGGAAGCCGACATGACAAAAGAGGGATGTCCTGTGGCGTTACCAAGATTGACCAAACGCCCTTCTGATAAAATAATCAAACGTTTACCATCGGGAAAAATGACTTCATCAACTTGTGGTTTAATATTTTCCCAAGGAAAATTACGCAAATCTGAGATTTTCACTTCAGAGTCAAAATGCCCAATATTGCACACAATAGCACGGTGTTTCATATGGCGCATGTGTTCAATGGTAATAACGTCAATATTCCCTGTTGCGGTAACAAAAATATCACCACGTGGGGCAGCTTCTGCCATAGTGACCACTTCGTACCCCTCCATAGCAGCTTGAAGAGCACAAATGGGGTCAACTTCTGTCACAAGCACGCGACAACCTGCATTTCGTAAAGAAGCGGCAGACCCTTTACCCACATCGCCATACCCTGCTACAACGGCAACTTTTCCTGCCATCATAACATCGGTACCACGGCGAATAGCATCAACAAGGCTTTCACGGCAACCATACAGATTATCGAATTTCGATTTGGTCACGCTATCATTGACATTGATCGCAGGGACTTTAAGTGTGCCTTTCTTTTCCATTTCCCATAAACGGTAAATCCCTGTTGTGGTCTCTTCAGAAAGACCGCGCACATGCTCAAGCAAATGGGGGTAATGTTCATGCATCATGGCGGTAAGATCTCCGCCATCATCTAAAATCATGTTGGGCGTCCAGCCATTGGGACCGTGAATGGTTTGCTTAATACACCAATCAAATTCTTCCTCTGACATTCCTTTCCATGCAAAAACAGGGATCCCAGCTGCCGCGATCGCGGCAGCTGCATGGTCTTGTGTAGAAAAAATATTACAAGAAGACCATCGTACAGAAGCCCCTAAAGCAACAAGTGTTTCAATGAGAACAGCGGTTTGAATGGTCATATGCAAACAACCCGCAATTTGAGCCCCTTTTAAGGGTTGGCTAGCACCGTATTCCTCACGTAGTGCCATAAGCCCGGGCATTTCCCCTTCAGCAATAGAAATTTCTTTCCGACCCCAATCAGCCAAAGAGAGGTCTTTTACTTTATAATCCGTCATGATGTGCGACGATCCTTATTTCTGTTTACGGTTAAGAGTTTTATAGAGGTGAACACGTAGAGAAGCAAGTTGACGCGTTCACACGCTTATTCCTTTAAAAGTGGGGGCGGATCCCTGGAGCCCTTGTAAGAGCCCTGTACTGGTAACTGTGTAATCATGAAACTTTACTCATGATGACTCTACTCGTGATAACTGACGATAAGTTTACCATCTGTTATGGTATCATTCGTATAGTACATAGGCGTATAGTATCACGGGGCAGGTTTTTCTTTCAAGAAAGCTTTAAGAAACTGTAAAAACGCCTCTTTTTTTCGTGTTACTTGTAAGAGTCACTCTTTTTTGTTTGCAGTCGTCTTTTTCATGTAATCTCTTTTTAAGAGATCTTTGAAAGAGCTTTTTTTGATAGAATTTTTGATAGAGTTTTTACTATATTTAGAAAAATTAGGAAAAATAATGATCTCCGTTTTACGCTCTGTAACGTTCAATATCGTATCGGTTGCTTTAACCGTGGTCATGGGGATTTGTGCCTTTCCTATTCGTTGGTTTTTTCAAAATTATGCTTTGCCCTATGCACGTTTATGGGCGCGTGCGGTGTTGTGGTTATTTCGCCATATTTGTGGCGTGCGTGTTACCATCATTGGGCAAGAAAATATTCTCCCATCAGGTGCGGCGTTGATTGCCTCACAACATCAATCGGCTTTTGACACGTTAATTTGGATGCTCTTAGTCCCCCGCCCGTGTTATGTGATGAAAGGGGAGTTACGGCGTATCCCTTTATTAGGACCTATGTTGGTCTTAACGGGCATGATGCCTATAGAACGTGCCGCAGGAGCTAAAGCCTTACGGTTGTTATTACAAGAAACAGAAAAGGCTATAAAAGCCGAAAAACAAATTATTATTTTCCCTGAGGGCACGCGTACCAAACCTGGGGAACATAAACCCCTTAAACCGGGAATTGCGGCTATGGCGCAACACACAAGGGTTCCAGTCATTCCAGTAGCCACCAATTCTGGGCATTTTTGGGGGCGTAATGCTTTTATAAAGCGTTGTGGCACTCTATATGTTGTGATAGGGCAGGCTATAACGCCTCGCCCGCGTGAAGCTATGTTAAAAGAAATTGAACAGAGTTGGGCGCAAAACTCTCTTGTTTTTAGCAGGGAGTCTCATGGAATTTCTGATAAAGTTTCCTAGCATGAAAAGAACGAAAAAGAAGTAAAGAATAGGGGTAGAAACAAAGAGGAAAAGAGGAGGAGAACAGGTAAAGATTTACCTTTTCTTAACGTGAACTAAAAAAATAGACTAAGCTTATAAAAGCACTTGATAAAATATTAGGCAGTGACTCCATCTACCTAGCTTTCTTTGTGTTTTTAGGTATATTGGGAGGTTTTTTAAGAATATCTCTGTCGTGTGTGTTGGAATAGGGATAAATAAAAACGTTATACAAAAGGCGTTATATTTTTAAGTTTATACAAATTAAGGTGTACCCAAAAAACGAAACGCCATCAACAACACAGAAAAAGGAAAAAGAGAAAAGAAAATAACGCTTAAAAAACATTTAAGCATAAAAAATTATGGTAGCGGCGGAAGGATTTGAACCTCCGACCAAGGGATTATGATTCCCCTGCTCTACCGCTGAGCTACGCCGCCATACAAACGCAAGTCTAATAACGCTTTTTTATAGCTCCGTCAAGAATTATTTAAGGTATTATTCAAGAAATTATTTAAACGTTATAGGAAAATGACTAGCCTTACTTAAGATTTCCTATATTAAAAATATAATTGCTAATTTGTTGTTCAAGGCTAATAGGCTCTTGCGTGTTGGTAAGAGGTGTTTGTGGAGTTGCCCAAAAAGTGCGCGGTTCTATTGCTTTATGAGAGGGTAAGGTTGGAGTAATCAATAACGCGTTTTCAGCTGTTGGCGTATATCGTCCAATCGTTAAAAGGCTGTTTTGTGGAATCCGTAAAGGGGCTTCTAAAAAAAAATGAACCATAGCCATTTGGCTTTGTGGGTCAAGAGTAACAGCAGTAACGCGCCCTACTTTGACTCCTGCAATAGCCACGTCAGAGCCACGTGATAACCCATTGGCAGAAATAAAACGGGCTGTAAGATTTGTACCCGCGTCGCGGGGGAGGTGTTGGGTATCCAACGCATAAACAACAAAAAACGCCGTCCCGAGTAAAATAGCCCCACTAAAAAAGCTCTCTTTTAATCTTTTATGCACTCTTGTTTGTTTCATGGCTTGTTTTTGCGCCTATTATTTGGAATTTTCTCGAACTTGCTTATTTTAAGTCTGTTTTCTTGCCACGTATATCATAACGCTATAACAATAACGCATAAAAGAGGTGAGGGGAATTTGAACGGATTATCGTAAAAATGTCTTTTTTTCAAATGATGGTGTTGGCTATTTTACAAGGCGCAACAGAACTTTTTCCAGTGAGTAGCCTCGGTCACGCTGTGATTGTGTCAGCACTTTTACATTGGGATTCTTTAAGAACGTCTCAAGCGACTTTTTTACCTTTTTTGGTGATGCTGCATCTTGGCACTTCTATCGCTTTACTCGTTTTTTTCTGGCAAGATTGGTTCGCTTTATTCAAAGGTGTTTGCGGTTTGTCTGGGGGACGCATTCGGGCTGAGAGTCTCCATATTTTAACCTTGCTTATTATGGCAACAGTACCCGCTGTTATTATTGGCGGTTTGTTCGAGCATTTTTTGCGCCATGTTTTTGGTGCTGCCTCATCAGCGGCAGTATTTTTGTGCCTCAACGGTCTTTTATTGTTAATGATTGAACGATTACGGAACGGCACGCTTTTCAAAAATCAAAAACCCAAAAAGCAAAAACAATGCTTAGCGGAACTCAGTATAAAAGACGCTGTCATCATTGGATTGTTCCAATGTCTCGCCTTTTTTCCCGGGTTTTCACGCTCAGGGGCTACAATTGGTGGAGGTATTTTACGGGGGCTTCATTACGATTCGGCAGCACGGTTTTCATTTTTAATGGCAGAGCCTGTGATTGTTGCGGCAACTGTACGCGAAGCATTCAAAATGCGGCATATGACTTTTGAGAGTGGTCAACTCTCTATGATTTTTATAGCGGCATTAGTGGCAGGGCTTTCTGCTTTAGCAAGCACAGCGTTTTTAATGCACTATTTTCGTGATCATGATCAATGGGCATTATCTCCTTTTGGGTGGTACTGCCTCATAGCGGGAGGAAGTGCTTGGACGGCACTTCATATCATGGCATAAGCGTGTTTATTTGTTAGTCTGTTACAATATTAAAAATTTTCCTAAAATCTTTTCACACGAATCTTTTACCATGGATTCCCTGCTATGAGCCGCCTAACCTTAAGAAGAGATTTTTTAACAAAAACCTTGATAGGGGCTTTTTGTTTGACACAGGCACCAGAAGCTTTTGCACACCAAAGGACGCAAGATCGTTTTTTTAAGGGATATACGCGTTTTTTAGAAAATATTGATCACGAAGCCAGAGAGCAGGGGATTTCTGCACCTATTCTTAAGAGAGCCCTTGCTTTAACAACGCGCCCGAACCTTAAAGTCTTACGGGCAGATAGACATCAGGCAGAATTTAGTCTTTCGTGGTCTCGTTATCGGGAAAGAGTTTTAACAGACGCAAAATTTACGCAAGGTCTTAACGCTGTTCATGATTCAGCCTCTCTTTTATACCCTGTAAGCGCTTTATATGGTGTTAATCGGGGAATTATTGCAGGCATATGGGGGATTGAATCGGCTTATGGTGCAAGTATGGGGCATTTTTATGTGGTTGATGCTCTCGCAACGTTAGCCTACGCTGGCAGAAGAGCCTCTTTTTTTAAGGGAGAACTTTTTAAGATGTTCTCTATTCTGAATCAAGGGATTATTACGCCAGAAGAAATGCGCGGCAGCTATGCAGGGGCTATGGGGCAGCCGCAATTTATGCCAAGTACGTATTTACGTTATGCAGTAAGTTACCCGACAGGGCATGGAAGCGATATTTGGCATAATAAAGGCGATGTTTTTGCCTCTATTGCGCATTATTTAGCCCAATGTGGGTGGAAAACAGGGGCTTCTTGGGGGCAAGCCGTGATAGTGCCAGAAACATTGCCAAAAAATTTGTTAGGGCGTCAACATGTACAGCCTGTTTCATGGTGGCAACAAAATGGGGTTAAACCCGTTTCGGGTGAATTTTTGACTCCAGAACAACGCGGGGCTATTCTCCAACCCGATGGGGAAGATGGTCCATCTTTTTTGGTTTTTCATAATTTTAATGTGATACGACGCTATAACCCATCAGATTTTTACGCCCTCGCGGTTTGCTTATTAGGTGATGCGCTCGCTTAAAGAAAAAGCGTTAAAAGTAATTTTTTTGGTTTAATTTTTTTAGTTTGATAGATATAGGTAGAGTTCGTCTGAAAATAAACCATTATAAGTGAGAAAAAATGTCTTCTTTTACCCCCCCCCATAAAATTTTTGTTAAGTCTTAGCTTAGCAGTCTCCCTCTCCGCTTGTAGTGCCCTCACCAACCCCAGTAGTACCCTAACAAGCTCTACTGACCTAAACTCTAGTGGTGACTTAACAAACCCTAGTGAACTCATTGCTTTCAACAGTGCTCTCAACAATACGCTCAGTCGAGTTGTTCTCAATAGCCTCCTATTTGTTAAAAGAGATAAACTCCTAAAAAACAGAGAAGAAATTGTTAAAAAAAGAGAGGAAATCCTAAAAAAAGGAGAAGAAATTGCTAAATTAGAAGAAGCATTACGAAAAAAAAACGTTAAAGATAAAAAGAACAATATCAACTTGGACACAATATCTTAATGAAACACTAGCCCCACAACCATCCCATGAAACATGCTCTGATGAATATATATATGCTCACCCTAATGTGATAAGAGCAGGAACAGCTATTACAGGTCTATATGAAACGACACCTATGTATAACTACGGTATAAAAGCCCTAAAATGGGAGGATTATGTCTTAAGATGGGGTGATTCCATCTTAAAACAGGGTAATGATAAAGACTTACAAATGCCTCAACCAATTCAACTCACTCAACGAATAGACATAAAGCAAAAGAACATACAAAACGCACAGGACTTACCAGACTTACCGGACATTCACCAATTATTACAAAATCCTCAACTCATGGACAAATCCAATCAACAAATTCTCAACAGTTTTCAACAACATGAAGAATATCTTCAAAGGTTAAAAAACAGGAAAAACGACATCCAACCGGAAGATTTTTTAAAGTATGAAGGTATTCCCGGACTAGAAGGTCTCGTTTCGTATTAAAAAGCGGTCATAGAATCAAAAAAAGGCAATTGGATCCCTCTGATAGCAATTTATAAACAGGTTAAACCAAAAAAATGGGCAAATTATTTTACAGGTTGTTCTGAATCGGAACAACAAAAGCATACAACAGCAAAAGTCATGACTGATAGCCCTTATTGGAAAGACCTAACTCAGTAAAGCTCTAAAATTGCCATTATGTGAATCTGAAACCTTGTAGTAAGAGTATGCACGACGTGTTGGATAAGGCTTAAAGGGCAACCAAAAACAGAGGAGTAGACGCCATATAAAACCAGCTTATGGGGCATGTCGCTACACAATTCCTGAAATATACGCCTTTTCGTTTGTTTTCATGTGTTTTCATGGGAAAAGTGAATAGTGCTTTACAAAAAAAAGAAGTGTTTTATTGTTTGGTATTATCGTTTTTTGAAAAATCCTTTCGCATTTGCTTCATCGTTTGTATGAAAAGAGTTGTCAACACATGACATTTCAACAGAAAACATTTCAACGTAACCTATTGCGACGGAGAGCATTCCAACAGGGAGCATTACAGACACGACGCTCCTTATTGGTGGGCGGGGCAGCTCTTTTTTCTCTCGGTCTTATAACACAAGGCGAGGCGCATTCTGGACATCATTTAGGGCGCGTTGTAGGGCATGCGGGGAAAAAAGCGCCTATTACAAAAAACACGCAAAATACAGTTAGCGATATTCCCGCAACCACGCCTATTGGACCTGTGCAAACATTGGCACGTTGGGCGTGTGTGCTTGATGATGAAAGCGGCGCTGTTTTGCTTGATAAACATGCACATGAGGCTATGCCTCCTTCCTCTTTAACCAAAATGATGACAGCCTATGTCACTTTTGGCATGTTACGGGTTGGGCGCCTAAAATTAGATCAAATGTTACCCGTCAGCGAGCGAGCTTACCATATGGGTGGCTCAAGCATGTTTCTGAAATTGGGGCAATATGTTGCGGTAAAAGATCTAATTCAAGGTATGGTCATTCAATCTGGAAATGATGCCTGTATCGTTTTAGCCGAAGGCATTGCCGGATCGGAAGAAAGTTTTGTTGTTTTGATGAACGATACGGCGAGTAAATTGGGGTTAAAAACATCTCATTTTATGAACGCGACAGGGTTACCCGCAGAAAATCATTATATGTCTGCCTATGACGTCGCTTATTTAGCGTTACGTTTAATACATGATTTCCCAGAATATTATCATTTCTTCTCTGAAAAAGAATTTACCTTTAATGGCATTAGACAAGAAAATCGTAATACCCTCGTTGTGAGAGGGCTTGCCGATGGCTTAAAAACTGGTCACACCAATGCAGGGGGGTTTGGGTTGTGTGCCTCATCATTACGCGAGGGGCGGCGTGTTATTGTTGCCGTTAATGGGCTTCCAAGTGCTTTTGCAAGAATTAGCGAGGGAGATCGTCTCTTACAATGGGCTTTTGCGAATTTTGAAACAGATGAAATTGTGCAAAGAGGGGAGGTCGTGGATCAAGCCCCTGTATGGATGGGGAACATGACGTCTGTGCCGTTGGTGGCTGGTGAAGGATTTAAAATATTACTGCCGCATGGGTGGCAAAAAAACACGCATATGAGTTTAGACTATACCGCACCATTACCTGCTCCCCTGTTGGCTGGGGAAGAAGTTGGGCAATTGACTGTTACACTTCCTGATAATCGTTTTGCTCATATTCCTGTTGTTGTGGGACAAACGGTAACAAAATTAGGCTTTTTGGGGCGTGTTGCCCGACGGTTACATGTTGATTAAACGCTTTTCATCAACCATGAACGAATATGTGAAACGAGGCCTTTTTATTACTTTTGAAGGGACGGATGGGGTTGGTAAATCAACACAGGCTGATTTACTCGCTGAAGCCTTACGTACGCGTGGTTATCAGGTTTGCCTTACGCGTGAGCCGGGTGGCTCTGCTGCCGCAGAGGCATTGCGCCATCTTCTTTTATTGGGTGAAGTGTCTTTTTCTCTCCGTTCTGAAATACTCGTGCATTTTGCCGCACGCTTTGATCATGTTGAGCGTGTTATTAGTCCCGCTCTTCAAGAGGGGCAAATTGTTTTATGTACACGGTTTTCTGACTCAACCATTGCTTACCAAGGGTATGGCTGGGGAAAAGGCGATCAAAAAATTCTTTCTTTTATTGATACTTTAAACAAACACCTTGAAAGACAACCCGATAAAACATTTTTATTGAAAACCTCTAGACAAATAGCCAAGCAAAGATTAGCGACGCGCTCTATAGAACAGGATTACTATGAGTGTGCAGAAGAGGCTTTTCATAAGCGTGTTATTGCAGGTTTTGAAGAAATTGCTTTACAACAAACTGAACGCGTTGCTGTATTGAGACAACAAATTGCCCGATTCATGAAGTACATGATAAAATTCTTCAAGAAGTTTTAGCTGTTTCTGCTCATTTTTCTAACTTTTCTGATGTCTCATCACGTGGTTGAACCTCTAGAGCCTCGCTTAGCGTCTCTTTCATTAACGGGGCATGAGTCCGCAGTAGCAATGTTTCGTAAAGCCTTTATCGAAGGGCGTTTACCCCATGCGTGGCTTATTACTGGTCCTCAGGGAATAGGAAAAGCAACCTGTGCTTTTTTTCTTGCGCGTATTTTATTGAAAGGGGAAAAAGAGGAAAGTCCAGCTGGGCGGCGTATTTCTGCCGCAACTCACGCTGATTTCCTTGTGGTTGAACGGGACTATGATGAAAAACGCCAACGCTATAGAAGCGAAATTGTTGTTGATGATATTCGTACAGTCAACACATTTTTGCACCGTACCTCGGCAGAGGGGGGATGGCGAGTTGTGTTGATCGACGGCGCTGAATGGATGAATCGCAGTGCCACAAATGCATTACTAAAAATATTGGAAGAACCTCCACCTACGGCTATTTTACTCTTAACAAGTTCTGCACCCGGGCGCTTATTGCCGACTATTCGGAGCCGTTGCCGTAAATTAGAACTGAAGCCTTTAGAGGCTGATGCAATAAAAGAAATTATGTTAAGGCAATGTCCGACTCTCTCATCTGACATATTAAACCGTGTTCTTTTTTCTGCGCGGGGTGCACCCGGGCGAGCGTTTTCTTTGCTGGCTGATAAAAACGGTGCTATAGCGCGTTGTGTGGCGCAAGCACAAGAGGGCTGTCAAGCGTTCCATGAGTATGAAATCGTTGAAACAATTTTACGGCATGATTACGGTTTTGACTTATTTTTTACTTTATTATGTGATGACCTTCAAAATATGGCGCGACAAAGAGCCCTAACAGGAGATAATACCTGTGTTAATGTTGTAAATGCTTGGGACACAATTATGCGTTTACGTTCAGAATCAGAACGTTTTAATCTCGATAAACAAGAAACTCTTCTTGAAGCTTTAACATGTATGAGTCGACTATGACCCCTCGTTTTTATGTAACAACCCCCATTTATTACGTCAACGGCGCGCCACATATCGGGCATGCGTATACTTCTATTGCGGCTGATGTTGTAGCGAGGTTTTACCGTCTTTCTGGTTACGGTGTTTTTTTTCTGACGGGTACCGATGAACACGGGCAAAAAGTGGAGCAAGCCGCTAAAAATGCCGGAGTAACACCGGGAGTCTTTGCTGATAACGTGTCAGCCGATTTTCGCCATATGGCAGATTCGATGAATATTTCGTATGACGCCTTTATTCGTACAACAGAGCCGCGCCATATCACAAGCGCGCAAAATTTATGGCGTAAAGTGGCTGAAAATGGAGCTATTTATTTAGGCGCTTACGAGGGATGGTACTCCGTTAGAGATGAGTGTTTTTACAGCGAAGATGAATTGATCACAACAGAAGAGGGAAAAAAATGTGCCCCAACAGGGGCTCCTGTAGAATGGGTTAAAGAGCCATCCTATTTTTTTAAGCTTTCAGCATTTCAAGAACCATTACTCGAACTTTACGAACGTAACCCTGATTTTTTAGGTCCGCATGGGGTGCGTAATGAAATTATAAGTTTTGTCAAACAAGGATTAAGAGATCTTTCTATTAGCCGAACAAGTTTTCAATGGGGTATTCCTGTTCCCGACGACGAACACCACGTAATGTATGTGTGGTTTGATGCGCTGACCAATTATTTAAGTGCTTTAGGGTATCCTGATGAAACAGCGCCCCTTATGGTATATTGGCCCGCAGCTCTTCATTTAGTGGGTAAAGATATTGCACGCTTTCATGCGGTTTATTGGCCTGCGTTTTTAATGGCGGCAGGGATTGAACTTCCGCACAAAATTTTTGCCAATGGATGGTGGACTGTTGAAGGGCAAAAAATGAGCAAATCTTTAGGGAATGTGGTTAATCCCCGTGATCTTTTACAAGAATTTAGCCTTGATTCGATACGGTTCTTTTTATTAAGGGAAGTCCCTTTTGGGGGCGATAGTGACCTTTCGCGTAAGGCACTTATAACACGAAATAATGTTGAACTCGCTAATGATCTTGGTAATTTAGCACAACGTACCCTCTCACTTGTTGCACGGTATTGTGATGGCGTTGTACCTGAGAAAGGTGAGCAAACCGAAGATGATATAAAATTATTAGGACAAGTGCATGTTCTTCCTGACGTATTAGCGCTTCAATTTAAACGTTGTGCCCTTACAGACGCTTTAGAGGAAGTATGGAAAGTGATCCGTGCCTCTAATGTTTATATTGCGCGTCAAGAGCCATGGACTTTACGGAAAACTGACCCTATCCGTATGGCAAGTGTTTTACGGGTTTTATTAGAGGCATTACGGGGGATTGCTACCGTTTTACAACCTTTTATGCCTGAAACTATGGCGCGCTTGTTAGATCAACTCGGTGTTTCTGACGATGAACGTTTGTTTTCTGCGTTAAATACGCCTATTCCTACGGGTCGTTCTTTGCCAGCGCCACAAGGTATTTTTCCACGTTACCCTGAAGAATGAAATAAAGAACACTCAATGAGTCTACGTAAAACGTAAAGAGGTACTATAAAAAGAGCCATGCTTTGTCTTGCTAATTCTCTTATTGATTCCCATTGTCATTTGGACCATTTTTCTCAAGAGGAAATTCCCACTTTATTAACCCAAGCACGCGAAGCAGGGGTAGGGGGGCTTATCACGATTGGCACGCGTTTATCTCGCGCGACGGAACAAAAAGCCTTAAGCCATTATAATCAACCCGATTTACGTATTTGGTGCACGGTAGGTACACACCCCAACCATGTAGAAGAAGAGACTCTTTTAGACGTTGAGCAGATCGTCACTCTTGCACAAGAGGCAAAAGCCATTGGTATTGGTGAAACAGGACTTGATTATTTTTATGGGGCTGAGCCTACACGCGCAAAACAGCAGGAAAGTTTTCGTCGCCATATCCATGCTGCGCGTTTGTTAAATATTCCCGTTATTATTCACGCGCGACAAGCTGATGATGATGTCGCACAGATTTTAGAACAAGAATATGCCAACGCTCCTTTTGCTATGTTATTGCATTGTTTTGCGTCTACCCCTGAATTAGCGTATCGCGTTGTTGCTATAGGTGGGTATGTCAGTTTTTCGGGGATTGCAACCTTTCCAAAAAGCCATGAAATTCGCAGCGTTGTTCGGGCTCTCCCTATTGATCGGATCCTTGTTGAAACAGATGCCCCTTATCTTGCCCCTGTTCCAAAACGAGGAAAAACAAACGAACCTGCTTTTGTTTCTTATATAGCAGCGCGATTAGCGGAAGAGCTCAATATGGATCAAACACGTTTTGCACAATTAAGCACTGATAATTTTTTCCGTTTATTTTCTAAAGCAGTTTAAGGAATAGGCCGTATCAATGAAAATTATTGTACTCGGATGCGGTGGATCAGCAGGCGTTCCTATGATTGGTGGAAAAGATGGTCGTGGTGAGTGGGGTGCGTGTGATCCTACAGAAAAACGAAATAATCGGAGCCGTTCTTCTATTCTTTTTCAAATGCAGAATGGTAACTCTATTTTAGTGGATACAACACCTGATTTAAGACAACAATTTTTAACGAATGGTATCACAAATTGTAACGCGATTATTTATACCCACGCTCATGCAGATCATATTGGTGGGCTTGATGACATTCGTGCTATTAACCGTCTCATGAAAAAACCTATATGCATTTACGGTTATGAAATGGTTTTGAAAGAAATTCAACAACGGTTTGAATATGTTTTTAGACCTGTGACATCTCTTGATTTTCCAATAGCTGTGTTAGAAGCTATTCCCGTCTCTATGGGGTGTGAGGTTTGTATTAGTGGTTATCCCTTTACACTTTTTGAGCAAAATCACGGATATGTTTTTTCTACAGGTGTACGCTGTGGTACATTTGCCTATAGTACAGATGTTGTTGCGCTTTCTGATGAGTCATTAGCCTTATTGCACGGAGTGCAAACTTGGATGGTTGATTGCTTTCAACGTGATGTACATATAACCCACGCTTGGTTAGAGAGAGTTTTAGAATGGCGTGCACATATCCAACCCCGCCGTATGATTTTAACCCATATGGGGGTTGATATGGATTGGGGGTGGTTGCAAAAGAACCTTCCCCAAGGTGTTGAAGCAGCTTATGATGGCATGGTTATTGAAGTTTCAGATCCTCTTTCATAAGACTTTATTTACAAGATTTTATCGGTGTTTTTTACGGATATAAACGCGTAACATGCCACGACTCATGTAATGTGTCATGACGTAATGAGTCGGGGGTAGAGTCGTTTTTATGCCAAACAGCGCGATCATGTAACCGATAGGGGCGTTCTTGCCAAAACTCAAAACGTACGGGGCAAACCCGGTAACCAGACCAATTTTCAGGGCGTGGAATGGAATCAGAAGGGTAACGTTGTTCAACAGAACGGAGCCGTTCTTCAAAAATAGCCCGATCGGCTAAAGGGCGAGATTGATCAGAAGCAATAGCCCCAAGGCGTGATAAACGGCTTCGGCTTGCAAAATAGGCGTCTGCTTCTTCGGTACTGACAGGAGAAATATCTCCCTCGATTCTAATTTGACGACGGAGGCTTTTCCAATAAAACAGTAAAGCAACATGAGGGTTTTGAGAGAGTTCTTTTCCTTTACGACTTTCTAGATTTGTATAAAAAACGAATCCACAATGATCGACTCCTTTTAGTAAGATAACCCGTGATGAAGGATAACCATCGGGTGTTGCCGTAGTCAGCACCATAGCGTTAGGATCATTCGGTTCTGTTTTTTGTGCTTCTTGGAACCATGTTTCAAAAAGCCTAAAAGGGTCTGCCGTTAAATCAATAAGAGTAAAATTCTCTTGGGTAAGCTTTGTCATGGGCTTATAACTCACGAAATTTGAAGAAAAGTCATGACAATAATTTTACAGGATATTCTTTTTTTCTACTATTCAATAATTGGGGTATTAAATAATGAAAGGTTATAAACTTGATTTTTTAGTGTAAATGTGCACAATATTAAATGTACCAATATCAAGTTAAGTGGTTATAGAGATTTTTAGAGTTTTATCTTAATTAAGGCAGTCTCTTTAAAGGTTTTACATGTCTACATCACATTCTACGTCGTTAACACAAGAAGTCATTCAAGGAACCTTGATGAAAGGCAAAAAAGGCTTAATCATGGGGGTTGCTAATGATCGGTCCATTGCGTGGGCGATAGCTTCTGCTATTGCAGCACAGGGTGGGCAACTTGCTTTTACGTACCAAGGCGAAGCGCTTGGTAAACGTGTTGTTCCATTAGCGCAAAGTATTGGCTCTCATATTGTTCTGCCGTGTGATGTCTTAAAGGATAAGGATATTGATAAAGTTTTCTCTGTGTTAGAAAAAGAATGGGGAGAACTAGATTTTGTTGTCCATGCTATTGGTTGGGCAGATAAACAATATCTTCGCGGGCGATATGTTGATATACCACGGGATGCTTTTCTTTCAGCACTTGATATTTCTTGTTATTCCTTTGTAGCTGTGGCGCAACGTGCTGCAAAACTCTTAAAACGTGGTGGCTCGCTTTTAACCTTAAGTTACCTTGGCGCGGAACGTGTGATGCCTCATTACAATGTTATGGGGGTTGCGAAAGCAGCACTCGAGGCGTCTGTGCGGTACATGGCTGCTGATTTAGGACGTAATGGTATTCGGGTTAACGCTATTTCTGCGGGTCCTATAAAAACATTAGCCGCAAGCGGTATTGGTGATTTTCGTTATATCCTGAAATGGAATCAATATAACGCACCGTTAGAGCGTAATGTTTCGCTTCATGATGTAGGTGGGGCAGGGGTATATATGCTTTCCGATCTCTCTTCTGGGGTTACTGGGGAAGTACACCATGTTGATAGTGGTTACCATATTGTTGGTATGAAAAACCCTGCGGCACCAGATATTTCTGTTGTACAAACTGATAGTGATGGTTGAGAGTTTTTGTGTCGTATAACACGTTTGGGCATTTATTTCGTGTTACAACATGGGGGGAAAGCCACGGTCCCGCTATAGGGTGTGTTATTGATGGTTGCCCGCCACTTATTCCTCTGACAGAACAAGATATACAGCCTTTTCTTAATCGTCGTCGTCCTGGTCAGTCCATTTTTACAACCCAACGGCAAGAAATGGATCAGGTTCGTATTCTCTCAGGTGTTTTTGAGGGAAAAACAACAGGAACGCCGATTTCTCTCATGATTGAGAACACCGATCAACGTTCTCGTGATTATGCAGAAATTGCGACAGCTTATCGTCCTGGTCATGCTGATATAACCTATGATATGAAATATGGTATCCGCGATTATCGGGGGGGAGGGCGTTCTTCCGCTCGAGAAACGGCATGTCGTGTTGCAGCTGGCGCTGTTGCGCGTAAAATTCTTGGGACTGATGTACAAATTCGCGGTGCGTTGGTGCAACTTGGTTCGTACGCTATTGATCGCACACGCTGGGATTGGGATAACGTTCATCATAATGCTTTTTTTGCACCAGATGCGCATATTGTTACAGAATGGGAAAATTATCTTCTTGCTATTCGAAAAGCAGGTTCATCAGTTGGGGCTGTTATTGAAATCCATGCTGAAGGTGTTCCCGCAGGTCTTGGCGCACCAATTTATGGTAAACTTGATGCTGATCTTGCTGCGGCTTTAATGGGTATTAACGCTGTTAAAGGAGTAGAAATTGGTGATGGTTTTGAAACAGCAACCCTTACAGGACCAGAAAATGCTGATGCGTTATCTATGGAAAATGGAAAAATAAATTTCCACTCCAACCATGCAGGAGGGGTTTTAGGCGGTATTTCGACTGGACAGCCTATTGTTGTGCGTTTTGCCGTCAAACCAACGAGTTCTATGCTTATTCCCGTCGCTTCTGTTACACGCGAGGGAAAAGAAATAGAAGTTACAACAAAAGGAAGACATGATCCTTGTGTTGGGATAAGAGCAGTCCCTGTAGGGGAGGCTATGGTAGCTTGTGTGTTGGTTGATCATCTTTTACGCCATCGTGGACAAATGGGTCATATGTGATAAGTATTGTTTATAAATTTTTGTTGATTTAATAGTGTATAAACGGATGTATTACGTGTATAACGCAAGATATGCCAAATAACAGAATCATTGACCGTAGCGAAAGGGTGCTTTTAGCATTTGTTGATTTTGCTACCATAATCCAACCCGATGTTGCCTTGTCGAAATTGAGTATGCGGAGACCATCATGAATTCTACTTTGAATGCAACTGAAACAACAGAATCTACCCCTACAGACTCTATGATTGATGTTGCCTTAATTGGGGGCGGCATTATGAGTGCGACATTAGGAACGCTTTTACACCAATTACAGCCAGATTGGCGTATTGAGTTTTTTGAGCGCTTAAATAATGTTGCTGAAGAAAGCTCCAATGCGTGGAATAATGCTGGAACAGGGCATTCCGCATTGTGTGAAATGAACTATACGCCTGAAACGCCTGATGGGCAGGTGGATATTTCAAAAGCGGTTACTGTTAATGAGCAGTTCCAAATATCGCGGCAGTTTTGGTCATATTTGGTCGAACAAGGTATTTTACCTTCATCGCGGGATTTTTTAACGCCTGTTCCCCATATGAGTTTTGTGTGGGGTGAGTCTAATGTGTCGTTTTTGCGTAAACGACATGAAGTCTTATCGGCACATCCACTTTTTGCTGGTATGGAATATTCTGAAGATTACGAGCAAATTGGGCACTGGGTACCACTTATCATGCAAGGGCGTCCAAAAGGTCAGAAATTGGCTATAACGCATAGTGTCCGAGGAACAGACGTTAATTTTGGTGTTTTGACTCGTCTTCTCTTTACGTATCTTTCCGATAGATCTTCTTGTACGGTGCACACTCAGCACGAGGTTGTCCATATTAAGAAAAGAGACGAGGGATGGCAGCTTGTTGTTAAAGACCTTCGTGTGAATAAAGAGCGTGTTGTAAACGCACGTTTCGTGTTTATCGGTGGGGGGGGGGCAGCTTTGCTTCTGTTGCAAAAAACAGGCATACCGGAAGCAAAAGGTGTTGGTGGCTTCCCGGTGAGCGGTCAATTCTTACGGTGTACGAATCAAGAAATTATTGAAAGACATCATGCAAAAGTTTATGGAAAGGCTTCGGTTGGCGCACCGCCAATGTCCGTTCCTCACCTTGATACGCGTGTGATTGACGGAAAACAGGCTTTATTATTTGGTCCTTATGCTGGTTTTTCAACACGTTTCTTGAAACAAGGGTCGCTTACTGATTTACTGCGCTCGATTGATAAAGATAATCTTCGTTCGATGATGGCTGTGGCACGTGATAATTGGCCACTGACAAAATATCTTATTCAGCAAGTGCTTCAGTCTCAACAAGATAGAATTAAAGCGCTACAAGACTTTATTCCCGATGTTAATGCAAAAGATTGGGAATTAGTGGTTGCTGGTCAACGTGTCCAAGTAATTAAAGCGGATCCTGTAAAAGGAGGTGTTCTCCAATTTGGAACAGAAGTGATCAATAGTGCCGATGGATCTGTTGCAGCGTTGTTGGGTGCTTCTCCTGGCGCTTCTACGGCTGCACCTATTATGCTTACTGTTTTAAGAAAATGCTTTGGCGATAAGATTCCCGAATGGGAAAACAAATTGCGTGAAATTATACCCTCTTATAGGAAGCCACTTTCTTCCGATATAGAGCTTTGTAAACAAGTCTGTGAAAGAACAGCAAGTATCCTGAATCTTCCGGCTTAAAAGGTATTTCAGGTTTTACGAAAATTCTGGCAGATCGGATATACTCATGTCCGGTCTGTTCCACCATGGTATTTTTTCATTTTCCTCTTGGTGGGGAATAATATCGAGAGGGTCTCCTTGAAAAGAGACTGTGTTGGTAGACGTTTCTTGAAGACTCAATTCAGAACAATAGAGAATACTATTTTCCGCTTTAAGAAAAGCCGTTAATTTTGCTTTGAGTAAGCAAGCCATAAGTTCCGTTGTAGGGTCACCTGGTGTTACAATAATTCTACGCGCACGGGTAGGCTCATTAACTCTAAACCACTGTAATAACGGATCATCATGAGAAAGCTGTAATGCATGGTCTAGTCGTTCGTCAACAAAACAGTGCCACGTTTTTTTAGCGTTTTCAAAAGAAATCTGCATATTACTCGTACCATCAAGGCGGGCTGTTTTAAGTGGTTTTAATGTCACTGTTACATATTCATTATGTCCGTGGGGAAGGGCGCATGTGTCACTTGTGCTATGAATAAGCCTATGCCCCATAGAAAAACGCCGTGTAAAAATAAGACTAGGCATGTATAGATTTCTTTGTTTGAGTTTGATAGGCTTCCCAGCCTGTTTTGCGTAAATGGCAGGCAGGGCAGGTGTCACAACCATATCCCCAATCGTGCCATGTAGAGCGATCACCTAAATAGCAGGTATGACTTTCGCGATTGATTAATGTTACCATAGCCTGTCCGCCAAGTTCTTCAGCAAGACACCAAGTTTCAGCTTTATTAAGCCACATTAACGGTGTATGTAAAATAAAGTGGCTATTCATTCCCAAATTAAGTGTCACTTGTAACGCCTTAATTGTGTCGTCTCGACAATCCGGGTATCCCGAATAATCTGTTTCACAAACACCAGAAACAATATGACGAATACCTCGCCGTGCCGCTAAAGCACCTGCAAACGTCAAAAAGAGAAGATTACGACCAGGAACAAAAGTATTCGGTAAACCGTTTTTGTTCATGGTAATTTCTGCTTCACGTGTTAAAGCCGTGTCTGCAATGGTGTGTAAAGCCTGTAATGGCAGTGTATGGTCTAACCCAATCCGTGAAGCCCAAACTGTATTGAGTTGGACAATCCCCTCTCGTAATACGGTAGAGCATGTTAGTTCGATACGATGACGTTGCCCATAATCAAAACCTAATGTTTCTACACGAGAAAAGCGTTCTAACGCCCAAGCGAGACATGTTGCAGAATCTTGTCCACCTGAAAAAAGAACAAGGGCGGACTCATCATACTGCTTTTTTGAAGAAATGGGCATTGTTAAGGAATACCTATAAGTTTATGGGTCTGCAAAGATAAACGCCATTGAGGATGAGATAAGCAATAACGAATAGCTTCCTGTAAATTCGCATGTTGGTTAGGTCCAGCCATAGGCTGTAACCAAAAATAGCGGAAATCAAGATCAATAAAGTAAGAAGGATCTAAATGGTTTTGTGGAAAAACAAGTTTGAGTTCCATACCCTGCTTTTGGCGTAGTGGTGCATTTGCTTTTGGGCTAATACATAACCAATCAATACCATGTGGAGCAGGGAGAGTCCCGTTACTTTCTACAGCAATAGAAAAATTCCGTTCTTGCATAGCTTTGATCAATGGCGCATCGAGCTGAAGAAGAGGTTCTCCTCCTGTAAAAACAACGAGTGGCGTCTCATGGGAAAGAGAAGAAGAGGGGGGCCAAAAAGTGGCTATTGTTTGAGCAAGAGCCGAAGCCGTTTCAAAATAACCGCCATTTGTTCCATTAGTACCAACAAAATCTGTATCACAAAAAGAGCAAAGTGCTGTTTTACGGTCTTCTTCACGGCCAGACCAAAGATTACAGCCCGTAAAACGGCAAAAAACCGCTACACGACCCGTTTGTCCACCTTCACCTTGAAGCGTGAGAAACATTTCCTTAACAGAGTAACCCATATAAAGAGGCTTAAAACTAACAGTTGGACGTTATACTAGACATTCCCAATCTGTCTAACAAAGAGCGATCGCGTATCATATGTGCATTGGGTGTTGTAAGAAGATTTTCACCATAGAAAATTGAATTTGCCCCCGCTAAAAAGCATAGAGTTTGAGCCTCATCACTCATTTCTTTGCGTCCTGCTGCTAAACGTACATAACTTTTAGGCATGGTAATACGTGAAACAGCAATCATACGCACAAATTCTAAAGGGTCAAGATCATCTACATAAGCAAGGGGAGTGCCCTCAACACGAACAAGTAAATTGATAGGAACACTTTCAGGATGTTGCGGTAAATTGGCTAAAGTCATAATAAGAGAGGCACGATCGGTTTCGCTTTCGCCCATACCGATAATACCACCACAGCAAATATGAATCCCAGCCTCTCGCACATGAGAAAGGGTATCTAACCGTTCCTGATAGGTCCGTGTTGTAATGATTTTACCATAATACTCAGCAGAAGTATCCAAATTATGGTTATAATAATCTAATCCAGCTTTTTTAAGTTTAAGCGCTTGTTGTTCATTTAACATGCCTAACGTAACACATGTTTCGAGACCAAGTTTTTTAATGCCTTCAATCATGGCACAAACATTATCTATGTCATGTTCTTTTGGAGATCGCCACGCAGCGCCCATACAAAAACGGCTTGCGCCAGCAGCTTTTGCTTTTTTTGCTTCCTCTAAAACCCGCTCTATGCTTAAGAGTTTATCCGCTTTAAGATGCTCTTTCTGATGCAAAGCGCTTTGAGGGCAGTAAGAGCAATCCTCAGGACAACCGCCCGTTTTAATTGAGAGAAGAGATGAAATTTGTATTTTGGTAGGGTCAAACGCGGATCTATGAACTATTTGTGCCTGAAATATGAGATCAGGAAAGGGTAAAGAAAACAAAGTTTGAATTTCTTCAATCGTCCAATCATGACGTATTTTTGTCAGTGAAGATAAATAATCACGCATAATATAAACCAAATGTGCTAAAGAGATTTTTCAGGAATAGAAAAGATAGTAATGTTTTACACGTTTAACCGTAACCATACTACAACCAAATATGAAAGAGAAACGATGAACAAGTGTCCATTTATTATAAATTTTTTGTTAGTAGTAACCCTTGTTGGTGTATTAAGCGGCTGTCAACAAGAAAAGACTATATCACAATCACATAAAATGATGAGACCTTTGCGTATTCCTACGGCAGCCTCTTTGTATTGTGTCAAAAAAGGTGGAACATTGAGTATGACCCATACAGAAAAGAAAGGGGATATACGGTATTGCCATCTACCAGATGGACGCGTCATAGAGGAGTGGGCATTTTTTAATGCGTGGAAAAACTCCCAAAACAAAAAGAATAAATAAGGGATAAAAATCTCTTAGGAGACCTGAAATCCTTATTTCAGAGATATAAAAGTTGTATAAGATATATTATGCCAACAAAATTATACCATAAAACACAATAAAATTCGAGAATACTATTCTTGAAAATTTTGGTATTGATTAGAATGTTCGAATAAAGTCTAAAACAAACAAAGCCTAACGCTAAAGCCCGATCCGAAAGGAATCTTCCTCCCGTGACAAAAAGTAACATGACAAGAAGTAACAAGGATCTCCTGCGGTGCTTAAAAGGAGAGAAAGAGACGCAAGACACGGAAGAGACGATTAAGAATAATGTTCGTAAGGCTGTGTTCAAAAATTATGATTGTTCTTGTTTAGATCGTATTGATTTTACGGTTGC
>JAFVHT010000050.1 GCA_017474285.1 Acetobacter sp.
CCCCCCGAAAAAAGTCAAGAGTATAAAAACAAAAACTCTTTATTACTCGATTTTTCTCCCATTTTGCTCCCAACAAAAATAAAACCCTCACAATGAGAGATTTTTGTAAGAAGGTTCTGTGTATTGGCTACGGGGTAGCGTCAAATTTTTGTGTTATAGTTTTTATTAAAGCCTTGCTTTGTAAGAATTTATGAACGAAGATTTTTAAGATGAAGACCGTTGGGCAGCATGCTTTCAAATGGAGTCATTCTTGCTCATCTTGAAGAAAGTGGACTCTTAAAAGTCGATAAAAGATTAGTAGCGTTTTCTATTTTCGTTTTATTTAGTACTCTATACCCATTTTTTTAAATCCATTTTTTAAGACTATGATTTCATCTCTATTCAAATGATAGCTTTGAACGTTTTTTATGTATGGTGCGAATTCTCTTTATTACAGCCACACGCGTTGGTGATGCTGTCCTCTCTACAGGAGTGTTAGCCACACTCCTTCAACAATACCCTAAAGCCCGTCTTACTATTGCCTGTGGCGAGAGTGCCGCAGGACTTTTTTATAACGTGCCGCAGCTTGAACGCCTTATTATTATGACTAAACGCCGTTACGATCTCCATTGGTTTGATCTTTGGAAACAATGCGTTTCTTATCGATGGGATATAACCGTAGACCTTAGAGGATCTCCTATTACATGGCTTCTGTTGGCACATAAACGCTATATCAAACATGGAGGACGTCGCCCTGGACATCGTATCCACCATTTAGCACAAATTTTCCCTTTTTCTCCCACGCCTCTCCCCACTGTTTGGCTTAATGAGGACGAGCAAAAACATGCTGCAACTCTTATTCCAGAAAAACAAAAAAGACAAAAAATTATTGCTTTTGGACCAACTGCCAATTGGCAAGGGAAAATTTGGCCCATTGAACGTTACCCCCTTTTGTGGGAGCACCTCTACGCAGCTTACCCTAACGCTATCCCCGCGCTATTTTACGGTCCGGGCAAGCAAGAAGCCCTTTTAGCACGTCCTGTTTTAGCCGCTCTACCACAAATAATTGACGCAGGCGGACGCTTTACTTTAACCCAAACAGCTGCCATGTTGGCGCGATGTTGCCTATATATTGGTAATGACTCAGGCCTTATGCACCTTGCAGCAGCAACAGGAATCCCCACTCTTGGGCTTTTTGGTCCGTCACGCCCTTCTGAATATGCTCCTACAGGTCCTCTTTCAACTTGGGTCGCAGCAAAAGGCATAGAAGGAGAAACCACGATGACTGACATTAGCGTTGAATATGTTGCTGAAGCAGCTTTAACCCTCCTCCGTAAAGCAAAACGCTACCCAACAGATAATTTTTAGAGCTTTACATATGCTCACAATTTTACCCCTTTCGCCACCCCTTAGACCCTTAAAAATTGCCCATATTATGGCAGGATCGGCAACAGGCGGAGCAGAGTTGTTCTATGAGCGTTTATGCCTTGCACAAACTGCATCAGGGATGTCGATATTGCCTATTTTACGCCCCCATGCGGCGCGGGTACAGCTTTTACGTGATGGCGGACTTATCCCAATTGAACTCCCTTTTGGTGGGTTTACCGATTTTTCAACCCGTCGGCACATACGACGCGCTTTACAGGCTTTTGCCCCTCGTATCGCTGTTGCGTGGATGAACCGCGCAGCACGGTTTATGCCTCGTCCCCAAAAAAGCGATTCATGGATTACAGTCGGTAGACTTGGTGGATTTTATGATCTTTCTTATTACCGCCATTGCACCCATCTTATCGGAAACACACGTGGGATTACACAATGGATTTGCCAACAAGGATGGGCAACTGATCGCGTGCATTATCTCCCCAATTTTGTCGCTGATTTAGCAGGAATACCCCCAACACTGCCCGATTGTTTACCCAAAAACACCCCGTTTTTGCTGGCTTTAGGACGTTTGCATCCTAATAAAGGGTTTGATGTGTTGATTCGTGCTTTGCGAAATGTGCCTCGTTTGCCACTTGTTATTGTTGGAGAAGGTCCAGAACGCCCCGCTCTTGAAGCCCTTATTCGGCAAGAATGTTTAACAGAACGGGTCTTTTTACCCGGGTGGATAACAAATCCGGGGGGGCTGATACGCGCATGTTCTGTGCTTGTATGCCCCTCACGTCACGAACCTTTGGGGAATGTTATTCTTGAAGGGTTTTCGGCAGCGTGCCCCGTTGTGGCTACAGCAGCACAAGGACCTACAGAACTCATTTGCCCATCAAAAAACGGCTTGTTGACCCCTATCGACGATGCCAAAAGCCTTGCACATGCGCTTAATGAAGTGATCGAAAACCCTCATCTTGCCCAACAAATCGCCCAAGGAGGACGGCACAGTTACGAACAGTTTTTTACACCGCAACGTGTTCTGAACGCGTGGCATCACTTTGCAACAACTATAGAGGCTTAAACCATGTGCGGGATTGGCGGTATTTTTTTGACCCAACAAGCCGAGTCTTATATGCGTTCTTACGCTGAATCTTTGACGGAGAGCCCGGAAGTCAACACAGCAACAAACTCAAAAAATCCCTCGCTGCCTTTTAGTCTTTCAAACATGTTTAACGCCCTCAAACATAGAGGACCAAACGGAGCACGCACTCTTGTTTTGCCTCACGCTGTACTTTTACACACGCGCTTATCGCTGATTGATTTAGAGGGCGGCGATCAACCCTTTTCTTGGGGAAAAACAAGCCTCGTTGCTAATGGCGAAATTTATAACGATCTTTCTTTACGCCAACACTTCAACACAGCTCCTTTTATAACACAGAGCGATTGTGAGTCTATTCTTGCCGCTTGGCAGCATGATGGTGTTAATTTTCCCCGCCATTTACGGGGTATGTATGCTTTAGCCCTCTATGACTCTGCACGTCAAACGGCTTTCCTCTCCTGTGATCCTTTTGGCATAAAACCCCTCTATTACACGTTATTTGAACACGGTGTTGCTTTTGCTTCTGAACTTGCTGCCCTTTTAGCGGGGCATTTTGCCCCTCGCACTATAGACCTCGCACGCTTATCTGAACTGCTGCAACTGCAATTTACTACAGGGGCACAAAGTATTTTTCCCTCTATTCAACGCGTATTGCCAGGTGAAACAATCACCATCACACAGGGAGTTATTACAGCACGGTCTACCCGCCCCGCCTTACCATCGTTGAAAAAAACAGACTTTTTTACCTCAGAAAACGAAGCCCTCACCGCCTTCGACACAGCTTTTATGGAAAGCATTGCGCTCCACCAACGGACAGAAGTGCCCTCGGGCGTGTTTCTTTCAGGGGGAATTGATAGTGCTTGTTTATTAACGGCTTTTGTCCGCCACAAACAAGACGCTCCACACTATACTCCTCTACGGTGTTATACCGCTGTTTTCGACACTCCGAACACTAAATCTGAATCCAAAGCCGCGCAGGCTTTAGCGCACGCCGCAAAGATTGAACACGAAACCATATCTATTACCCGTTCTATGGTTTGGCAACATTTACCCGCGATCGTCGCCTGTATGGACGACCCTGTTGCTGATTATGCCATTATTCCTACATGGTTTTTAACACGCCACGCTTCCCGCGAAGTCGGGGTTATTTTTAGCGGCGAAGGCGGAGACGAGCTTTTTTGTGGTTATGGGCGTTACCGTGCTGCAATACGTCCATGGTGGTTAGGACGTAAACGCCCATGGCGGCGCGGTATTTTTGACAGATTAGGTCTTTTACGCCTTCCCACACCTTTCTGGCGCGCGGGAATAGACCATGCAGAAGCACTTTATGGCATACACGGTAAAAACACCTCTCAAAACCACGCTGAAACTTTTTTTGATCAAGGAGTTACGTCACCACTTGCCCGTTTCCAAGCCGTCGATTGTGCCGAATGGCTCCCTCATGATTTACTTCTTAAACTCGATCGGTGCCTTATGGCGCATGGAGTAGAAGGACGCACTCCGTTTTTAGACCCTGTTGTTGCCCGTGTTGCTTGCCGTCTGCCCGATAACATGCGTCACCGTCATGGCAAAGGAAAATGGCTTTTACGGCAATGGCTTGCCGAGCATAACCCTACGGCGCGTCCCTTTGCACCAAAACAAGGATTTACTGTGCCTATTGGACGTTGGATAAAAGAAGAAAGCCGCTCTCTTGCCGAACTTCTTCCTAAACAAGAATGTATTGCTGAAATTGCCAACCCCGACGCGGTAAAAAGCCTTTTACGCTCACTCCGTAAGCCACGAGAAACCGCCGCAGCTTGGAATCTCCTTTTTTATGCACTTTGGTACCGTGCCCATATCCGCGCCCTCCCCCCTGTTGAGCCTCTTTTTGAAGCGCTTCAAACATAAGAAAAAATGAGATTGAGACTAGAAAAAGAGTCGACTCTCCTAACCTGTAAGATGAAGAGAATCGTCTTAAGAAAAAGGTTTTTAAGAATTTACACTTTTGCAAGCTGTGCGAGTTTACTAATAATAGCATCACCCATAGCGGCTGTACCCACACATTTCATACCCTCTGACATAATATCTGCCGTACGGAAGCCATCGGCTAAAACATGAGAAACGGCACTCTCTATCAAAAGAGCTTCCTCTTCCCTGTGGAGAGAATAACGGAGCATCATCGCAAAGGATAATATTTGCCCAATGGGGTTTGCGATACCTTTCCCTGCAATATCGGGTGCACTACCGTGAATAGGTTCATACAACGCAGCACATTTGCCATCGGAGCGTGTTTCACCCAAAGTTGCAGAAGGTAATAAGCCAAGACTCCCCGTCAACATAGAAGCAAGATCGGACAACAAATCACCAAAAAGATTACCCGTGACAAGAACATCAAATTGACAGGGGTTGCGTACAAGCTGCATCGCACAATTATCAGCGAGCATATGACTTAACGTAACATCTGGAAATTCTTGTTGATGGATATTGGTGACAACTTCTTTCCACAGCAAGCCGCTTTCCATGACATTACTTTTTTCTACAGAACAAACGCGATTGCACCGTTTACGCGCTAACGTAAACGCCACGCGCGCCACGCGTTCAATTTCAGAAGTCGTATAAATTTCTGTGTTAATGCCTTTTTTACTGCCATCGGGAAGCACTTCAATACCACGTGGATCACCAAAATAGATCCCACCTACTGATTCACGCACAATCATAATATCCAAACCGCGGATAACTTCAGGTTTAAGGGTGCTAGCATCAGTTAAAGCATCAAATATTTTTGCTGGGCGAAGATTGGCAAATAAACCAAGCTCATGCCTTAAGGCGAGAATAGCCACTTCAGGACGTTTATCAAAACCCACATGCGCCCAACACGGATCCCCCACAGAACCAAAAAGAACGGCATCGGATTCCCACGCTTTTTTGATGACCTCATCACGAATAGGTACACCGTGTTCCGCTAAAGAAGCCCCACCTACCAAATCATAAGTTACATGAAACGAAATAGGGCGATTTTGTTCCAACCACTCAATAAGACGTGTTACTTGTTGTACAACTTCAGGACCAATACCATCGCCCGGCAAAATAAGAATTTTAAAAGAGTCTTTTTTATTACGCATCACACAACCTCACACGACTTAATGGATATAAATAGAGGGCAGCCACGGTTTTTCTTGCCTCTGGCGGTTTTCATAATCAATAATTCTTGACTCATGTTGCAGAGTTTGCCCAATATCATCAAGTCCTTCGAGTAAAAGACGTTTCCGAAAAGGATCGACCTCAAAAGGAATTTCTTCCCTATTAGGTCGAATAACCATTTGCCTAACAAGATCAATCGTAAGTTCAACTTTTGTATCTGAAGTAGCAGTACCTGCGTCGTGCATAAGTGTTTCACACACATTACGTGGAAGTGCTATAGGAAGAATACCGTTTTTAAAACAATTATTAAAAAAAATATCCGCAAAAGAGGGTGCAATCACGCAACGAATACCAAAATCAAGCAACGCCCACACGGCATGCTCGCGTGAAGAACCACAGCCTAAATTTTCATAGGTAATTAAAATTTTCGCTTTACGCCACGGTTCACGATTAAGAATAAAATCGGGGTTTTCAGCGCCATCGGCTGTATAGCGCATAGCATCAAAAGCATGTACCCCTAAGCCCGAACATGTCGTTGTTTTCAGAAAACGGGCAGGAATAATTTTATCAGTATCAATATTCGCTTCTCTTAAGAAAGCCGCAACAGATGATAAAGTCGTAAACTTTTCCATTTATACCAACTCCCTCACATCGGTTAAACACCCCTGCACGGCAGCAGCTGCAGCCATTGCAGGCGAAACAAGATGTGTACGCCCTTGAGGACCTTGCCTTCCCTCAAAATTACGGTTTGACGTTGAGGCACAGCGTTGTTTTGGCGTTAACCTATCAGGATTCATGCCTAAACACATAGAACACCCCGCTTCACGCCACTCAAAACCCGCATCCACAAAAATTTGGCTTAACCCCTCTTGTTCGGCTTGCTGTTTAATATGCCCTGATCCGGGCACAACCATAGCACGCACGCCATTGGCAACTTTACGCCCTTTCACCACTTGGGCAGCAACACGTAAATCTTCAATACGGCTATTGGTACATGACCCAATAAAAACAACATCAATAGGCGTACCCGCAATGGGTTGCCCCGCTTTAAGCCCCATATATTCAAGCATATGTTCCATTTGAGCGCGACGTGTTTCATCGGATTCATGGGCAGGATCCGGTACAAAACCCGTAATCGGTAAAACGGTTTCTGGGCTTGTTCCCCATGTAAGCGTAGGACTCATATCTTCAACACGAAGTATAATTTCTTTATCAAAATGAGCCCCATCATCGGTAACTAATGTTTTCCAATAGGCAACAGCTTTTTCAAAATCTTCCCCTTTTGGAGCAAAACGACGCCCTCTAATATAGTCAAACGTGGTTTCATCAGGAGCGACTAACCCTGCTCGCGCACCAGCTTCAATAGCCATATTGCACACGGTCATACGCCCTGCCATATCTAGCCCTCGAATGGCTGATCCCGCAAATTCAATAACATGCCCTGTCCCCCCCGCTGTGCCGATATGACCAATAATCGCTAACACAATATCTTTCGCCGAAACATAAGAAGAGGGAACCCCTTCAACCGTAATACGCATATTTTTAGGACGACGCTGTAAAATTGTTTGCGTCGCCATCACATGCTCTACTTCCGAAGTACCAATCCCAAAAGCCAAAGCCCCCATAGCCCCATGTGTTGAAGTATGAGAATCCCCACAAACAATGGTCATCCCCGGTAGGGAAATACCCTGTTCTGGACCCACCACGTGAACAATACCTTGATCAGCAGAGAGTAAGGGAAAATAAGGCACACCAAATTCCCGAACATTGCGTTCTAACATCTCAATCTGGTGGCGACTTTCGGGATCTTCTATCGGTAAAGTGCGATCAGAGGTCGGCACATCATGATCAACAACTGCTAAAGTGTTTTCAGGGTGGCGTAATTTACGCCCTGCCAAACGCAAGCGTTCAAAAGCCTGAGGGCTTGTAACCTCATGAACAAAGTGCCGATCAATATAAAGAATAGCCGTACCATTAGGAAGGAGTTCAACAACATGATCATCCCAAATTTTGTCAAATAATGTACGAGGTCCCATTTTCTTCCCTTTCCTAATGGTGCCTAATGGCTTTATTATCTTTTATCCACGTGCGCTTGAGGCTACAACATCGCGCGGACGTTCCGCGATACGAGCAGATTTACCACTACGCCCACGCAAATAATACAGTTTTGCACGACGCACTTTACCACGGCGCACAACTTTAATTTCAGCAATCGTTGGCGCATAGAGCGGAAAGACACGTTCCACCCCTTCCCCATTTGAAATTTTACGCACTGTAAAATTGCTGTTTAAGCCTTTGTTAGAACGGGCAATAACAACCCCCTCAAAAGCCTGTAAACGCACGCGCTCACCTTCTTTAACACGCACAGAAACGCAAACCGTATCACCCGCCCTAAAATCAGGCACAGAGCGATCAGCTGTCAAACGGGCAATTTGCTCCGCTTCATATTGTTGAAGAATATTCATTTGATACCTCTTTCAAACTTAAAACACCCTACCTATCTCTCTGCAAAGTCAGACAGACTTACATAGAAACAGGCTCATTTTTTACTACGCTCTACCCAAGCAGACCACAAATCTGGTCGCCTTTGTTTGGTTACCGCTTCTGCCTGTGCTTGCCGCCACGCAGCTATGGCAGCATGATTGCCAGACAATAAAACCTCTGGCACATCGCGCCCTTCCCACTGCGCGGGACGCGTATAGTGCGGATATTCCAATAATCCTTTGGAAAAACTTTCCTCCACACTACTTTGCTCACACCCGATAACGCCTGGAAGAAGACGAATACACGCATCGAGCAATACAAAAGCAGCAACTTCCCCACCAGAGAGAACATAATCCCCAATGGAAACTTGCTCAAGATTATAAGCCTCAAGCACGCGTTCGTCTACCCCTTCAAAACGTCCACACAATAACACGACACCTGCGCTATGTGCATAATGTTGAATATCTTGTTGAAGCAATGGACGACCACGAGGGGTAAGATAAATACGCGAAACACCTTTTTTGACAGGAATCGCTTTTAAGGCTGCATCAACAACGTCGGGACGCATGACCATACCTGCCCCCCCACCAAATGGGGCATCATCAACAGCGCGATGCGAACCTAACCCGTAGGGACGCAAATCCTCCACTTGGCACGACCAAATGCCGTTTTTTAAGGCACGCCCTGCTAAAGACTGCCCTAATGGACCGGGAAACATCGTTGGAAAAAGCGTTAAAATAGTCGCCTGCCATGGTACACATGCCATATCGAGCGCCCATTTTTTTACCCCTGTCATAAGCAAAAACTCACGACATCACGCCAGACGCTGTATAAGAGCCGCGAGATTTTACCTCTTGTTTATTTTCACCCCAAACTTCTACAGGACGACATACAAACAAAACACGCGCTTTAAGATCAATACGGGGCACACAAACTTTCGTAAAAGGAACAAACACGCCGTTAGAAATTTCAAGACTCACCCCGGCGCCATAGTCATGCACCATGACAACATGCCCCAATGAGAGTGTCTCTTCAAAAACTTCCATGCCTATCAGATCGACATGATAAAATTCTTCTTCTTCCAACGTAGGGAGGGCAGAACGCGGCACATATAAACGCATATTAACAACCGCTTGCGCTTGGGTTCTATCGGATAATGCCTGCCCTTGCTCACGCGTTAATTCTGCAACGCTCCCTTTTTGAGACCAACGTAAAGACCAAAAACGCCCTTGATCATCTTGTAAAGGACCATATGTCTCAAGTGATGTCGGGTCTTCCACATAAGAATTCACATGAACAAGACCACGCACACCATGCGGTTTCCCCACAACACCGACAAGAACGAGATCCTGAGTCATACGGATTTATAACAAAATTGGCTTAAGCAGCAGATTCTGCCGCTTTTGCAGCAGCTGCAGCACGTTCTTGAGCCCGTTTTTTAGGCGCAGATTTTTTGGGCTGTTCACGGAAAACAAGTTTTTCCATGAGACCAGCATGTCCTAGAAAACGATGCACACGATCCGTTGGCTGTGCCCCCTGTGATAACCAATGCGTAATACGATCGTTGACCAAACGCACTCGATCCGTATGATCAGAAGGAAGCATTGGGTTATAAGACCCAACCCTTTCAATAAAACGCCCATCACGTGGGCTACGGCTATCTGCCACAACAATGTGGTAATAAGGACGTTTTTTAGCTCCTGCACGCGCTAAACGAATTTTAAGACTCATTGTATACCTCTCAAAACAAAAAAATAAAACCAAAAAAACACGTTCTACAAACGCGTTATTCTCAATGAAAAGGCGGACCTTTTGAAGGACCTTGCCCTGACTTATGCCCCATAAATGCAGACATTCCCTGACGCATAAGACCTTCCATACCAAAACGGCTAAAACGTTTCATGATTGTTGACATCATGTCAAATTGTTTGAGCAACATATTCACATCTTGAACCGTTGTACCCGAACCAGCAGCAATTCTCTTTTTACGAGATGCCTTAATGATACTAGGCTTACGCCGCTCCGCTTTCGTCATCGACGAAATAATAGCCTGCTGCTTTTTAAGAATGGACGTATCAAGGTTTTTCTCTTCTAAAACTTCCTTAACTTTACCCATACCAGGTAGCATACCCAAAATACCCGAAATAGACCCTAACCGAGAAATTTGCCGCATCTGAGACGCATAATCATTGAGATCAAACTTCCCTGCCATCATACGATAGGCTAAACGTTCGCTTTCTTCGTGGTCGAGTTTATCGGCGGCTTTTTCTACCAAGCCCGCAATATCCCCCAACCCGAGAATACGCCCCGCTACACGTTCAGGATAAAATTCCTCTAACGCGTCAAGTTTTTCCCCAACTCCAACAAATTTAATCGAAGCCCCTGTAATGGCTTTCATGGAAAGGGCTGCGCCTCCGCGTGAATCGCCGTCCATACGGCTCATCACAACACCCGTCACCCCAACAGCCTCATTAAAGGATTTCGCGGTGTTGACAGCATCTTGCCCCGTCATTGCATCAACAACTAAAAGGGTTTCTATCGGGTTTGTGGCATCACGAATTTGACAGACTTCTTCCATCAACGCAGTATCAATAGACAGACGCCCTGCCGTATCAAGAATAACCACGTGATACCCGTCACGCTGTGCAACTTCAAGGGCACGGTGTGCGATTTCAACAGGTGTTTGCCCCGTAACAATAGGTAAAGAGGTCACCCCTGCCTGTTCTGCCAACGTGGCTAATTGCAATTGTGCCGCAGGGCGTTGTGTATCCAACGAGGCTAAAAGCACTTTTTTATGCTCCCGCCCTCTTAAACGTAAAGCTAATTTGCCAGACGTTGTTGTTTTCCCCGACCCTTGTAACCCCACCATCATAATGACCGCAGGCGAAGTTGTCCCCAAATTTAACGATGCAACCCCTGTGCCGCCAAGGGCTTCAATAAGGGCATCATTAACAATTTTTGCAACCGCTTGTCCGGGAGAAATGCTTTCTAGCACCTCCTGCCCAACGGCTGATTCCCGCACTTTATTAACAAAATCTTTGACAACAGGTAAAGCAACGTCAGCATCAAGCATGGCGAGGCGTACCTCACGCATTGCCTCAGTTACATCGTCTTCTGACAGTACAGCGCGTTTAGCGAGACCATCAAAAACACCTGACAATCTCCCTGAAAGAGTTTTGAACACTAGACGACTACCCCGCTAAAACATTCTTTTTCTATCAATATTTTAATTCTCTATCGTTATCGGTCAAAAAACAAGAAAAGAACACGTACCACCCGCTTTAGGTCAAATTACAATTCTACACCTTTGACGTCAAGCGGGTTCTGTGAACTCAAAAAAACAAAAAGACAACTTAACACAAATTACAAGGCTCTTCACTTCAAATGACGAGCCTGCTTTAAAGCTTCTACATGAGATTGAATAAATTCTTTATACCGGGGACTAGCTGTATTATTAACCCATTGCAGAATGAGAGTTAAATGATATATACATTGGTTAGCGTACACCACGTGGTTTTAATAACATACCAAACGAAACTTCCAAAATATTGTCAAGACATTTACTAATTGTATCTATTATATCTGTCTCTAAAAAGTTTTCATAATTATAATTTTTAACTAAAGAACGAACTTCTTCAACCTTATGTAAAAGTTGATGTAAAAGTTGCTCGTGTGCCGGTAACTGAACGGGAACATTCGTGGCTAGAACTGGAGGAAACGAATCATTGCGCATGAAAAAACCTTTCTATAATTGGTTAGCTTATTTTCTGTAGTATATCTAAATCATATTTAAAGCAATATTATTTTGATTGAAATAGCAAAGTTGACAAACACTTATCACTTTACACAATAACACTTCCCCTATAGACTACCTTGCGTATAAGGTAAAATACGTTTGCACTTTAAGAGTGTTTTTCCTCCCTCCTATTTACCCTTTTTGGCATAAGGTTAAAAAACGTATTGCTGTGGCTATGTCTTTTGTCATGGTCGCGATGCGTTGGGTTATTTCTGGCTCTGTTCCCCAAAGAGTCATTTGGAATTGTTCATCTAAAGTTGCAGCCTGCACTAATGTTTCTGCTGTCATATGTGTTTTTAAGAGTAAAAATCCAAGCGCTAAACTCCCCATAACGGGTACAACATTCCCTAAAACAGTTAACTCAACTTGTGTACTCGCCTCTAAAGCCTGTTGAAAAATGCGCATCGTTTCCTCCGTTTGAGTCATCGGCATAACCCCTGTTGTTACCGCCAAACGACACCCAAGCAAAACTTCTAATTGTTGTAATAACGGATCCCATATTTCAGACTGACGACGGTATAAAGCACTATAAGAGGCTTCTCGATAGCTTAATAAATCACTTTGCGCATAGGCTAAAAGATTTTGGATAATGTTTTTTTGGGCTTGAGGAAGACATTCCACCATAAACCCCGTCATACCCGTCAGTGGTAAATCTGTGGGAACAAAATTTTGCCCCTCCCCGATAAGGCGCCATTCTTCTGCCAAGGCTTCCGCTAACGCGTGTGAGGTAACTGATAAACGCGTGCCTTTTGGTAAACGTATAACGCGACGATCTAAGGCAATAGAAAAACGCTGTTCAGCCCCCTCTTCCCCTTCTTGAACAACCGTGACTTCTTTCCAAAAACGTTTTTGCTCCCCCCGCCGTTTTTCATGGATTTTATGAGTGCCCAAAAAATAACTCCCTTAACAATCAATCTTTACACCACTTTTTATTAAACCTTAATTTATTAAACCTTAAAAAAGGTTATAAATACGTTACGAAACGCCACTCCGAAGAGGTTTTGGGGTTGGACCTGCTGAAAAACCAAAATCTCGAAACGTGCTTTTCATGTGATCGGGTAATTCTGCACTGACACAGAGGCGCCCTCCTGCGGGGTGTGGAATGTCCAACATACGTGCATGAAGGTGTAATTGATCAATAACCCCTGCAGGATGCGCTAATGCACCCCCATATTTAGGGTCACCTACAATAGGCGTACCCAAAGACTCACAATGTACACGTAATTGATGCGTACGCCCTGTAAGCGGTGAGAGTTCTAACCATGAAAATTTACGCGCTATAGAATCGAGCACCTCATAAGTAGACCGTGCAGATTGGGCATCATCATCACGCCGATCAGCGGGTACAACAACCGATTCAGGTCCTCTTCCTAATTTGACTAAGGGTTGATCAATTTCACCAGAAAGCGGGGTTGGTCTGCCCACAACAACAGCCCAATAAATTTTTTTGACATCTCGCCCTCGAAAAGAAGCCGCTAAATGCGCAGCTATCCCTGGTGTTTTGGCTAAAAGAAGCACGCCCGACGTATCTCGATCGACCCGATGCACAAGCCTAGGACGAGCATCCTCTCCTTCTCGTAAACCGTCAAGCATCATATCAATATGTTTGATAATACCGCTTCCTCCTTGAACAGCGAGCCCTGCAGGTTTGTTGAGAACAATTAAATATTTATCTTGGTACAAAACCATTTTGCGGATTTCTTGCACCAAGCGTTTATCTAGCTGCGTTTTACGATCTTGCACGTGGAACAGCATAGCGACAAGTGTTGGGGGTATTCGTATATTTTGCCCCACCTCTAACCGAGAAGACGCAGTGACTCGTCGCCCCTCTACACGGATTTGCCCCGTACGGCATAATTTTTGTAAAACGCCATGAGTCACATGTGGGTAATGACGATGAAAATAACGATCAAGGCGAATCCCTGCCTCGTCTTCTGTTACAGTAAGGTGAACAACAGTCATACCGATTTCTTTATGTCTTGAAGATTATTTTGATGGATGTTGTTTTTGCTCTCGTAACCGCGCACGTGCTTCCACCCTTTGTTGCACTTCACATTCATACCCCCGATTTGTCGGTGTGTAAAAAACTTGCCGCGACATACCTTCAGGAAAATAATTTTGCCCTGAAAAAGCCTCTTCACTATCGTGATCGTAGACATATCCTTGCCCGTAGCCTATATCGCGCATAAGCGCGGTTGAGGCTTGCAAAATATGGGCAGGCGGCATCAAACTCCCTGTTTGCTCTGCCGAAGAACACACCGCTTTATAGGCTTTGTAAATCGCGTTTGATTTAGGCGCTGTTGCAAGATAGATTACGGCTTGCGTCAACGCCAACTCCCCCTCTGGCGATCCTAATCGCTCATAAGCCTCCCATGCTGAGATGACTAAGGGTAAAGCGTGGGGATCTGCCATGCCCACATCTTCGGTTGCAAACCGTACCAAACGGCGGGCAATATAACGGGGGTCTTCCCCACCTTTAAGCATGCGCGCAAACCAATATAACGCGGCATCTGGATCGGAACCTCGCATTGATTTATGCAAAGCGGAAATGAGGTTATAATGTTCATCTCGATTTTGATCATAGAGAACAGAGCGACGTGCTAAATAACGGGCTAATACTGTAGGATCTAAAAGGGTTTGCGTTTTCATACTCAAAATTTGTTCAACCATATTGAGTAAATAACGCCCATCCCCGTCTGCCATAGCCCGCAAAGTCGCACGTGCTTCGTCTGTCAGCGGGAGTGTTTTACCTATTTCATGTTCAGCACGTGTTAAAAGAGCCTCTAACGCTTCATCATCTAACCGGCTTAATACCATGACTTGGCACCGTGATAATAACGCTGCATTCAAACTAAAAGAGGGATTTTCTGTGGTAGCTCCAACAAGAACGATTGTGCCATCTTCAACAACAGGCAAAAAGCCATCTTGCTGTGCTCGATTAAAACGATGAATTTCATCAACAAAAAGCAACGTTCGCGTGCCAGAACGTGCCAAATTTCGCGCTGTTTCAAAAGCTTTTTTAAGATCCGCAACACCTGAAAAAACCGCTGAAAGCTGTACAAACACAAGCCCGCTTGCCTGTGCGAGAAGGCGTGCAATGGTTGTTTTTCCAACCCCCGGGGTACCCCATAAAATTAAACTACTCAAACTTCCTTGTTCGAGCATACGTGTTAAACGCCCCTCTGGTCCTAACAAAGCAGGTTGTCCGATAACGTCTTCCAAGCGTTTAGGTCGCAACCGATCGGCTAAAGGTTGAACGCGCCCCCGTATAGAATGACCTGTAGAATAATCCGCGTGTTTTGGCGTATGATTTTGATATGGTTGTTTTTTAGGCGGTAGCGTCACACCCCCAAAAAGATCCCCCTCGGTCATCAAGCGTTTACCCTACCTATAGCGTTATAACCTCTCTCTAAAAAGGCACATATTTTCATACCCCTACAATAAGCCCCGTTCATATAGAAAAATGATCATCATATGCTTTACTACACATTGGCACTTAATGCTTGTTATACCAAAATCAACCCAGAGAAAATAGTTCTTGAAAAAGATTTTGAGGGAAGCCTGAAGCGTTGAGAAAAATAAGAAAAATTTTCAAAAGAGCCGACTAAGCCGACTATCATGATTTTAAGGCGATTTTGTTAATAACCCTGCTGATGAATCATGAAAAGCGCCTGTTGATACGTTTTTTGACGTGCTTTCTGTTGGGTCTTCTAACGATGGCAATGTAAACAAATTCGCGGCTATGGTGTTGACGGCGTGCACATCTTCTAATAACACTTGTGTTTCACGTCCTTGGGCATCAACAACACGCCATGCCCGTAAAGTCATAGAGTTTGGATCCGATGGGTTTTCTGAAAAAATAAGCGTTAAGCTCCCCTCTGTTGGCAAAGCGGTTCTTACAAGACTTACTTGTATAAGACCACGCCCTTGTTGAAACCCTGTTATGGTAACACCGTCCGTAAGACGCACACAACGCCGCAATAAAAGCCCTAAAGGGGTTCGATCCATAGGAATAAGCGTTGTTTGATCAAGTTGGCTATCACGAAAAATAACTTTTCCTTCATTTGCCACAAGAAGCCACGGCGAAGGAGGGTCATAGACAAGTCGCATTTGACCAGGTCTTTTAATCCATACACGCCCCGTGACTTGTTTCCCATTCGAATCCGTTTGAAGGATATGCGCTTCAAACATCGTATACCGATTTAAGGCTTGTTCAATTTTCTTAAGCCTTTGTTTATCAGATCTTGATAAAACAATACCCGCTGCAACATGAAACACCGCCTTACTTTGCTTCTCACATTGTGCATACGCCTTATGGTTATAGTCCACCCCTAACAGAGCGAAACATAACGCTACCCCCAAATAACGCACCCAATACTGTAAAGAAAACCCCATAGAACACCTTTTGAAACCATCAAACAAAAACCTAAAACCCCTAAAAAATAATTTTGTTTTAACCTGTTAAAATATTTTCACCAACCCTGCTAAAAACGCTATAGCCACCATTGCTCCAATGTCTCTATGCGCGCGAAATTGCTGTAAACACACAACAGGGTTCATAGGGTTAATTTGCATAACTTGCCGCGCAAGAAACACAGCTGGCAAAAGCAACATAAGCCAAAATAACCCCGATACCCCTGATAAAATTGCCGCTAACGCCAATAAAATTATCATCATGCCATAACAACACCCTATAAACAAATGGGCATGCCCTTTCATGAGGCGAGAGGTTGATTTTACGCCAATACGAGCATCGTCTTCCATATCTTGAAAGCCGTAAATCGTGTCGAACCCTAATTGCCAAGCAATAGTTGCCCCATATAATGCCGCTTGTGCCCACGCCAAATGTCCTGCAGCTGCGGTATATCCCAAAGGTGCCCCAAAGCCAAACGTAAAGCCCATAACAAGTTGGGGCCACCAAGTAAATCTTTTAGCTAAAGGATAAAAAGCCACCAAAACCAAAGAAAAAGCTCCAAGCATCCAAGAAAGGTGGTTCAGTTGCAATAAAACCCCAAGCCCGGCGAGCAACAATACCAACAAAAAAAGAGCGGCTTGTCGCATACGCAACGCACCACTTGCCAAAGGTCTGCCCGCTGTACGCGCTACTTGCCGATCTATGTCACGATCCCACATATCATTGACCACACACCCGGCGGAACGCATCACAACACTCCCAATTAAAAATAAGAGGATAAGGCGGAGGCGTTCAACACATGTAATCCCCTCTGGTAGTAAAATTCCCCACACCCCGGGCAACCACAAAAGCCATATTCCAATAGGTCTATCAAGACGCGCTAATAGCACATAAGACCGTATACGAGGAGATAAACGAGCAACCCACCCCGTTAATTGTATATCGGTATGGTAAGACATAGTTCTACTTTTAATAATAAATTTAAACCTATTCTTTTAACAAAAATATTTTCATGTTTTTATGAATATTTATGAGAGTACACAAATTTTATACAGTACACAGGCACTCTTTTACTATATACTCTACCTCATCACAAAAAATAATTCTTTTCGCACAATTTTCCCGTTCTTACCCTTTCTTTTACACCCCATCTCCTTAAGACTTTTTTGTTTTTTGGATAAGGAATTACTCTTCCACATGCCACATACATTGCCTATAACAAGGGCAACACATTTACCTCGTTTATATATCCCCCTAGACGCTTTTTCTCCAACCTGTTTGGCAGAACATTCACCAAAACAAGGAGAGACATGCCCTCTTAATGCCCAACAAGCCTATTATTTAGGGACGGTACTGCGTCGACAATGTGGGGATTCTCTTCGAGTTTTTAATGCGTCTCTAGGAGAATGGCTTGCCCGTATTATAGAATTGCGTAAAGAAAAAGGGGTAATCGTTTTAGAACAGCACCTACGCACCCCAAACCCTACCCCCGACCTTAAATTAGCTTTTGCTTTACTCAAACGCGATGCTACTGATTTGATCTTTCGTATGGGAACAGAGCTCGGCGTTACAGAATTTATCCCTATTATTACAGAACGCACAAATACCCACAACCTCAATCTCAAACGGCTAACAAGCATTACCATTGAAGCCGCTGAACAATGCGAACGCCTTGATATTCCTACTATAGCCTCCCCTCTTTCTTTAGCAACTTTCCTGCATACATGGTCTTGCCAACGCGCACTTTTTGCAGCCATAGAACGTCTAGAGACTCTCTCAAACTCTGACGCGTTATACAAAGCCAAAAAAGGTGACGGTTTATTGATCGGACCAGAAGGCGGTTTTACCCCTAATGAACGCCTCTCTTTACAAAAACACTCTTTTATTGTCCCCCTTTCTCTTGGTATTTCTGTACTCAGAGCCGATACAGCTGTCGCTGCTGGATTAGCCCTCATAACCCATTATTTACGTTCGAAAGAGAGTATGACAGAATAAGCCCTCTTTTTCCCTCCCCTTTATATTGTGTATTTTTGTATTGTGTATTAACGATTGTTAAGACTATCAGGACCCCTCACCATGCCCAACACAGCCTCATCAAACAATGTTTTCATCGACTCTCGCCATCAACTCATTGATCTACTTGCACAAGGCTGCAAACCTCATACGGCTTGGCGTATTGGCACTGAACATGAAAAATTTGGCTTTATCAGACCAGAAGCCTCTCAAAAACCCTCTTCTGAAACGCTTAAAGCCTATACCCCGCCACCTTATTTTGGTTCTCATGGGATTCAGGCTCTTTTGAACGCGCTCTATGATTCCCAACCCGATCATTGGCGCCCTGTCATTGATGAGGGCAATATTATTGGGCTTAATGGGAAAGGACAATCTGCAGGAGCTGCGATCTCATTAGAGCCTGCTGGTCAGTTTGAATTATCGGGCGCTCCTTTACGCACTCTCCACGAGACAGCACAAGAATTACACGACCATTTTCAGACACTCCGTCCCATAGCGCGATCACTAGGGATCGGTTTTTCCCTGCTCGGCTTTCACCCAACAGGGACACGCGCAACCATGCCTTGGATGCCTAAATCTCGCTATGCTCTGATGCGGACTTATATGCCAAAAGTTGGCTCTTTAGGGATTGATATGATGCAACGCACGTGCACCGTACAAGTCAATTTAGATTTTGACTCAGAACACGATATGGTGCGTAAAATGCAAGTTTCAGCCGCTTTACAACCTATGACTATAGCGCTCTTTGCTAATTCCCCATTTTTTGAAGGCAAACCTAACGGGTTTCTCTCCAATCGGGCACGTGTTTGGACAGATACAGATCGCGCACGTTCAGGTACTCACCCTTATGTCTTTTCACCTGATCTAAGTTTTGAGCGTTATGTTGATTGGGTTTTAGACGTGCCTATGTATTTTATTATGCGAAACGGGAAAATGCGCAATGTCGCTGGACGTTCATTTCACGCGTGGCTCAAAGGAGAACGCCAAGAGGGATTAGAGGATACACGCCCCACTTTAGAGGATTTTAGCCATCACCTCACAACGGTTTTTCCCGATATACGCCTCAAACAATTTTTAGAAATCCGCTGCGCAGATGTCGGATCCCCTGAAATGATACTCGCTCTTTCAGCATTGTGGACGGGGCTTTTATACGATACAACTGCCCTTAATAGCGCGTGGGACCTTATTCGTTCCCACCCATGGGAAGCCTATCATCAATTATACAAACAAGTGCCGACACAAGGACTTAATACACCTTTTGGCAAAGGGACTTTACGCTCTTTTGCTTCTCGCATTATGACCCTTGCTCTCAAAGGGTTACAAAACCGCAACATCATTGATGACAAAAGTCAATTATCAGAAGAAATCTATCTTGCTCCTCTCCTCGCTTTAGCCGAGGGTGCACCTACCCAAGCTGAACATTGGTTAAACCGTTATCATGGTGCGTGGATGGGAGATACTAACAGAATTTTTCTTGAAAGTGAAGTTTAAGACTCCTGAGATTGAAAATCCCATGCAAATTCCTATATGGGGGTCCTATGTGGGGGCATAAGGGTTTTTTGTCGCACGTAGTTGAAACCGCAACGGAACCCCTTGGAGATTAAACGCCTCGCGCAAACCATTCGCCAAATAACGCTTATAATCATCAGGAAGGCGTTCTACACGTGTTCCAAAAATAACAAAAGTTGGAGGGCGTGATTTGACTTGTGTCATATAACGCAATTTCAAACGCCGCCCCTCTATCAGGGGAAGTTGATGCCGTGCTAGCATCTCATGAAACCAGCGATTAAGTTCTCCTGTAGGGATACGTGTGTTCCAAATCTCCCAAGCCTCCCGCACAGCAGGTAATAATTTATGTACGGCATCACCTGTAACAGCTGAAAGGGCAACAACGGGAACCCCGCGCATTTGCGCTAATGAAATACTTAGCCGATCAAGAATGGCTTTACGCGTTTCCGCACGATTTTTCACCAAATCCCATTTATTGAGCACAAGCACACAAGCCCGCCCTTCCCGTTCAATAAGACGAGCAATTTGAAGATCTTGTTCTTGCACCCCTAAAGTGGCATCTAACACCAACAGCACCACTTCCGCCATTTTCATCGCCTCAATAGAGGCTGAAGTCGATACTTTTTCTAACGCATCATCAATGCGCGCTTTACGGCGTAAGCCCGCTGTATCGACAATTTCAAACGTACCCAGATCATGTTTTAAAGGCACAGTCACAGAATCACGGGTAAGCCCGGGTTCTGGTCCTGTAATCATACGTTCTTCGCCAAGCAATGTATTTAAAAGAGTCGATTTCCCCGCATTAGGTCGCCCGACAATCGTCACACGTAGTGGACCTGTAGGAGAATCTTCTTCAAAAGTCTCGAAAGCCTCGGCGTTTGAATCATCCTCTTGTTCATCTTGTCCTATCGAAGCGGATAAACGATCGGCTATTTCCCACATTAAATCTGTAACACCGTCACCATGTTCCGCAGAAATGGCAAGTGGTTTCCCCAACCCCAATGCATAGGCTTCCATGGCAAAAGCAGAGCCGCGCGCGCCCTCTGCTTTATTAGCAACAAGTAAAACAGGGCGATTTTGTTTGCGTATCCATTGGGCAAAATGAGCATCGGCAGGTGTTATGCCCGCCCGTGCATCAACACAAAACAAAATAAGATCGGCATCACGCAAAGCGATTTCAGAAGAGGCACGCATTCTCCCCAAAAGAGTATCGGGCGCGGCTTCTTCTAACCCTGCTGTATCAATCAAGCGGATATTTTGCCCTCGAATAAGGGCAACACCCTCTTTACGATCACGCGTAACTCCTGGTGTATCTGCCACAAGCGCTTGCTTACGCCCCACAAGACGATTAAAAAGCGTCGATTTACCAACATTAGGGCGACCCGCTATGACAACAACCGGCAACCCCGTTGTTGAGAGCGACGACACAGCACGTGAATTTTTAGTTTTTTTAGCCATAAGATCTTAAATACCCATCGTTTGTGAGAATCAACATTTGATTATCCACAACAATAGGGGATACAAACGAAATAGCGTCCATTTCATCAATAGAAATAATATTCCCTGTCGTAGGGTCAAGACGTGCCATACCATTTGCGGGCAATGTACTCAAACAAACAAGTTGTCCCCCCGCCAAAATAGGACCAAACCACGTAACAATACCTTTATTAAATTCAATATTGCAAAAACGGCGTAATTGCGTAATCCACCGCACATGCCCCGATAATCTATCAAGACACGCCACTTGTTGATCCAGCGAAAGAACAAAAAGCCAATCCCCCACACATAAAATATTATCTTGGCTTGCTACAGCGCGTTCCCACACATGGCGTCCTGTGCGCATATCAACCGCCGTCAGCAACTGTGCCACGCTTACCGCATAAACAACATTATCTACAATAACCGGTAATCCGCGTACACAATTTAAGTTTAACGCACGGGCTTGGCTGTTGACATTGCCAAGCATATTGCTCCAGACCACTTCACCACTATCTGCCCGAAAAGCAACAAGATCCCCCCCACCAAAACCAGCAACGACGGTACCATTAGAAAAAGCGGGAGCAGGCTGCCCAAAAACGGTTGTTTCAGCCTTAGTGGCTGCATAGCTCCACACTTGCCGGCCCGTTTTGGCGTCTAATGCAAAAAAACGTTCATCAATGGTACCAAAAAAGACCTTTCCATTTGCAATAGTCGGCGCGGAACGCCCGGGCGTATTGATATTAACCCGCCATTTGACTTTGCCCGTTGCCACATGAACCGCCAAGGCTTGAGCAACACCATCAACAATATAAAGCGTATCTCCATCAACCCCTATACCCCCGCCAAGATTACTTGAGCGGGATTTTTTACTTTTTGGGTTTAATTTCCAAAGTTTGTGCATACCGGGCCAAGAAAACGCTCTCACAACCCCTTGCGCATCCATGACAAACAACCGCCCATTGTGCACAACAGGAGATACTGGAATAATCCCTCGCCCAAGAGAGCCTAATGCTGCCCAAGCGAAAAAATCAGGCTCTGAAATACCTGCCCCAATATCGTGGCGCCAACGCCGATGCAACCCACCCCAAGCATAATTTTCCCCTCTATGAGTAGGTACACGCCCAATTAAGGGCCATTCAGAAATAAGTTTTGGCGGTGGTATCGTAATCGGGGTTTTATCCTCATTATCAACCATTAACCCTTCCCCAGAGGATAAAATATCAATCCGATGCCCGGGAATAAGAGGTTTTCTATACCCCTCATCACATCCCGCTAAGGCGGGGGCAACAATACTCCCTATTAGTAAATTTCTTCGCGTTATTTTACTTTGTCGATTCACGTGTCGATCAGAACGAGAACTTTTATACCCCATACTCTTATCCTATAAATTCCTATAAATCTCACCCTGCTGGTGGTGCGTTTAAGGCTTGTATCATAGTTTGCGCGCGCTTCCGCACATCATCGGAAACATTGTCTAAAGTCATCAACGAGGTTAGTTTTTTAAGGGCAGCATCACGATGTCCCTCTCTTATATCCAATAAAGCAAGGCTTTCCGTTACAAGCCCTTGCCATGCTTTCCCTTTATTCAAAAGCACAAAGAGCCTTGAGCGCAAAACAGCTGGATCTCCTGTATCAATTTGTTGCTGACACCATAAGAAACTCGCCATATCCTGCAAAGGAGGGGCTACTGCATGATTTGTTTGTACAGCATTCCATAATGCTAAAGCTTTTGTTGTTTGACCCTCTTGCGCCGCAAGAGCCGCCTGTTGCATTTTGGCGAGCGTAGAAACTCCTTCAACTTTTGAAGCCACAACTTGCTCTAAAATTTTCACCCCGATATTAAATTCTGCTTTTTTTATTGTCTCATTTTTTGCGTTTTCATTGGTCTTCTCTAAAGACCCTATTTGCAAATGTCCTGTTTTTTGCAACGCCATAAGGTAAGAACCTGTTGCTTCCTTCGCTAATTTTGTGCTTTGTGAGACATTCCACGCCAACACGCCAATACTACTGATCAGCATAATAAGCAAGGCTACGCCTACGCTAATTAAACGCCATGCGTTGACACAACGCCCTGCCAATGACTGCACACGTTTTCTCATAAATCCTCGCCGTTAAAACGCATAAAAACCTCAAAACAATCCCTTATCGCCAAACACCTTATTTTTAGGGGTAGCTTAACACGTTCAGTAAAGTTTTTCCTATAGGTTCTAAACTTGAGGTTATGACCCCGAGTTTTTCGCGTTCTTCCAAAAACAGATTAACACCTAAAGTGTAAAATATTTTTATTTTTTGAAATCTTTTATTGTCACGAACCCCCTTCTATGATTTTGATTTCTTCCGGGGTTAAATTGTAGAGTTTATAGACTTCTTGATCGATTTCACGATCGAGGGTGTCGATTTCGGACTTAATTTTGTTTAATTGCTCGGATTTGGTTTTATACCAGCTGATCAACTCTTCTTTTTGTGAAAGCGTGAGTTTTGAACCGCGCGTTGTGTCCCGTAATTGAGATTTGGATTGAGATTTTTCTGTGGGTTTTGCCCATGAAGTTTTGCCTGCAGGTTCTGCACTCCGGGTCATGACCCCGAGTTTGTCGAGCTCTTCTATAAACGGGTTTATACCCATTTTATAAAATTCATTAAATTTATTTGGTATAACATCAATACTACAAAGTGATTTTATTACTTCTAAACAAGTTTCCACGTTGTTTTTAAGAGTTTTAATATGTTCAATCAGTCTTAATACTAAATTGCCGATATATTCTTGTTTGTCTTTATCTGCAACTATTAAAGGAATTTTTAGCAATGGTTCCTTATCAATTTGAAATATATCTCCTTGCATTTTCCCTTGATTTTTTAGCCAAAATTTAATAAGATTAGAATTCAATAATCCTGTTAAGTACTTCATATTAAAGCGATTTGTCTTAATTACATAATACATAGCACTTACATAGCAATCAAAAAAAGTATATGAGAATGTCGGATTTGCACATTTTCTCAATGATATGATTTTTTCACCTTTAAAAAAATTCTCGTTTCTTGATCTATGCAAGCCATAGGGTCTATTGTCAGATGTTATAATGTTTGCATATCTATCTAAATGAGTTTTTATGTTAGGATATTGCTCAATCTCATTGATGTCTTTAAATTTTGAATTAGTGTATATTATCCATTCAGAATTTTTAGAATTTCCATAGTATCTAAATAATTCTTTTGGACTATAATACGGTTTTATAAGATCTTCTAACTCTTTATCAGTTAGTAAAAGATCTCTTTTCTCTTTTTCAGACAAACAAAAAACACCTTCACCGACAATGTGATTATTCCCCAATATTGCAAGCATACTATTTGTTAGCCTATCATGATGCGAATGTATGCCGTTTGTCATTTCGTTAGGCAACAAATATGTAATTTCTTGAGAATTTTGGATTTTATTTATAACAACATCTATATTGTTATCTAAAAATGCAATCGCTTTATCTTTCAAATCTTTAGGTCTTATAGTTGCTTTAAATTTTGTAATTCCAGTGATGCTTTCTTGTAAATCGTTTTCAATAAAACCTCTGATAATATCTTCGCTTAAATTTTTATCTTCTATTTTGCAATAATCAACTTCATAATTTTCTCTAGGCGTGCATTTTTTGAATATAAAAATCATCGTTTGAATACCAGCGTCCTTAAACACTTTAAAATCGCCAAAATCAATGAATTTAACTATTTCACCGTCTGATAAAATCTTGTTTCTGAAAATGCTCGCCCCTGCATTTGTTAGCCAACTATTCGGCGCAATAAAACTTAAATAGCCGTTATCTGTTAATTTATCTATGGCTTGGCACGCAAAAAGTGTCCATATGTCCATTTTCCCCTGATAGTATGGGCTAGCATGGAGCCCATCAAATGTGCTTTTATTCGTATATTCTTTAATGTAAGGCGGATTGCCGATAATACAATCAAAACCACCTTTCTCGTATGGTACAAACGCTTTATTGATCTCCCAACACAGGGTCATGACCCTGTGTTGTACATCTTGTTGTAATGCTGGTAAGTTATGTTTTTGCCGGTTATGGTGTATATAATTGATAACATTTAACAATTCTTCTTCTGTTTGAATTTCAGAGACATCATATTTTGACGCCCATAGTCTATTTTGCGTTTTTGCTTTTTGTTTTTCTTGGGATAAAGTCTTTTCTTTATTGGGAATTGTTATCCCTTTATGTATGTTTAATTGTCTTGATGTCATCGATTTTATTTTTTGTACATACTTCTCTATTTCATCATAGGCACACACAACCGCCTTATGGACATGGTTTTTACATATATTAAGTGCCAATACTCTTAACTCTGACTCTTCTATGACGTCGATCAGGGCATTAAGTATAAATTCTTCATCTTCTAATGACAGATCTGGCTTTTCATACTTATTTTTAGAAGAATTTTTTACATCATCACCTTCATAAGAACCATAGGTTATAAAAGTGATATGATATGCTTTTAATTCTTTTTCTTTAAATAGTGAAGGAAACTCTTCTTCCCATTTAAACGCCTTATCACCAGCGATCGTTTCATCGTCGATGAGCGAATTTCCGCATTTGATGTTCTCATCAAGATTATTGAGTTTACATTGGGCATGTGCCGTTTTTAACCAAAGGGCAAGTTTGGTAATTTCTACGCTTTCTTTGTTTAAATCCACGCCATAAAGGTTGTTTAAGAGGATAGAACGGTCTATATCAGCGTAGTTGATGTGTTCAAAGAAATTTAATTGACTTTTCCCTAGTTGTGCAATTTTTTCGTCTCTTTGAATTTTTCTTTGTTGCACTAAAAAACTATGGGCTTGGTTAAGAAAGGCGCCACTTCCGCAAGCTGGATCTAAAATTTTTATCTCTTCAAGTTTTTCGGGGTTTTCTTCTAAATATTTGCCGATCGTTTCTTTGACAATATAGTGCGTGATATATTCGGGAGTGTAAAAAATACCGTCTTTTTTACGTTTGGCGTTTTTCTTTTCCTCTTGTATTCCGTCAAGCTCGTTTTTAATTTGTTCTAAATCTGATAGGGATTGTTCAAAAATATGCCCTAAAATATTAACGTTGAGATCACTTTCAAAGTCATAACGGGCTAAATTCTTAATGTCTTCAAATATTTCATCTCTGATAATGAGTTGTTTATCTAAAATTTCATCATCGGCAAATAAACCACCATTATAGGCATTGATCGGTGGTTTAACTCTCGTATTTCCCTTATCTATGGCAACAAACAACCCTCTAAACTGTTCCCATATCTTACATTCAGAAGATGAAAAAGAGGCTTGACCAAGTTCGTAAGTGTTTTCTACGGTGTTATGCGGCAAAAGCCCGGCTGTATCTTCACAAAAGAAAATAAAGACAAACCGGTCTAAAATTTTTTGCGTTTTTTCAAGTAAGAGTTTTTTATCAAAATCAGGGTTATTCTCGACGATATGGTCAAATAATTTTCTTCTCACATTTTTAAATTCTAAATAAAACTCTTTTGTAATATCAATACAGGCTTCGCCTGATCGTTTGACAAGTTCGTCCATAGGCGAACGCGCTTGTTCGTTTAATAGGTTTTCCTGACACAAACAATAATAAAATCTTTTAAACTCTTTTTCTTCGTGCAAAGTTAAAATATCAAATTCTTCATAAGCCGTCTGTCCTTTGGATTTATGGTAAAGTCTGGTATATCTAAAATTGGATACAATCACCCAATCACAACCATCAAATTTATAAAGATATTGAAAAGCCTGTTCTACAGGTGTCTGTTTGCTCTCTCTTGTGAGCTGTTTCTTGTCGAGAGGCTGTTGCGCGTCTTTTAATTCAATAACACATCGTGTTTTTTTAGATGTTTTGGAATAAAACCCTAAAGAGCCGTCCGCCTCTTTGCCGTCGACTTCGGTTTTGGCTTCCTGTTTTAATGTCCAAACTTCGTTGCCGTCATCTTGCGTTGTATAGCCTAAAATTTCACAAAAGAATTTGGCAAAAAATTTGCCTTGTAATGAAGTTTCTTTCGCCTTACTTAAATCACTCTCTTTAAAAGATTTTTGCCACGCAGAAATTATTTTTTCACTCTTCTGCCGTTTTTCATTTTCAGGAAAATGAAACTTTTCTATACAGCTTTTAAGCAATTTTTGATTTAAAAGTGTTGCCATTCTCAACGCTCTTTTATTTATTGATTAAATTGATTAAAGAAAGTTTACAAAGAGATCTGATTTTTGAAAATGACATACAAACACAACGCCTTTTTCTCTCTTTAGACTTTAAACTCTCTTTAGAAATAAGTCTGCCGTTTATCAAAAAAACGTCGGCATACCGTACGCCTCTTAATATAATATATAATAACAGAGCATAACAAAAGGGAGGAACGACTTAAGCCGTTCCCTTCAAAATCAAAGCCAGTGCAGCAATGCTCCCCTCAAACCATGCGTTTGAGAACAGAAACCCGTTATTGGGCAGCTTTTTGTAATTTTGCCCCACCTTCTTTAAGGTCTGCCGTTAATTCTTCAAAAACACTTGAAATACGTTTTTGCACAGCAGCACTACCTTCATGCACATAGGCAATTTTAGCGCGCGCTTCGTTACTAATTTCTGTTTCCTCTTTTAGTGCTGCTTTTGAAACACAACTATTATAAACCCGTGCGGCTTTTTCATAGGCACCAACTTTATCAACGCTAATATTATAACGTTGCACGGTAGACATATCAATTTTAGGGATTCTTGGTTCACCTCCGCACCCTGTTGCAACCCATTCATGCGGCTCTGCTTTTTTCACTTGTTTTGTCACCGCTAAAGCCGCCGTGTTATACACCATACTCCCCCACATTATACCACCCACAAGCACACCTATAAGCACATGAGCGCGCAAAACAAAATTTTTCCTCATGACGTCCTCAATATTTCTCACACATGTTTTCATAACATTTTAATCACAACCTGTTGTAACAGATTTTTTTCTTTTACACTTTTTCTTTTACACAAAGCCAATCATAAAAACGAATAAAAACACTGATAAAAAATTTTACTGAACTTTACTCCTTGACTCTTTCAATTCTTTCAACACCACACACTTGATCTCATATATTATTCCAACATCACATTTTTGAGTCATGCCTATGAATCAATCATTAAAACAACCATTACATCAAGAAGCTAATTTTCTTTACAATCGTCAAAATATTGGGCGCCTTAAAGTCTTTAATGATCATTTATCAAAGATGGCTTCTTTCCCAAACCGGCACTATACTATGAAACATCTCGAGCCAGATTGAAATAAACCTATGACGACTTATAAAATCATACAAACAGAAACGTTTGAGAAATGGTTAAAAGAACTCGACAACAACAATCAAACGAAAATCCTTGAGTATATACGTAGACCACAAACGATAGCCTATATCGAGAAACTTAAAGAAGGTAAAGTCGTTAAAAATCTTGGTCGCTGTATTGCTGGCAAAGATTGCCCTTACAAAGACGACCTTTTTGAGATCAAGATAAGACATTATAGAGTTTATTTTGCTCTCATAGGTCATGAGATTATTTTGATTACTTTACTCCATGGCGGTAGTAAAAATAATAAAAGTGAGCAAAGTAGAGACATTAAGAAAGCGTTTGATATTGCAGCTGACCTCTTACTAGACAGAAAATAACGTTTAAAAGTAAACTTATATAAAAGCGTTAGGAGAAATAAAAATGAGTGCTGAAAAAATCATCATCAAGACAACACCTTTCGACCCTGCGACTTATCTAACAAGCCAAAATGGCATGCAAGCCTTTTTAAGGGCTGTTATAAGTAGCCGCAAAAAAGACAAAGAAAATCTTTGCGACGCTTTTAGAACACTCGTTCGTGCAAGCGGTCTTAACAACCCAGAGAAAAAAGAGCATTTTGACGCTTTAAGTGAACCTCTTTTACAAGAGGGAAGCCCTGAATCCTTAAGGAAAATTGCGCATCTCCTCGGTCTTAAAGTGCCTTCAAATTTTGGGAAACCTGTAAAAAGACAACGTAAGGCGAATGTACCTTACGCTAATTTAACGCCAAAAGAGACCCAACACCCACATGCACATGCGCACCCACACGCACACGCTGGTTAATGGTTTTTTAATCACCACTTAAAGAGACATTACTTAAAAAGAAGACATACTCTTAAAAGTTGTGTGTTAAGGGAGTTTATGATTTATCTGAGTAAATACGATATTAACACTTGATACTAGACAACATATCGTTATACATTGAGACTCTTTTTTCGCGTTATTCCCTATACTATTAACATTTTTTATTTAACATTTTTATTATTTACGAAATGTTGTGCGTATTAGATATTCTTGAGAAGATCAGAAGAAGGTCAGATTAAGAAGATCAACTCAAAAATCTTTTTTCTACAATGTAAATATATCTAAATATATCTTAAGGGTGGTTGTGCGTGTCTGTCATCTTTAATATTTTGAAGGCTTTTTTGCTAGAGTCGATAAAAATTCCGTTTTATTGCCTCTGCCGCTTTCTTATTTACCCCCTTGCCATTTTTAGACTTGTTTTTATTCTCTCAAGTTTTGGCTCTTTTTTCTTTTTCCTTTATGCGCTTTTTGTTGGCTTTCCCCCACAGTCAGAGCAGACGGCAGAACATTTTAAGCATCATGAACACCACGGACATCATGAGCACCATGAGCATACTCTTCAAGAAACGCTTCACAATCATTTTCAGGGGCAACATTTCTCTTTTTTAGATACTTATTTACACGCGCATCCAGCTCTTGGCGCTTTTTGCCTCTTTCTTTTCTCGCTGTTTCTTTTAGGCGTTTGCAATGTTTCTTTAAGATTTCTGGGCATGTTGTTTTTCTTACGGAATTACAAGAATTTTTGGTACAATTTCCATGCGGTTTTTACCGTACAACAAAAATTTTCTTTGACTATGGCACGCCTCTTTTTTCGCACGCATGGCTTTATAAAATCTTCTGTAAGAACTGTTTTTTTGCCTCTCAAAAAAGCCCGGACAGCTCTTACACATGCTTTAACAACCCGTTTGAAACACTCGCCGCCTGATTCCTTTAGACAATCTTCCCCCTTCTACCCCTATATCAACAAACCACCCAACACAGTTTATTGAAGGAGAAATTGTTGAAAAAGACGAAGAGCAAAAAGCCCAAGTCATCTATTTAGAAAACTACAGAAATAAAAAGCCCCATAAAAAGAAGCCGACCCCGTGGTGATTTTGTGCTTATTTTTTAGCACTTTTTTCGTTATTTTTCGTTGTTATTTCTCCCATGAGGTCTTTTTATGTCGTCAGCGTTACGCCCTGAGATGGGATGGAACAGAAAGTAATCTCCTGCTTGATTCCTTACGCCGTGCCCTGCCCCATTAAGTTTTATGAGGGCACTTTTAGTGCGTTTACATTTTTTACGTGTTTAGGTTTGAATTAGTGCGTTGCTCTGACTTTGCCACTCTCTGTTATAGGTGAGAGCATAAAACAAAATGGAATACATAAAAACGACACTATACCTAAAATAATAAAAACTTCGTTATAAGCGAGCATCGCTGTTTGTAATAAAAATTGTTTATACATCCAATGATTAGCGGCTGATTGTGCGGCGGCTTCTGACAGTCCCCTCCCTTGCATAAAAGCTTGAGCTTGAGTCAGAGCCTCATTATAGGGAGGGTGATAATTAGTCATCCAATGAACCGTATGTGCCTGTTGGGCTTGTCGCCGCTCTGTTACAAGAGCCATAGCACCAGAAATAGCTAAAGACCCAAAAACATTACGCGACATACTAAATAACGCAGAAGCATCGGCGTTCAAATATTGGGGTATGGTTGAATATGCCACGGTAGAAAGAGGAACAAACAAAAAAGCAAGGCAGGCTGTTTGACTAATACGGAATAACACCAAATGCTTAAAATCCAACAGAGGTAATAAATGGGCAGAATAAAATAACGCCCCACCCAACAAAGCAAACCCTATTGCAATAACGCTCCGCACCGTTATCACACCCATAAGCCACTGTACAAAAGGAATAAGCATAATCACGGCAATACCACCAGGCGATAACACAAGCAGATAAAGTAGCTGTATACCCCATAATTTGTTGAGCAAATTGCGGCACAATAATTGCCGAAGCATATAAAATAGACCCTATAGCGCCGACAAGAAAGGTACCAACCGCAAAATTTTTATCACAAAAAACATGCAAATCAACGGCAGGCTGATCGGTATAGAGCAACCATGCCACAGCTCCCCCCAATCCTAAAAGGGCTAAAACTGCCATTGTACAAATAAAATTTGAGCCAAACCAATCGGCGTCTTCACCACGATCAACCATGACTTCTAACGCACCAAATCCAAGCGTAATAAGGCTAATACCGACTGTATCCATAGGGGCTTTTTGCTTTTTTGCCCATGGTGGATCTTCTAAAACAACCATAACGGCTAATGTCGTGAGAATTCCAAAAGGAATATTCACAAAAAAGACCCAACGCCAAGAAAAATTATCAGTAATCCAGCCGCCCAATGTTGGACCGAGAACAGGTCCGACAATAGCCGCAATAGAGGTAAGCCCAAACGCTGCGGCACGTTTTTCAGGCGGAAAACTATCAAGAATAATGGCTTGTTGTGTTGGTTGGAGACCACCTCCAAAAATCCCTTGCAAAAGCCTAAAAATCACCAAATTCCCTAGACTCGTCGCCATGCCACATAAAAAAGAGGTTGCCGTAAACATGACAAGGCAAATAATAAAATAGCGTTTACGACCGAAGACTTTACTTAACCACCCAGAAATGGTTAGAACAACGCCATTAGCGACCAAATAAGAGGTGAGGGTCCACGTTGCATCGTCATAAGTGCTTGAAAGACTCCCTGCAATATGCGGTAAAGAGACATTGACAATCGTTGTGTCCAAAATCTCCATAAACGCTGCCATCGTGACAACAAATGCCACAAGCCACGCGTTATATTTAGGACGCCACTCTTCACCCTCGCCATTTCCGCCGTTTCCGTTTTCCTCCTCAACGACCACATCTGTCATGATGCACCTATCATCGAGGCTTTGGCGCCTGTGCTAAAGGAACATGGCGCGATGGAAGATCAGAAGACGGAACTAATTTTGGCGTTGTATCAATGTGAACAACAGGCTCTACCGACAAACCAAGAGCAAGGGGATGATTAGGGTCAAGCCCCTCATCAATTAAAATTTTTACAGGAACACGTTGAACAATTTTCACATAATTGCCTGTTGCGTTTTCAGGCGGAAAAGCACTAAAAACAGCCCCCGTTCCTTTTTGTAAAGAATCTACATGCCCGCGCAGTTTCAAAAAAGGATAAGCATCAACGTGAATATCCACTTTTTGACCAGGGCGCATATCAGTAATTTGTGTTTTTTATAATTAGCAACAACCCACATTTTTGGCTCAACAATCGCCAATAAACTTTGCCCTCTTCTGACAAAATTACCCTGTTCTACAGTACGTTGACTTACCCAACCATCTGTTGGCGCACGGATCACCGTCCACCCTAAATTAATGGAGGCTAAATCCAATTGAGCCTGTGCCGCAAGCCTTTGTGCGTCGCTCTCTGAAATCGCACTCTTCGCGTTATCAATATTGGGTTTTACAGGGGTTGCCATACGCACAGCCCCTTGCGCACTTAAAACTTGCGCGCGTGCCATATCAAGGGCAGCGCGTGCATAATCAATATCATGTTGAGAGGTTGCCGCACGTTCTACTGCACGTTGGCGTTTATAATCGGCTAATGTCCGTAATTCTTGGGCTCGCGCTTCCGCTAACTGTCCTTGTGCCTGCATAAGATGCCCTGGAAATTGCAATAACGCCACAGCATGTTTCATTTGTGAGGACCACACACGCGCTTGTGCCACCGCTAAATTTGCTGCTGCTTTATCGCGCTCTGCTCGCCAATCTCTAGGATCTATTTTGGCGAGAATCTGCCCTTTATGGACAAATTGATTATCATTAACCAAAAGATCAACGACGTAACCATCAACGTGAGGCGCAACAACAACAACACGCCCTGTAACAAAGGCATCATCTGTTTCAACATCATCACGGGTAAAAAACCAATAACAGGCAGCCCCTACCGTTAAAAGAGCGACAACTCCCGTTAAAAACGTTTTATTTTGCGCTAGACTTTGCTTTTGTGGTGGTTTGGAAGACGATAAGGCTTGTTTTTGAGTTTTAGCTTCCCTAAAACGCTTTCTTAAGCCTTTTCTAAAATTTCTCATCCCAAAAAATAATCTATATAACA